>DATLYP010000024.1:0-25912 GCA_035574655.1 Gaiellaceae bacterium
GCCGGGCCTGGACGAGCTGGCCGCAGACGGCGCGGACCGCCGCGTGGGCGACGGTCGCCGTGCGCAGCGGGCGCAGGCCGGGCAGGAGGCGGGTGGCGGGCCCGAGCAGGGGGTCGCGGGCGAAGCGGCGGTGGAACGCCGAGGTGTCGTCCTCGAGCGCGAGCAGGAAGCGGGCCTCCTCGACCGCGCGCTCGCACGAGGCGGAGACGAGGACGCGGCCGTCCGGCGCCTGCCGGGCGAGCGCCCAGCGGCCGCCGGGCAGGTCGGCGCGCCAGCCCTCCGCGCGGGCGGAGAGCCGAAGCGAGTAGGGCCCGCGAGGGCGGAGCGCCGTCTCGACCGCCACGGCGGGAACCTACCCGCCCCTCCGGCCCGGATACTTCCGGCCGTGGGCCTCGCCGACGCGATCTCGCTGCGCTCCCGGGAGCGGAAGCTGCGGCTCTTCCTCGAGGAGCTCCAGCCGACCCCGGAGACGACGGTGCTGGACGTGGGCGCGGACGAGCTCGGCTTCGGCGAGGGCGGGGGCTGCGCCACCCTCAACTTCTTCGAGGAGCGCTACCCGTGGCCGGAGCGGATCACCGCGCTCGGCCTCCACGACGGCAGCCGCTTCCGCGCGCGCTACCCGCGCGTGCGCTACGTGCAGGGGGACGCGCTCGACCTCCCGTTCGCGGACGGGGAGTTCGACGTCGTCTTCTCGAACGCGGTGCTCGAGCACGTGGGCGACCGCGAGCGGCAGCGGCGCTTCGTGCGCGAGGCGCTCCGGGTGGGGCGGCGGGCGTTCATCGCCACCCCCAACCGCTGGTTCCCGGTCGAGGTGCACACCCGCCTCCCGCTCGTCCACTGGCTTCCCGACTCGGTCGCCCACCGCGCGTACCGGGCGCTCCGACGGGAGCTCGGCGCGGAGATCCATCTCCTCTCCCCGCGTGCGCTGCGCGCGCTCTTCCCCGGCCGGGTGCGGATCGTGAACCTGGGCCTGAGCCTGGTGGCGATCGTTGACTAGGGGCGAGCGTCTCGCGGGCGGCGCTCTCCTCGTCCTCGTCGTCGGGCTCGCGCTGCACAACGCGCTGATGGCGCAGCTCTTCGAGCTCGGCCTCCGGGGGCGGGCGCTGGACGCCGCCGCCGCCTGGAAGGAGGCGCTCCTGCTCGCGGCCGTGCTCGCCGCCGCCGGCAACGTGCGCCGGCTCCGGCCGACCCTCCCCGACCTGCTCGCCCTCGTCTACACGGCCGTCGTCTGTCTCTACGCCCTCCTGCCCCAGGAGGTCCTCGGCGGCGAGGCGACCGGCCGCGGCGAGCTGCTCGCGCTCCGCCACCACCTCCTCCCCGTGGCCGCGTACGCCCTCGGCCGGCTCCTCTCCCCAGCCTCCTCGGAGCGCGAGCGGCTCGGGGCCGCGGCCGCGTTGACGGCCGGGCTCGTCGCCCTCGTGGGCCTCGCCGACCTGGCCCTCGTCTCGCTGGACTCCTGGCGGCGGTCGGGCGTCCCCGGCTGGTACCGGGAGCAGCTCGGCCTCGACTACCAGGGCCTCTCCGGGCTCCCCGAGAACTGGGTCTACAACACGGGCGACGAGGAGCACCCGCTGCGGCGCCTCGTCTCCACGTTCCTCTCCCCGCTCGCGAGCGCGTACGCGTTCCTCGTCGCGCTCCTGTACGTGGCCGCGCGGCCGCTCCGCTGGTGGTGGCCGCCGCTCGCCGCGCTCCTCTTCGTCGCCCTCCTCTACACGCACACGCGAGCCGCCCTGCTCGCGCTCGTCGCCGGGCTCCTCGTCCTCGCCCTGGCGGGCCGTCGGCCGGCGCCCGCCGCTCTCGCCGTGGGCGCGGCGGCCCTCGGGGCGGCGTTCCTCGCCGCCTACCCCGCGCTCGCCCCCGCGACGAGCTACACGCAGGCGGAGCTCGAGTGGCAGCGGGAGAACGCGCAGCGCAACCCGGGCGCGAGCGGCGACCCCTTCTCCGGCTCCGAGGCCTCGACGCGCAGCCACCTGCGCAACCTGCGGGAGGGGGTGGCGACCGTCCTCCGGCACCCGCAGGGGTACGGGCTCGGGAACGCGGGGGTGGTCGCGAAGCGGACGGGCGTCGAGATCAAGGCGGGCGAGTCCACCTACACGGAGCTCGGCGTGGACGCCGGGCTCGCCGGGGCGGCCGCCTTCCTGCTCTTCGGGGCGGCGCTCCTGCGCGCGCTCTGGCGCCGCGCCCCCTGGGTGGCCGCCTCGCTCGCCGCCGTCCTCCTGCTCGCCCTGCAGACCGACGTGATCGGCGTCCACTGGCTGGCCGTCGTCGTCTGGGCCGCCGCCGGCCTGGCCGTGGCCGCGCGCCCCGGCCCGCCGAAGGCGCACGAGGCCGGGGTTGTGCCCGGCGCGAGGGCCGGCGAGAGCGGGGGCGGCGGCGCGTAGCCCCGCCCGGCGCGGCCCGCGCGGGCTGCTACAGTGCCGCGGTCAGTCAGAGCGAGTGCGGTTCGCGCGTTGTGCGCCTTCCTCATCGTTCGTGAGCTTCCGAGGGAGGTGTGAGATATGGCAAGCGGAACCGTCAAGTGGTTCGACGACGCGAAGGGCTACGGGTTCATCACCCCGGACGAGGGAACGAAGGACCTCTTCGTCCACTTCAGCAGCATCGTCGGCGAGGGCTACCGGAGCCTGAGCGAGGGCGGCCGCGTCGAGTTCGAGCCGCGCCAGGGCGCCAAGGGGCCCGAGGCGGCGAACGTCGTCGCGATCGCGTAGAGCAGGACGCAGCGCCGCGGCCGCAGCGCGGCCGCGGCGCGGTTTGCGAGACTTGCGACATGCGGCTGCTCGCGCTCGGCGGGATCCTCGCGCTGCTCCTCGCAGGCTGCGGGGGCGGAGGCGGCGAGGCCGAGCTCTCCGCCGCGGAGATCGTGGCGCGCGCGGTCGAGCGCACCGGCGAGGTGAAGAGCTTCCACTTCGCGCTCGACCTGGGGCAGGCGCCGCTTCAGGGCGCCGGCCTCCGCATCGAGAAGGCCGAAGGGGACGTGGTCGTCCCCGACCGCGTGCGCGCCTCCTTCTCCGGCACCTTCGGCGGGATCGCCCTCGAGTCCGAGCTCGTCATCGTCGGCGAGGACGACTTCCTCAAGGACCCCCTGACCGGCCGCTGGCGCAGGCTCGAGATCGCCACCAGCCCGCTCGACTACTTCGATCCGGCGCGGGGCGTGCTCGCCGTCATGCGGGCGCTCGAGGACCTCGAGCTCGCCGGGACCGAGCAGGTGGGCGGAGTCGACGCCTACCGCCTCACCGCGACGGCGTCGGCGCGCGACGTGAGCCCGCTCCTCGCCGTCGAGCCGAGCGGGCGGCGCGTCCCCGTCGAGCTCTGGGTCGGCAGCGAGGACTTCCTCCTGCGCCGGCTCCGGGTCGAGGGGCCGGTCGCGGAGGGCGAGCCCGAGGACGTCGTCCGCACCGTGGACGTGTCGCGGTTCGACGAGCCGGTGCGGATCGAGAAGCCCGAGGTGGCGGGGTAGCCGCGCCCGCCCCGCCGGCTCCCCGGCTCGGAGCCAGGCGCCTTGCGCTCGCCGCGCTCGCGGGAGGGGTCTTCCTCTCCGGCCTCGACCAGACAGTGGTCGTCACCGTCCTCCCGCAGGTCGTGCGCGACTTCCGCGTCCCCATCACGCACCTGGACGACGCCGCCTGGATCGTGAACGCGTACCTGCTCGGGTACACCGCCGTGCTCCCCCTGCTCGCGCGGGCGGCGGACGTGCGCGGCCTGCGACCGCTCTTCGCCGTCTCCTGCGCGCTCTTCGCCGCTGGCTCGCTGTGGGCGGCGCTCGCGGACGGCCTGTGGCCGCTCGTCGCCGCGCGCAGCGTGCAGGCGGTGGGCGGGGGAGGCCTGGTACCGGTCGCCTTGGCCGCCGCCGCGATCCTCTTCCACGGCCGGGAGCGCCTGCTCGCGCTCGGGCTCGTCGCCGGCGCGGCGGAGGCGGGCGCGGTGCTCGGCCCGCTCTACGGCGCAGGGGTCCTCGAGGCGGCCGGCTGGCGCTGGGTGTTCTGGCTCAACCTCCCGCTCGTCGTCCTGCTCCTCGCCCTCGCCTGGCCGGCGCTCCGCGTCCCGCCGCCCGCGCCCGGCCGGGTGGACGTGCTCGCGGGCGCGCTCGCGGCCGGGGCGCTCGTCTGCCTCACCGTCGGCCTCGCCGGCGAGACCCTCGGCGACCGCCCCTGGCTGCTCGCGGCCGCCGCCGCCCTCGGCGGCGCCCTCGGCCTGCGGCTGCGGCGCTCGCCCGACCCGCTCCTTCCCCCGCGGCTGCTTCGCGCGCGCCCGTTCGCCTCGGCGAACGCCGCCAGCCTGCTCGCGGGCTCGGCGCTGATCGTCGCCTTGGTCGAGGTTCCCCTCTTCGCGACGGTCGTACTCGAGCGCTCCGCGACGGCGGGCGGGCTGACGCTGCTCCAGCTCACGGCCCTCATCCCCGTCGGCGCGCTCGCCGGCGGCTGGCTCGCGGCGCGCGTCGGGGTGCCCGCGGTCGGGGCCGCGGGGATGGTGGCGTGCACGCTCGGCTTCGTGCGGCTCTCGCGCTGGGACGCGTCCACCGGGGAGCCCTGGCTGACGCTCGACCTCGCGCTGACCGGGATCGGCTTCGGCCTCGTGCTCGCGCCCTTCGCCGCCTCCGCGCTCTCGGTCGCCCGCGGCGGGCACGAGGCGACCGCGGCCGCCTCCCTGACCGTCTCGCGCATGGTGGGCATGACCGTCGCCCTGGCGGCGCTCACCACCTGGGGCCTGGCCGAGTTCGACCGGAGGGTCGCCGGCACCTCGCTCCCCCTCCGCCGGCCCGGCGAGAGCGAGGCCTCCTACGAGGCCCGCCTGGAGCGCTACCGGACGGTGGTCGTGGAGGCGGCGACGGCGGTCTTCAGCCGCGTCTTCCTCGTGGCCGCCGTCCTCTGCCTGCTCGCCGCCCTCGTCTCCGCGTGGCTTCGCGACGGCCGGCCCGCGCGGGGCGCGGCCCGCGGCTGAGCGCCCGCCCGGGCCGCGCTCGCGGCCTCCGGGTCAGCTATACCTAGACCATGACGAGGGCGAAGCCCGTCGAGCGGCTCGGGCGCGTCGTCATCCGCTTCGCCGGCGACTCGGGCGACGGGATGCAGCTGACGGGCGACCGGTTCACGAGCGAGACCGCGCTCTTCGGGAACGACCTGGCGACGCTGCCCGACTTCCCAGCGGAGATCCGCGCCCCGGCCGGCTCCCTTCCGGGCGTCTCCGGCTTCCAGCTCCACTTCGCCGACCACGACATCCTCACCCCGGGCGACCAGCCGAACGTGCTCGTGGCCATGAACCCGGCGGCGCTCAAGGTGAACCTCGGCGACCTCGCCAAGGGCGGCACGATCATCGTCAACACGGACGCGTTCACGGAGCGCAACCTGCAGAAGG
Organism: Gaiellaceae bacterium; assembly: GCA_035574655.1. Lineage (GTDB taxonomy): Bacteria > Actinomycetota > Thermoleophilia > Gaiellales > Gaiellaceae > GMQP-bins7. The sequence continues at coordinate 5,347 of DATLYP010000024.1, forward strand.
CGGGGTACGCGTCCAACCCGCTCGAGGACGGCTCCCTCGCCGACTACCACGTGCACGAGGTGCCGCTCGCCTCGATGACGGTGGAGGCGCTCAAGGGGATCGAGGGGATCACGCCGCGGGAGGCGGAGCGCTCGAAGAACTTCTTCGCGCTCGGGCTCATGTCCTGGCTCTACAACCGGCCGGTCGAAGGCACGCTCGCCTTCATCGAGCGCAAGTTCGCGCGCCGGCCCGAGATCGTGGAGGCGAACACGCGCGCGTTCAAGGCCGGCTGGAACTACGGCGAGACCTCGGAGGACTTCGCCGTCCAGTACGAGGTCGCGCCCGCCCGGCTGCGCCCCGGCGTCTACCGGCAGGTGTCCGGGAACACCGCCCTCTCCTACGGCCTGATCGCGGCGAGCAGGCTCTCCGGCCTGCCGCTCTTCCTCGGCGCGTACCCGATCACCCCCGCCTCGGGCGTGCTCGAGGAGCTGGCCGCGCTCAAGCACTTCGGGGTGCGCACCTTCCAGGCCGAGGACGAGATCGCGGCCGCGGGGGCCGCGCTCGGCGCCGCGTTCGGCGGCGCGCTCGGCGTCTGCACCTCGGCCGGCCCCGGCATCGTGCTCAAGTCGGAGACGGTCGGGCTCGCGGTCGCGCTCGAGCTCCCGCTCCTGATCGTCGACATCCAGCGGGCGGGGCCCTCCACGGGTATGCCCACGAAGCCGGAGCAGGCCGACCTGCTCATGGTCCTCTACGGGCGCAACTCGGAGTCGCCGGTGCCCGTGCTCGCCGCCTCCTCGCCGGCGAGCTGCTTCGAGATGGCGATCGAGGCGGCGCGCATCGCGCTCAAGTACCGCACCCCCGTGTTCCTGCTCTCCGACGCCTACCTGGCGAACGGCTCGGAGCCGTGGCTGATCCCCGACGTCGCCTCCCTCCCCGACATCTCGACCGAGCTTGCGACCGAGCCCAACGACGGCGACCGCTTCCTCCCCTACAAGCGCGACCCGGAGACGCTCGCCCGGCCGTGGGCGATCCCGGGCACGCCCGGGCTCGAGCACCGGATCGGCGGGCTGGAGAAGGAGCACGAGACGGGGAACGTCTCCTACGACCCGGAGAACCACGACCTGATGGTGCGGCTGCGGGCGGCGAAGGTCGCCGGCATCGCCGCCGACATCCCGGAGCTCGCGGTGGACGACCCGGACGGGGAGGCGGACACGCTCGTCGTCGGCTGGGGCTCGACCTACGGGGCGATCGGGGCGGCCGTGCGGCGCGTCCGGGAGAGCGGGCGCAAGGTGGCGCACGCGCACCTCCACTACCTGAACCCCTTCCCGCGCAACACGGGCGAGGTCCTCCGCCGCTACCGGAAGGTGCTCGTGCCGGAGATCAACCTGGGGCAGCTGCGGCTCCTCCTGCGCGCCGAGTTCCTCGTGGACGCGGTCGGCTACAACAAGGTGCGAGGCCGGCCCTTCCGGGCGGACGAGCTCGAGGGCGCGATCACGGCGCTGGTGGACGCATGAGACGCAACGGCGACCTCCTGCAGCTGACGGCCAAGGACTTCAAGTCCGACCAGGAGGTCCGCTGGTGCCCGGGCTGCGGCGACTACGCGATCCTGAACGTGATCCAGGCGTTCATGCCCGAGCTCGGCATCCCCCGCGAGCGCATCGTCTTCGTCTCCGGGATCGGGTGCGCCGCGCGCTTCCCCTACTACATGAACACGTACGGGATGCACGCGATCCACGGGCGCGCGCCGGCGATCGCGACCGGGCTGGCGGTGACCCGCCCCGACCTCTCCGTCTGGGTCGTGACCGGCGACGGGGACGCGCTCTCCATCGGCGGCAACCACCTCATCCACGCCCTGCGCCGGAACGTGAACCTCCGGATCCTCATGTTCAACAACCGGATCTACGGGCTCACGAAGGGGCAGTACTCGCCGACCTCCGAGCTCGGCAAGGTGACCAAGTCGACCCCGATGGGCTCCCTCGACCACCCCTTCAACCCGATCTCGGTCGCGATCGGGGCGGAGGCGACGTTCGTGGCGCGCGCGATCGACACCGACAAGAAGGGGCTCACGGAGGTGCTCGGGGAGGCCGCCCGGCACCGCGGGGCGGCGTTCGTGGAGATCCTCCAGAACTGCAACATCTACAACGACGGCGCCTTCGACTACGCGCGCGAGGAGAAGGAGAACCGCATCTACCTGCGGCACGGGGAGCCGATCCGCTTCGGCGCGGAGATGGAGAAGGGGGTCGTGCAGGATGCGGACGGCTCCGCGCGGGTGGTGGAGGTGGCCGAGGTGGGCGAGCAGGCGCTGCTCGTGCACGACGCGGGGCACCGGGAGCCGAGCCTCGCCTTCGCGCTCTCCCGCCTCACCTGGGAGACGGACGGCGCGGTCCCGCTCGGGGTCTTCCGCAGCGTGGCGCGGCCGGTCTACGACGATCTGATGGCGGAGCAGCTGGAGACGGCGCGCGCGCAGCGAGGCGAGGGCGACCTGGCCGCGCTCCTGCGCTCGGGCGACACCTGGGTCGTCGAGGGCTGAGCCGGCCGCGCCGCCCGTGGCTCACGCCTCGGCGAGGAAGCGGAGCACCCGTTCGGCGATCTCCGGGCCGCGCTCCTCCTGCAGGAAGTGGCCGGCGCCGCGAACGGTCTCCGGCGGCCCCGCGCCGGGAAGCAGCGAGGCGAGGTCGAGCGCCGCCTGCCGGCCGAAGATCGGGTCGGCGTCGGAGAAGAGGACGAGCGCCGGCCGCTCCCAGCGGCGGAGGGCCTCCCGGACCTCGAGCATGGCCGGCGCCGAGGGGTGGTCGAGCTCGGTCGGCACGAGCTCGGGGAAGGCGAGCACGCCCGCTTTCGCCTCCGGCACGGGGAAGGGGGCGTCGTAGCCCGCGACCGCGGCGTCGTCCAGGCCGCTCGGGCACGAGATCCGGACGAGCTGCCCGGGCCGCAGCTCCGCCCCTACTCGGCGCACGAAGTCCCGGAAGCGCAGCCACTCGGGCGAGGGCGCCCGGCCGGCCCCGATCCAGGTGTTGAGCACGACGAGGGCCGCCACGCGCTCCGGCCGCTCGACCGCGAGCCGAAAGCCGATCGGCCCGCCCCAGTCCTGCACCACGAGCGTCGCCTCGCGCAGGTCGAGCGCCTCCGCGAAGCGCTCGAGCGAGCGGTAGTGGAAGTCGTAGGAGTAGTCCTCGACGCGGGTCGGCTTGTCCGAGCGCCCGAACCCGAAGTAGTCGGGCGCGAGCACGCGCGCCGCGCCGGCCAGGCGGGGGATCATCGCCCGGTAGAGGAAGGACCAGGTCGGCTCCCCGTGCAGCAGGACGAGCGGGCGGCCCGAGCCCACGTCCACGTAGTGCAGACGGAGGCCCTCCTGCTCCAAGTAGCGGGGCTCGAACGGGTAGCCGGCGAGGCCGGCGAAGCGCTCGTCCGGCGTGCGGTAGACGTCCACGGGCGGATCGTGACAACGTCGCCGGGCGGACGCCGGGCTCAGGAGCGCGGGACGGCGGCCGGGTCGAGGGCCTGGGCGCGGGCGCGGCTCGCGCTCGCGGCGGCGATCGTGAGGAGCGAGGTCGCGCCGGCGACGGAGAAGGCGAGCGCGGTCCCGCCCAGGTGGGCCAGCCAGCCCGCGAGCAGCCCGCCGAGCGGGGCGAGGCCGACGAAGCCGAAGAGGTAGAGGCCGATCATCCGCCCGCGCAGGCGGTCGGGCGCCGCGAGCTGCACGAGCGCGTTCGCGTTCGCGGTGAAGAGGGTGAAGGAGACGCCGATCGCGAGCAGGAGGACGCCCGCGAGCAGCGGGTCGCGGACGGGGGCGAGCGCGAGCGCGAGGACCCCGAAGCCGGCGGCCCCCGCGGCGAAGAGGCTCCAGGTCGCCTGCCGGAGGGTGGCGGTGGCGAGCGCGCCGGCGAGCGCGCCGACGCCGAACGAGGCGGAGAGCAGGCCGAGCCCCTCCGGGCCCACGTGCAGCGTGTCGGCCGCCAGCAGGGGGACGAGGACGTGGAAGTTGAAGCCGACGGTGCTGATCACGGTCACGGTCGCGAGCAGCGCGCGCAGCAGCGGGTCGCGCAGCGCGAAGACGAGGGCGCGCCGCGTCCCGTCGAGGAGGCGCGCGGACGGGTCGCGCTCCACCGGGTGCAGCTCCTCGGGGCGGATCCGGGCGAGGGCGGCGAGCACGGCGAGGAAGCTGAGCGCGTTCAGGACGAAGCAGATCCCTGTGCCCGCGGCCGCGATCACGAACCCGGCGATCGCGGGCCCGACCACGCGCGAGCCGTTGAAGAGGCCCGCGTTGAGGGCGACCGCGTTCGGCAAGGACCGCGGCCCCACCATCTGGAAGGTGAGCGCCTGGCGCCCGGGGGCGTCGAAGGCGAGCGCGGCGCCCCCGAGCGCGGCGAGCGCGTAGACGACGGGGAGGGTGGCGGTCCCGGTCAGGGCGACGAGGGCGAGCGCGACCGAGACCGCCATCGCCGCACCCTGCGTCGCCATGACGAGCCGCCGCGACTCGAAGCGGTCGGCGAGGACCCCCGCCACCAGCCCGAAGAGCGTGAAGGGGACGAAGCGCCAGAAGGCGAGCGCGCCGACGGCGAGCGGAGAGCGGGAGAGCTCGATGACGAGCCAGGCGAGGGCGACGTTCTGCATCCACGTCCCCGCGAGCGAGACGAGCTGGCCGTAGAAGAAGATGCGGTAGTTGCGGTGCCGGCGGAGGCTGCGGAAGGTGCGCGCGCGGAGCGCGACGAGGAGCGCCGTCACGCCGATCCCTCCTCGGCAAGGAGCCGCTCGAGCGCCGGCACGGCGGCGTCCACCGCCTCCAGCTCCGCGGGCGCGAGCGCACGCAGGCGGGAGGCGAGCCAGGTCGTTCTCCGGGCCCGGATCCGGCGCAGCAGCCGCGCGCCATCCTCGGTGAGCTCGAGGCCCACCCGGCGCCGATCCTCGCTGGAGCGGATGCGTGCGAGGAGGCCCGCGCGCTCCAAGCGGTCGACGTGGCCGGAGAGGGCCGGGGCGGAGATGCCCTCCTCGGCGGCGAGCTCGGCGAGCGAGAGGCCCGGGCTGCGCTTGACGAGCCAGAGCAGGGTCGCCTGCCGCGCCGTCACGCCGAGCTGCTCGGTCTCCTTGCGCAGCTCGCGGGCGAGGCGGAGGAGGACCGGCCGCAGCCGCTCGGCGACGAGCTCGGGATGAACCGTAACCTTCCTAATCATTAGCCTCATTAAGGATAGCGGCATCGCTCCCGGGAGCGGGCGTATCGTTCGCCCGTGGCCGAGCCGGCCCCGAGCTCCCACCTGCGCGGCGGGGACGCGCTCCGCCATCCGCTCCTGCGCGAGCTGCTCGCGGCGCGGCTCGTCTGCGTCCTCGCCACCTACGACGAGGGCTGGATCCACGCCGTGCCGATGTGGTTCGCCGCCGAGGAGGGGGCCGTGCTCCTCGCCACCGGCTCGCGGAGCCGCAAGGTGCGCAACCTGGAGCGCGACCCGCGCGCGAGCCTGGTCGTGCACGACTCGCGCGCTGGCTACGAGGTGTGCGGCGCCCTGCTCACGGGCAGGGCGGAGGTGGTGCGCGGCGCGGCGGCGCGGCCGCTCGTGGCCCGGGTGCACCGGCGCTACGTCGATCCGGCGTGCTGGGACGAGCCGCCGGTGCGCGCGTTCCTCGCCTCCGACGACGTCGCGCTCCGCCTCGCGCCGGAGCGGGCGCTCGTCTGGGACGAGCGCGGGAGCGCGGCCGCGGCCCTCCTGCGCGCCCGCGGAGGCGCGCTCCCCCTCCTGCCGACCGCGCCGCGCCCCGGCTAGGCGGGCCGGCTGCCCTTCGGCTGCGGGTCGAGCTTGTAGCCGACGCCGTAGCGGGTGTGGATGAACTCGTGCCGGGAGGCGCGGCGGTCGACCTTCTCGCGCAGCTTGCGCACGAACACGTCCACCGTGCGGTCGCGGTGGGTGGCGCGGCGCCCCCACACGCGCTGGAGCAGCTCGTCGCGGGTGAGCACCCGCCCCCGCTCGCGCGCGAGCGTGTACAGGAGGCGGAACTCGGTGGGCGTCAGCTCGGCGCTCCGGCCGTCCACGAACGCCTGCACCTCGTCCGGATCGAGGCGGAGCTCTTCGATCTCGATCGCGTCCCCGCGGCGCGGCTCGGCCGCGCGCACGCCGCGGCGGGCCGCCGCGCGCACGCGCGCGGCGAGCTCCCTCATCGAGAACGGCTTGACCAGGTAGTCGTCCGCCCCCAGCTCGAGCGCGTGCACCCGGTCGTGCTCGGTGCCACGGGCGGAGACGACGACGATCGGGGTGCCGATCCCCTCGGCGCGCGCCTGCTCGATCAGCCTCCACCCGTCCACCCCGGGCAGCATCAGGTCGAGCACGCACACGTCGGGCCGCTCGTAGCGGAGCCGGGCGAGCCCCGTCTCACCGTTCGCCACCGCGACCGCGTCGAAGCCGGCGGCCTCCAGGTGCCGCGCCATGCCGCGGGCGATGATCTCGTCGTCCTCGACGATCAGGACCTTGGCCACGCCGGGAATGATTGCGGCCCCCGGGATCGGCGGGGGCCGCAGGGCGGTGAGCGGGCGGTAACCGGGTGGTGAACGGCGGCGCCGCTAGCCTTCCGCCTCCGCGTCCGCGTCCGCGTTCGCCCCCTCCTCCTGCTCGGCGGTCAGCTCGACCACGAGATGGAGGGTCTCGCAGCCGACGAGACGCGTGCGCGGGCGCTCGCTGCGGCGCACGAAGGCCGTGTCCTCCCCGGGGCCGCACTCGAGCAGGTCGGCCTGCCCGTCCGCGGCGAGGGCGTGCAGCTCGTCGTTGCCGTCGCCGCCGTAGACCCGGTCGGCGCCGAAGCCGCCGTACAGCGAGTCGTTCCCCGGGCCTCCGGCGACGAGGTCGTTCCCGCGGTTTCCCGAGGCGCGGTCGGAGCCCTCCCCGCCGCGCACCCAGTCCGGATCGGACCCCCCGGCCAGACGGTCGTCCCCGTCGCCGCCCCCGACGTCGTCCGCGCCCGGGCCGCCGTAGGCGGTGTCGTCGCCGGCCCCCGCGCGTACGGCGTCGTGGCCCGAGCCCGCCCGCACCACGTCGTTCCCCGCGCCCGCGTACACCACGTCGTTGCCGGCGAGCGCCCGGATCTCGTCCGCCTCGGCGCTGCCGCGCAGGACGTCGCTTCCCGACGTCCCGACGACGACGGCCGCGACCGCCGCGGTCGCGAGCGCGAGCACCCCGACCGCCGCCGCGGCCAGGGAAAGCCCTCTCATGCTCATCCGTCCTCCTTTCCTCGGGAGACGAAGGGGATTCACCCCGATCCGGATGTGGAGGGGATGAGGGCCGCGCAAGCGTTGCGCAAGGCTTCTGTTAGAACGAGGTGGGATGGAGGCCGACGCGATCCGCGGCCGGCTGCTCGTCGAGGAGAGCCGGGAGGCGGTCGTCGTCCTCGACGAGGACGACCGGGTGCTTCTCGCGAGCCGGCGCGCCCGGCAGACGGTGGAGGGGCTGCGGGAAGGGGAGCCGCTGCCGCCCGACCTCCTCTCCGGCGCCCGGGGGACGACGCTGTACGTCGTCCCTCTCGAGGTGGACGGCCGGCGGGAGCGGCTCGTCTACCTCTCGCGCGAAGGCGACCTCGCCGCCTACGAGGAGCTCCGCGCCGGCTTCACCGCCGCGGTCTCCCACGAGCTTCGCACCCCGCTCGCGCGGCTGCTGACGCTGCTCGAGACGGCGGCCCTGCCGGGGGAGGACGTGGAGGCGCTGCTCGAGCAGGCGCGGCGCGAGGTGGAGCAGATCGCGGAGCTGATCGACGAGGTGCTCTTCCTCTCCGAGCTCGAGTCGGGGGCGCGCGTGGTCTCGCTCGGCGCCTCCCCCGTGCGACCGGTGCTCCAAGAGGTGCTGGACGAGCTCGCGGAGCGGGCGGCCCGCGCCGGCGTCGGCCTGCGCCTGGAGGCGGAGCCGGACGTCGAGCTCGCGGTGCGGCCGCGGATGCTCCGCGTGCTCGCCCGCAACCTCGCCGAGAACGCCATCCGCTACGCCGGGCCCGGCGCGACGTTCACCCTCTCCGCCGTCCGCGGCCCCGACGGCTCGGTCGTCCTCACCGGGCGCGACGACGGGATCGGCGTGGACGAGGCCGAGCTGCCGCGGCTCTTCGAGCGCTTCTACCGCGCCGACCGGGCGCGCGCCTCGCGGGGCACGGGCCTCGGGCTCGCCATCGTCAAGCACGTCGTGGCGCAGGCGGGGGGGAGCGTCGAGGCCCGCGGCGCGCGCGGGGCCGGGCTCGAGATCCGCTGTCTCTTCCCGCCGCCCGCCTGACGGGATCACCAGACCTTCACCACGTCTTCACCGGCCGGCGGCCCGGCGCGAGACCACGGGCGGGAAGACTTCGCGGGCGATGGACGGGGAGGCCGATCTCGTGTCGGGGGAGCGCCCCCAGCGAGCGCCCGAGGGCGCCCGCCGCTGATGGCGGCGCCCCCGACCGCGCTCGCCGGCGCCGCGCCCGCGCTTCCGCGGAGACGGGTCCGCGTCGGTGAGGCGACCGCGCAGGCGCTGCTCCTGCTCGCGGCGGCCGTGTCGGTGCTGACGACGGCCGGGATCGTCGTCTCCCTTCTCGTGCCCGCGGTCGAGTTCTTCCGCGAGGTGAGCGTGCTCGAGTTCGTGACCGGGACGACGTGGACGCCGCTCTTCCTGGACGGCGAGTTCGGCGTCCTCCCGCTCGTGCTGGGAACGTTCCTGATCTCCCTCCTCGCCGGCGCGGTCGCCTTCCCGGTCGGGCTCGGCGTCGCCGTCTACCTGAGCGAGTACGCGAGCGGCCGTGCCCGCGGCCTGCTCAAGCCCGTGCTCGAGATCCTCGCCGCCGTGCCCACCGTCGTCCTCGGCTACTTCGCGCTCACGTTCGTCACCCCGCTGCTACGCGACCTCGGGGTCCAGGTGGACGTGTTCAACGCGCTCTCCGCGAGCCTGGTGCTCGGGATCATGCTCGTCCCCACCGTCGCCTCGCTCTCGGAGGACGCGATGGCGGCCGTGCCGCGCGACCTGCGCGAGGGCGGCTACGCCCTCGGCGCGGACAAGCTGCAGGTCTCGACGCGGATCGTCCTCCCCGCCGCGATCTCCGGGATCGTCGCCGCGTTCGTGCTCGGGCTCTCGCGGGCGGTGGGGGAGACGATGATCGTGCTCATCGCCGGCGGCCAGCTCGCCCAGCTCACGCTCGACCCGCGCGAGCCGATCGCGACCATGACGGCGTTCATCGGCGCCACCGGGTTCGGGGACGTCCCGACGGGGTCGATCGAGTACAAGACGATCTTCGCCGTCGGCGCCGCCCTCTTCGTGCTCACCTTGGCCATGAACCTGGTCTCGATCAGGCTCGTGCGCCGGTACCGGGAGGTGTACGAATGAGCCCCGCGGCTTCCCTGCTCCGCTCCGGCCGGGGCCGGCGCGTGTGGCCGAACCGGCTGTTCCGGGCGGCGCTCGCCCTGTCCATGCTCGCCGCGTTCGGGACGCTCGCCGTCCTCCTCGTGGACATCGTCCTCACCGGGTGGCCCGCGCTCGAGCCCAAGCTGCTCGCGAACCCTCCCTCCACGCTCCCGGAGGAGGCGGGCGGCCGGCCGGCCATCCTCGCCACGCTGTACCTGGGCCTGCTCGTGCTCGCGCTCTCCGTCCCGCTCGGGATCCTGACCGCGATCTACCTCGAGGAGTACGCCGACCCGTCGCGCTGGTGGAACCGGCTGATCGAGGTCAACATCCAGAACCTGGCCGCGGTGCCCTCGATCGTGTACGGCATCCTCGGCCTCGCCTTCATCGTGCGCGGGATCGGGCTGGGGCGGGTGCTGCTCGCGGGCGCGCTGATCCTCTCCCTCGTCGTGCTGCCGACGGTCGTCGTCGCCGCCCGCGAGGCGATCCGCGCCGTCCCCGACTCGATCCGGCAGGGCGCGTTCGCGCTCGGCGCGACCCGGTGGCAGGTCGTCTGGCGGCAGGTGCTCCCGGCGGCGATCCCGGGCATCGCGACGGGCGCGATCCTCGCGCTCTCCCGCGCGGTGGGGGAGACGGCGCCCCTGCTGATGGTGGGAGCGACGATCTTCGTCGCCTTCGACCCGGGCCTGCTCACGCCGTACACGGCGCTCCCCATCCAGATCTACCAGTGGGTGCGGCTCCCCGACCCCGCCTTCCAGACGATCGCGGCCGCCGGCGCGATCGTCCTGCTCGTGATCGTGCTCGGGATGAACGCGGCCGCCATCCTCCTCCGCAACCGCTACCGGAGCCGCTGGTGAGCTTCGACATGCAGGCGCCTCCGCTCGCGGGGAGACGGCTCGCCCAGGCGAGGGTGGGCGCCCCCGAGCGCGCCGAGCTCGAGCGCCGTGAGAAGGTGTTCAGCATCGCGGGCCTCACCGTCCGCTACGGGAGCGTCGTCGCGATCGAGGACGTCTCCCTGGACGTCTACCGCAACACCGTCACCGCCTTCATCGGCCCCTCCGGGTGCGGCAAGAGCACGCTCATCCGCTGCCTCAACCGGATGAACGACCTCATCCCGGGCGCGGTCGTGAGCGGCCGGGTCCTCTACCACGGCCAGGACCTGTACGCCCCCGACGTCGATCCGGTGGAGGTGCGGCGGCGGATCGGGATGGTCTTCCAGAAGCCGAACCCGTTCCCGAAGTCGGTGTACGACAACGTCGCCTTCGGCCCCCGCGTGCTCGGGCGCAAGGACGGTTTGGACGAGCGCGTCGAGCGCGCGCTCCGGCGAGCCGCGCTCTGGGAGGAGGTGAAGGACCGGCTACGGCGGCCGGCGCTCGACCTCTCCGGCGGCCAGCAGCAGCGGCTGTGCATCGCCCGCGCCTTGGCGGTCGAGCCGGACGTCATCCTCATGGACGAGCCGGCCTCGGCGCTCGACCCGGTCTCGACGACGCGCATCGAGGACCTGATGCACGAGCTCAAGCGCGAGTACACGATCGTGATCGTCACGCACAACATGCAGCAGGCGGCGCGCGTGGCCGACATGACGGCGTTCTTCAGCGTCGACGTCGACGAGCAGGGGAGCGCGCGGCGGGGGGTGCTCGTCGAGTACGACACGACGGCGACGATCTTCACCGCCCCCGCCGACGAGCGTACGGAGGCCTACGTCACCGGGCGGTTCGGCTGATGCGGGAGCTGCGGGCCGCCTTCCACGAGGAGCTGCGCGAGCTCGAGAACACCCTCGACGTCGAGGCCGAGCTTGTGGTGCGCTCGCTGCGCGCCGCGGTCGAGGCGCTCGTCGCGGCCGACCTCGAGCTCGCCGACGAGGTGATCGCCTTCGACGACGACATCGACGAGGTGTACCTGCGCACCCAGCACGAGGTCGAGCTCCTGCTTGCGCGGCAGACCCCGGTCGCGGGCGACCTGCGGCTCGTGCTCGCCATCCTCCACTCGAACCTGCACCTCGAGCGCATGGGCGACCTCTGCACGACGATCGCGAAGCTGGCGAAGCTCGCCTCCGGCCTGCCCTCGGACGCCTCCCTGCTCGAGGCCTTCCGGGAGATGGGCGGGCGCGCGGAGGAGATGGTCCGGGTCGCCCTGGACGCGCTGCACAGGCGCGACCCCGAGCTCGCCGAGTCCCTGCTCGCGCTCGACGAGCTGATCGACCGCTCCAACCGCCGCGTCGTCTTGCGGCTGCTCGAGCTCGGCCCGGAGCACCTGGAGCGGGGGCTGCGGGCGGTCGTCGCCTCCCGCTGCCTGGAGCGGATCGGCGACCACTGCGTGGACATCGGCGAGCAGGCGGCGTTCCTCGCCACGGGCGAGTTCCGCGAGTTCACGGACGCCTCCCACGAGCCGCGGCCGCTCGCATAGGCGTTCACCACTCCGCCACGAGCCGATCACCTCCTCTCCCCCCACCGGCGTGCGCCCCGCGGCGACCATCGAGAGGACACCGCAAGCGAGAGAGGAGAGAGGTGGCAAGAACGATGAGCCGTGCTTCGAGGAGCCTCGCGCTCGCAGCCTGCGCGGGGCTCGCCGTCTGCCTGCTCGCGGCCTCGGTCGCGGGCGCGGCGCCGTCCGTCCGCAACCCGACCTACAACCTGCGCGCGCTCTCCGGCACGATCACCGCCGACGGGTCGTCGACGGTGGGCCCGTACGTGCAGGCGGCGGCGGAGCTCTTCGCGCGGGCGGGGGCCCGCAACGTCCGGATCACCGTCGGCATCTCCGGCACCGGCGGGGGCTTCGAGCGCTTCTGCCGGGGCGAGACCGATATCGCGAATGCGTCGCGCCCGATGCGTCTGCGGGAGGCGCAGGTGTGCAAGGACCGCGACATCGGGTCGTGGCGGGCGTTCACGGTCGCGAACGACGCGCTGACCGTCGTCGTCAACCCGCAAAACACCTGGGCACGCTGCCTGTCCGTGGAGGAGCTGAAGCGGATCTGGGAGCCCGGCTCCAAGGTCTCGAGCTGGAAGGACGTCCGGCCCGGCTTTCCGGACGTGCCGCTCAAGCTCTTCGGCGCGGGCACGGACTCCGGCACCTTCGACTACTTCACGGAGGCGATCGTCGGCCGCGCGCGGGCGAGCCGGACCGACTACCAGGCGAGCGAGGACGACAACGTGCTCGTGCAGGGCGTCGCCGGCGAGCGCGGCGGTCTCGGCTACTTCGGCTACTCGTACTACGAGGAGAACCGGAGCCGGCTGAAGGCGGTTCAGATCCGCAACCCGAAGACCGGCCGCTGCGTGGCGCCGAGCGTCGCCACCGTCCACAACGGAAGCTACAAGCCGCTCTCGCGCCCGCTCTTCGTCTACGTCAAGGGCTCGTCCTTCCGGCGGCGCGAGGTGCAGGCGTTCATCGACTTCATCTTCGACAACGAGGTCCGCATCGCCGAGCGGGCGGATTTCGTTCCGCTCACCAAGGTGCAGCTGCGCCGGGCCCGGACGACCTTCCACCTGGCGGTCGCGGCCGCGTCCCGGGGCGGCTGAGGCTCTTCGCGGCCCTCCACCCGAGCCCAGGGGCGGCCGTGCGGCCGCCCCTACTCGTTGGGCACGAGCTCGGCGAGGAGCCGCTGCACGCGGCGGTCGATCTCGTCCCGGATCCGGCGGACCTCGTCCAGCGAGCGAGCCGCCGCGGGGTCGGCGACCTCCCAGTCCTCGTAGCGCCTGCCCGGGTAGACGGGGCAGGCGTCCCCGCAGCCCATGGTCACGACGACGTCGGCGGCTCGCACGTCGTCCTCCTCGAGCCGGCGGGGCACGGCCGTCGAGAGGTCGATCCCGAGCTCCCGCATCGCCTCCACCGCCAGCGGGTTCACCTGCTCCGCCGGGGCCGACCCCGCGGAGCGGACGTCCACCCGGCCTCCGGAGCGGAGCGCCGCCAGGGCGGCCGCCATCTGGCTGCGCCCCGCGTTGTGGACGCAGACGAACAGGACCCGGGGACGGCGCTCGGGCACGGCCGTGACGATACCCGCCCGCTCAGGCCGAGGCGGGCAGCGCGCGGCGGCGGGTGTCGTAGCTGCGCGCGTAGAAGGCGCCCCCGGCGATCGCGGCGGTCAGGAGGAGGACGACCACGTCGCCGCCGGGCGCGCGCGTCACGACCTCCATGCCGGCGCCGGCGAGCCCCGCCATCGGCACCGTCAGCGCCCAGGCGAGGACGATGTTCCCGGCCACGCCCCAGCGCACCGCGCTCAGGCCGCGGGAGGCGCCCGCGCCCATCACCGAGCCCGTGATCGTGTGCGTCGTGGAGACGGGGAAGCCGGCGTGGGCGGTCGTCCACAGGATGGAGGCGGTCGCCGTCTCCGCCGCGAAGCCCTGGATCGGCTCCAAGTGGGCGACCCGCTGCCCGAGCGTGCGGATGATGCGCCAGCCGCCCGCATACGTCCCGAGCGCCATCGCGGCCGCCGCGGAGACGATCACCCAGAGCGGAACCTCGAACGCCTCCGGGCGCAGCTCGCCGGCCGCGATCAGCGCGAGGGTGATGACCCCCATCGTCTTCTGCGCGTCGTTCGTGCCGTGGGTGAAGGCGACGAAGGCGGCGCTCAGCACCTGGGTCCGGCGGAAGATCCGGTTGACGGTCCCCGGCGAGCGCCGGCGCACGATCCAGAGCAGCCCGACGATGAGCGCCGCCGCGGCCAGCACTCCGAAGAGGGGAGCGGCGAGCGACGGGATCATCACCCGCTGCACGACTCCCTCCCAGAGAATGACGTCGAAGCCGTTGGCCGCGATCGCCGAGCCGGCCACGCCGCCGATCAGGGCGTGGCTCGAGCTCGTCGGTAGCCCGAAGTACCACGTGAGCAGGTTCCAGGAGATCGCGCCGACGAGCCCGCCGAGGACGACGTCGAGCGTGACCACGTCGGCGTCCACGATCCCCTTGGCCACGGTGGCGGCGACCTCGAGCGAGACGAACGCGCCCAGGAAGTTGAGCACGGCCGCCATCGCCACCGCCGTGCGGGGGGCGAGGGCGCGGGTGGAGACCGAGGTCGCGATCGCGTTCGCCGCGTCGTGGAAGCCGTTCGTGAAGTCGAAGAAGAGCGCGACGACGACGACCGCGACGAGCGTGGCGTCCACCCGGGCCCCGGCGCCTCAGGCGTTCTTGACGACGATGTTGTTGACCACGTGCGCGGCCGTCTCGCAGGCGTCGAGGGCGCGCTCGAGCGCCTCGTAGATGTCCTTCCAGCGGATGACGATCAGCGGGTCGATCCCGTTCGCGTGGAAGAGGGAGGCGAGCGCGTCGCGCAGGATGCGGTCGCCCTCGTCCTCCAAGCGCTTGAGCTCGACGAGCGCCTCCTGCACGCCGCGCAGCCCCTTCAGGTTCTCCAGGGCGAGCGCGAGCTGCTCGCAGGCCCGGACGATGACCGCGCACTGCTCGACCGCGTGCCGGGTGGGCATCTCCACCCCGTACAGGCCGAGCAGGTCGGAGGCCTCCTCCAGGTAGTCGACGACGTCATCGATCTCGGTGGCGAGCAGGTAGATGTCCTCCCGGTCGAAGGGCGTCACGTACTGGGTGTTGAGGAGGGTGATCAGCTCGCGGGTGATGCGGTCGCCGTCCGTCTCCTCGGCCTTCACCTGCTCCTGGGTCACCCCGGAGTTCGGGTGCTCGCGGAAGCGCCGCTCCACGAGGCGCGCCACCTGCAGCGCGTTCTCGCCGGCGCGCGCGAAGAGCGCGTAGAACTCGGTCGTCCTCGGGGTCAGGCTGATCCGCATCGGGCCCGCGGACGTTAACGGATGCGGCTCCCCGGCGGCTGCGAACCCTCCGCTCAGGCGAGCGCGTCCACCACGAGCTCTTGGAAGCGGGCGACGAGGGTCTCCGAGGCGGGGAGAAGACGACCTTCGTCGAGCAGCCCCGAGCCGACGCCGGCCTGGACGCGTTCCACGAGCTCGACGTCCTCCTCGCCGACCTGCGCGTCGAAGGCGAGGAGCTCCTCCAGCCAGGCGTCCTCCACGTCCGGGGCGACGAAGTAGTCGAGCAGGCGGTACGTCCGCGCCGGGGAGAGGGGCACGATCGGCCCGATGGAGAGGTTCGGGCGGCCCGGCATGACGTTCAGCACGGTGCCGGGGAAGAGGAGGTGGAACTGCCCCCGCTCGACCTCGCCGTGCGGGTCGAAGCTTCCCCGCGGCTCCGGGCGGGGCGGACCGACCTGGGACAGCCGGCCCCCGTCCGCCTCGAGCAGGTACGCGTCCGGGGAGACGTCCACGACCGCGGAGAAGCCGTGGTGGGCGACGGGGCAGTGGTAGCACTCGAGGAAGTTCTCGGCGCAGATCTTCCAGTTGGCGGCGATCTCCGACTCGACCCGGGTGGCGAAGCGGAGCGCCTCCACCTCGATCCCCGCGGCCGCGAGCAGCTCCGGCACGCGGTCGAGGTGGGCGGCGAGCGGGGGCGCCTCCCGGTCGGGGTTCACGAAGAGAAACGGCCCCCAGCGCTCCAGGCGGAGCTCGACGAGCGACAGCTCGTCCCGGGCGAGGCCCTCCCGCTCCAGGCGGGGCGCCCGCAGCAGGCGGCCGTCGAGCCCGTACGTCCACGCGTGGTAGGGGCACTGAAGCGCCGCCCGCACCCCTGCGCCCTCGACGATCAGCGACCCGCGGTGCCGGCAGACGTTCAGGAAAGCGCGCAGCTCGCCGTCCTCGTCGCGGACGAGGACGACGGGCACCCCGGCGGCGCTCGTCGCCCGGAAGGCGCCCGGCTCGGCGAGCTCCCCCGTGTGACCCACGTACTGCCAGGAGCGGCGGAAGATCCGCTCCCGCTCGAGGGAGAGGACGGCCGGGTCCGAGTACCAGCTCCAAGGCAGGGTCGCGAGCGTCCGCGCCTCCATACGCGTCAACCGTACTCGAGCGGCTGGCCGCGCGCGCCGGGCTATGCTCGCCCGCGATGCGCGGGGACGGCCGGCCGCAGGGGGACGCGCTCCGCCTCGCGGAGTCGGCCGAGGAGCGCCTGCGCCCGCTGCTCCGGGCGCGCAACCTGGCCTGGTGGGACGCGAACGTGGAGGCCACGGAGGCGAACGAGCGGCGCCGCGCGGAGGCCGATCTCGCCTGGTCGGACGCGCTCGCCGACCGCGGCCTCTTCGCGGAGGTGGAGCGGGTGCGAGCGCGCGCAGACGGCCTCGTGCGCCGGCGGCTCGACCTGCTCCGCGACGAGATGCTCCCGCGCCAGGTGCCGGACGCACTGCGGCGGCGGATCGTCGAGCTCGAGGCCTCGGCGGAGGCCTGCTTCGCCCGCCACCGGGGGGTCGTGCGGGGGCGCGAGGTCTCGGACAACGAGATCCTCCGCATCCTCCGCGAGAGCGACGACCCCGAGGAGCGGCGCGAGGCCTGGGAGGCCTCGAAGACGGTGGGCGCCGCCGTCGCGGAGGACGTTCGCGAGCTCGCTCGGCTCCGCAACGAGGCTGCGCGCGCCCTCGGCTACCGCGACTGGTACGCGCTCGCGCTCGCCACCGACGAGCTGGACGAAGGCAGGCTGCACGCGACCCTCGCCGCCGCCGACCGGGCGACCGCGGAGCCCTTCGCGCGCTGGAAGGCGGCGCTCGACGCGCGGCTCGCCGAGCGCTTCCGCTGCGCGCCCGCCGACCTGCGGCCGTGGCACTACGCCGACCCCTTCTTCCAGGAGGTGCCCCCGGACGGCGCGCTCGACCTCGACCCGCTCTTCCGCGGGACGGACGTGGTCGCCCTCGCGCGCCGCACGTTCGAGGGCTTGGCGCTGGACGTGGACGGCGTGCTCGCGCGCAGCGACCTCTTCCCCCGCGCCGGCAAGTGCCAGCACGCGTTCTGCATCGACGTCGACCGCGCCGGCGACGTGCGCGTGCTCGCGAACGTGACGCACGACCAGCGGTGGGCGGAGACGATGCTGCACGAGCTCGGGCACGCGGTGTTCGACCTGGGCTTCGACCCGGAGCTGCCCTGGCTTTTGCGCACGACGCACCTCGTCACCACCGAGGCGACCGCGATCCTCTGCGGCTCCCTCGCCGGCGAGCGCGAGTGGCTGGAGCGCGTGCTCGGTCTCTCCCCCGCCGAGGGGGCGGAGCTCGAGCAGCGCCTGCGCGCCCGCCGGGCGGCCGAGCTCCTCGTCTTCACGCGCTGGGTGCTCGTCATGAACGGGTTCGAGCGCGCGCTCTACCGCGACCCGGACGGCGACCTCGACCGGATCTGGTGGGAGCTCGTCGCCCGCCACCAGCTCGTGACCCCGGTGGAGGGCCGGAAGGCGCCCGACTGGGCGGCGAAGATCCACGTGGCGGTCGCTCCCGTCTACTACCACACCTACCTGTACGGGACGATCGCCGGCCTGCAGATCCGGGACGCCCTGTACGCCGAGGCGGGCGGGATCGTGGACCGCCCGCAGGCGGGCGAGGCGCTCGCCCGCCGGCTCTTCGCCCCCGGGAGCGCGCTGCGCTGGGACGAGCTCGTCGAGCGCGCCTCGGGGCGGCCGCTCTCCGTGGACGCGCTCGCCCGCGAGGTCGCGGCCGCGTGAGCGGCCGGCGGGGAAACCTCTTCGCCGGCCTTCCCGTCGCCGCCGCCGCGGAGGAGGTCTTCGAGGCGCTCGCTGCGGGCCCGCACGTGCTCGTCGAGCGCATCGTCTCCTCCGGCCAGGCGACCCCGCCCGGCGCCTGGCTCGAGCAGGAGCGCGACGAGTGGGTCGTGCTGCTCGAGGGGGAGGCGGAGCTCTCCTTCGCGGACGGCTCCCGGCTCGGGCTGGGGCGGGGCGACTGGGTGCTGATCCCGCGCGGGGTGCGCCACCGCGTGGAGCGGACGCGCGCGGAGCCGCCCTGCGTCTGGCTGGCTGTGCACGCCGAGCTCGGCGGCGGCAGCTAGGCGACGGCGTCGGAGGCCGGCCCGTGGGCCAAGGCCTCGTGGAGCGGGCGCTCGTAGTGGTCGGAGAAGATGCGGGCCACCAGCTCGCCGCGGCTGGAGACGCCCACCTTCTCGAACACCTGCTTCAGGTAGTCGCGGACTGTGTGCCGGGAGAGGTGAAGGCGGGCGGCGATCTCGGCCGCGGAGAGCCCGTACGAGACCATCCGCGCGATCTGCTGCTCGCGCGGGGTGAGCAGGTAGGCGCCCGCGATGATGGGCGCCACCTGCGAGGCCGGGGCCGGCTCGATGACGAGGGCGGTGCGCCCGCTCCCGCCGTCGGCGCCGTGGAGCGCGAAGCCGTGGACGACGAGCCAGCGCCCGCTCCGGGTCTGGATCCGGGCCTGGGCGACCCCGAGCTCGAAGCCGGCGGCGATCGCCCGCGCCCGAGCGCTCACGGTCAGGAGCGCGGTCGGAAGGGGCGCGCGGCCGCCGATCCGCACGGGCTCGGGGAGCTCGGCGAGCCAGGCCTTCGCCTGCTCGTTCAGCGCCTCCAGCGTCCCGCCGGCGTCGAACGTCAGGAGCCCGGGAGCGTCCGCGCCTTCGGCCGCCGAGACCGCGCGAAGGAGGGCGGCCCTTCGGAACGGCTGCGCGACCGCCTCCGACAGGTCGGAGAGCAGCCGCTCCTCCGCCGGGGTGAAGGGCGGGGCGTCCTCGCCCCGCCAGAGCGAGACGAGCCCCCACGCGCCGGCCGCCGTGCGGAAGACCGCCCGGAGCTCGTCCCGGTACCCGAGCGCCTGGTGCACGGCCCGGAAGCGCGAGCTGCGCGCGGGCCGGCCGTCCGTCGCCCGGCAGAGGGAGCCCGACGGGCGCGGCGCCCGCGCAAGGTCGGAGAAGCGCAGGAAGTCCTCGACGAGGAACTCGCACTCCCACCAGATCCGGCACATGTCCGGGACGTCGGCCAGGCTCTCGATGCGCGCCGGGGAGGTGGCGAGCGAGGTCAGCGGGTCGGCTCCCGACCAGAAGGCGCCGTCGAAGGGCACGAGCACGCGCAGCTCGGCGGAGAGCTGGGCGAGGAACCCCTGGGTCACGTGCCCGTCGTCGCTCAGCTCCAGGATCCGCGCCCGCGCGCGCCGGGCGTGGGGGGTCGCGAGCGGTGCCCGCATGGACGAAGCGTGCGCCTCGGGAGGCACCGAGGTCAACCCCCGCAGATGAGGGGGTCGGGAGCGGGCGAGACCCCCGGCCCTGCGGGGTTGTGTGGCGTCCGCTCGGCGCGCACGATCGGCTGCGACCACCGAGGAGGCGGCGGTGCACCGGAAGGAGATGGATCTGCTCGTGGAGGCGAGGCTGGCGGCGGAGGTCGCGGGCGACGCCGCCCGCTGCGTCGCCGTGTACACCCACGACGTGGAGCACGACCTCGTCGGCGCCCCGCTCGGGCCCCTCCGGGGGCGGGAGAAGGTGCGGGCGCTCCACGAGCGGCGTGCGCAAGACCTGCGCGCCGAGGAGATCGTCCCCGTCCGGGCGTACTACGGGGACGACTTCTGCGTCCTCGAGCACGAGTGGACGGGAACCGTGCCGGGCTCGCTGCTCGGCGCCGAGGGGGGCGGCGGGCGCGTCTCCTTCCGGGTGCTCTGCGTGTGGGAGTTCCGGGACGGGCTGATCAGCCGCGAGAGCGTCTGGCTGGATGCCGCCGGGGCGCTCGCCCAGCTCGCCGCGCCCGAGCCGGCCGCGGCCGCCGCGCCGCGGCGCGTCCACCGATGAGAAGGGGGGAGAGATGCGCGCGTTGCTGATCGTCGCTGCGACCGTGCTCGCCGGCGCCGCAGGCGCCGTCTGGCTGGCGGCAGCCGCCGGGGCCGGAGGCGACCCGTGGCAGCAGGCGAAGGCGGCCACGGCCCGCTACCACTCGCTGGAGCAGGCCGAGAAGGCCGGCTACGCGTACGCCGGCGAGCCGTGCGTCGCCGAGGCGGCGGGCGCGATGGGCGTTCACGCCGTCGACCAGGCGCTCGTCGGCGACCCGGCGCTCGATCCGCTGCGGCCGGAGATCCTGCTCTACCTGCCGGACGGGAACGGCGGCCTGAAGCTCGTCGGCGCCGAGTACTTCCAGGTTGCCCTCGTGGCGACGCCCGAGGGGCCGCGGCCGTGGTTCGGCCAGGACGATCCGCGCGAGCAGGGCTTCGCGTTCGTGGGCCCGGTGCCCGCGCTGCTCGGTCAGACCTTCGACGGGCCGATGGCGGGCCACAACCCGTCCATGCCCTGGCACTACGACCTGCACGCGTGGCTTTGGGCGGAGAACCCGTCCGGGCGCTTCACGCCGTTCAACCCCGCCCTCAGCTGTCGCTCGTAGCCGAGGGGAGGATCGCCATGCGGGACGTCCACACGAAGAAGGGCCCCGGCGCGGGGCTGGCCGCTGCGGTGGCGGCTGCGGCGGCCGCCGCGCTCGCCGCCGGGGGCGCGGCC
>DATLYP010000025.1:0-6998 GCA_035574655.1 Gaiellaceae bacterium
GGCCTCGAGCGCGTCCAGGCCCGGCGGGGGCCGGAAGTCCGCCCGCCGCAGCAGGAGGTACGCGACGGCGGCGAAGAGGATCGTGAAGGCGAGGAAGGCGGCCAGGCTCGTCCGCGGGTAGCGGCCGGTCGCGATCTCGCGGGCGATCGCCCGCCGCTGCAGCAGGCCGTAGACGAGGAGCGCGAGCCCGGGGACGTAGGCGAGGAGGACGAGCGTGTACACGGTGTCGAGGACGGCCTCGCCCGGGCGGCGCGTCTCGTCCGAGCCGGCCGCCGCCGGGCCGCCCGCCGCCACCGCGACGAGCGCCGCCAGCGCGAGCACGGCGAGAGCGGCCGCGAGCGTCCGCAGCGTCCGACTACGCGGCACCCGCCGCCGCCTCCGAGCGGCGCCCGGCTACACCGCCTCCAGCGTGCTCTTCCAGTAGCGGTTGAGGGCGCCCTGCACCTTCACGAATCAGACGAGCGCGGGGAGGACGAGGAGCGAGCCGGGGAAGAGCCAGAGGCCGGTCCAGCCCGTGACCGGGGGCGTGCGCCCGTCCCGGCGGTACATGCGCCCGGTCTCGGCGGGGATGAGGAAGGCGCTGACCGGCCAGGCGAGGATCCGGACCGCCAGGCCGAGCTGGCCGCCGAGCCCGTCCTCCGTCCGCGGCCGCAGCTCCGCGTGCGTCGTGTACGCCCACGAGAGCGAGTAGAGGCCGACCGTGACGACGAAGAGGAGGATCCCGAAGCCGATCCCGCGCGGCTTCCCCAGCGGCCCGGTGGGCGGCCCCTGCGCGCTCACGGGTCTTCGGGATAGGCGAATCTCCGGAGGCGTCGGCGGCGGTTACGCTCCTCCCCGTGCGGCCCCCGTTCGAGCAGCGGTTCCCGCGTCCGGCGGTGATGGGCGTGCTGAACGTCACGCCCGACAGTTTCTCCGACGGCGGGAGGTTCCTGCGGCCGGCGGCCGCCGTCGCGCACGGCCGGCGGCTGGTCGAGGAAGGGGCGGCGATCGTGGACGTCGGCGGCGAGTCGACGCGCCCCGGCGCCGCGCCCGTCCCCGAGGCGGAGGAGCTGCGGCGGGTCCTCCCCGTGCTCGAGGGGCTCGCCGGCGTCCCCCTCTCCGTCGACACCTCCAAGGCGGCCGTCGCCCGCCGCGCCCTCGCGCTGGGCGCGGAGATGGTGAACGACGTGACCGCGCTCCGCGGCGACCCGGGGCTGGTCGAGGTCGTGGCGGAGCACGACGCCTACCTGTGCCTGATGCATATGCAGGGCGAGCCGCGCACGATGCAGGCCGCCCCCCGCTACGACGACGTCGTCTCCGAGGTGGCCGCCTTCCTCGAGGAGCGGCTCGCCTTCGCCGTCGCGCACGGGGTGCGGGAGGAGCTCGTCTGCCTCGACCCCGGGATCGGCTTCGGGAAGACGCCCGACCACAACCTGGAACTCGTCCGCCGCCTCGGCGAGCTCGCCGCGCTCGGCCGGCCCCTCCTCGTCGGCCTCTCGCGCAAGAGCACGCTCGGCAAGGTGCTCGGCGACCCGGAGGCGACGACCGGGACGCTCGCCGCCTCCCTCGGCGCGGCCGTCGCCGCCTACGAGCGGGGGGCGTGGATGCTGCGCGCCCACGACGTGCGGGAGACGGTGGAGGCGCTCGCGGTGGCGGCCGCGGTGGAGCGGGGGAGGCTGGCCGCGTGACGATCGAGCTCGCCGGCCTCGTCGTCTTCGGCCACCACGGGTACCTGGCGGAGGAGCGGCGGCTCGGGCAGCGCTTCCTCGTCGACCTGTGGGCGGACGTCGGCGAGGAGGCGGCGAGCGACCGGATCGAGGACACGGTCGACTACCGGGAGCTCGCGCGCGCCGTGAAGGACGTGTTCGCGGGCCCGGAGCGGCTGCTCCTGGAGGGGCTGGCGGCCGCGGTCGCGGAGGAGGTCGTGGCCCGCTTCCCGCGCGTGGAGCGCGTGCGGGTGCGGGTGCGCAAGCCGGACGTCGTGCTCGATCCGGCCGTCGAGCACGCGGCCGCGATCGCGGAGCGCGCCCGCGCCTGAGGTGCCGCGCGCGTACGTCGGCCTGGGGGCGAACCTCGGCGACCGGGCGGGGACGATCCGGCGCGCGCTCGAGCTGCTCGGCGCGCGCAAGGGGATCGAGGTGGTGGCCGTCTCCCGGCTGCGCGAGACCGACCCCGTCGGCGTCGTCGACCAGCCGCGCTTCCTGAACGGCGCGGCCGCGGTCGAGACCGAGCTCTGCCCGCGCGAGCTTCTGGAGGAGCTGCTCGCGGTCGAGCGCGCGCTCGGCCGCGTCCGGGACGGGACGCGCTGGGGGCCGCGGACGATCGACCTCGACCTGCTCCTCTACGGCGGGGAGACGGTGGAGGAGCCGGGGCTGCGGGTGCCGCACCCGCGCCTGCACGAGCGCCGCTTCGCGCTTGAGCCCCTCGCCGAGCTCGACCCGGAGCTCGAGGTGCCGGGCCGCGGCCGGGTGCTGGACCTGCTCGCCCGCTTGGAGCTCCGGCCGGAGCCTCTACACTGACCCCATGTCCCACCTCGACGAGCTCGACGAGTACGAGGCGGAGCTCGAGCTCGCGCTGAAGCGCGAGTACTCCGCCGTCTTCCCCCTCTTCCGCTTCTGCGTCCTCACCCAGGACGCCACCTATCTCTGCAACCGGCTCGACGTGCAGTCGCTGCCCCAGGCGAGCTACCCGTTCTTCCACGTGCGCATGGAGGACGTGTGGGTGTGGGACAAGAACCGGCCGACGCGGATGATCCCGCGGGCGGAGGTGTACACGTCCGGGGACGTGACGATCGAGGAGCTGCGCGGCGAGGGCGAGGAGCCCCGGCTGACGGCCGAGGCGCTCGCCGAGCGGATCGGGGAGCCGCTCCTCGGCGACGACGAGCCCGCGTAGCGCGCGCCGCGGCAGCCCCGGGTGCTCTACCGCTCCCGCCCGCGCCGCTCGCGCTCGGCGAGCCATTGGGCGAAGCGCCCCTCGGGCGAGTCGAGGTAGTCGCGCACCCGGTCCTCGAAGGCGGCGATCTCGTCCCGGAGCTGGAAGAGGCGATACTGGAGCCGGCGCTCCGGGTCGCACACGTGCGCGTCCCGCTCGGCGGCGGCGACGGACGCGCCGCACTCCTCGCAGGGCAGGAAGTTGGAGTGGAGGAACGCGGACACAGGGTTGCAGGGTCGGGTACTTCCCCTCATCGGCACGGATCCCTGCAAGCGTGAGAAGCCGGCGGGGGCCGCGCGGCCGGCCCCCGCCGCCGCGTGTCGCTTCAGGCCTGCGCCGGCGCCGGCACGGCCCCGAGCTGGACGAGCATGCCGAGGGTGTCCCAGGTCGTCCACTCCTCGACGATCTTCCCGCCCTGGAGCCGGGACATGGTCAGGCCCGTCACCGTCACGTCCTTGCCGGTCGCCGCGATGCCCGCGATCTCCCCTGTGTGCGTGCCCCGCCCCGTCCAGCGGGTCGCGACCTTGTCGCCCTCCGCGATCTGGTCGTCCACGGTGATGCGCGCGCCGGAGAAGGCGTCGATGTACTGCTTGAGGTTCGCTTTCAGCCCCTCCGGCCCGCGGATCGGCTGCGGCTGGGAGGGGTCGTACCCGATGTAGTCCGCCGAGACGAGCTCGTCGAGCACGTCCAAGCCCCGCACCCAGGGCTCCTCGAGCGCTCGCCTCACGATCTCCTTCGCGTCCGCCATGGCGGCTCCTTTCCTCTTCCGGCGCAGGAGCACGGCCGCCGCAGCCCCGGCGAGGACCGCCCCGCCGAGCAGGAGACCGCCCGCGAGTCCCCTCCGGCCGCCGCTCCGCCTCCGGAACACCGTCAGCCGACTCTACTACCCGCCACCGGGCGCGGCAACCTCCGGCGCAAGCTCTGATTCACTTGCGCCGTGCTGCTCGCGGTCGACGTCGGCAACACCCAGACCGTCCTCGGCCTGTACGAGGACGGCGCGCTCGCCGACCACTGGCGGCTCGCGACCGAGCGCTCGCAGACGGCCGACGAGCTCGGGGTCGTCCTGAACGGCCTCCTCGACTTGGACGCGGTCGAGGGGATCTGCCTCGCCTCCACCGTCCCCGTGCTCGTCCGCGAGTGGGAGCTGCTCGCCTCCAAGTGGGCGGACGCCCCCTTGCTCGTGGTCGGCCCGGGGGTGAAAACCGGGATCGCCATCCGCTACGACGACCCCCGCGAGGTCGGCCCCGACCGGATCGTGAACGCGGTCGCCGGCAAGGCGCGCTACGGCGCTCCCCTGGTCGTGGTCGACTTCGGCACCTCGACGAACTTCGACGTCGTCTCCCCGGAGGGCGAGTACGTGGGCGGCGTGATCGCGCCGGGCATCGAGATCTCGATGGAGGCGCTCTTCGCTCGGGCGGCGCGGCTCGTCACCGTGGACTACTCGGCCCCTGCGAGCGTGATCGGGAAGACGACCGTCGCCGGCCTCCAGTCGGGGCTCGTGTACGGCTTCGCGGGGCAGGTGGACGGGATCGTGGAGCGGATCCGCGAGGAGCTCGGCGCTGAGGCGCCCGCTGTCGCCACGGGCGGGCTCGCCGACCTCGTCGCGCCCCACTCGCGCACGATCGCGCGCGTCGACCCCTTCCTCACCCTGGAGGGCCTGCGCATGGTCTGGGAGCTCAACCGGTGATTCCCGAGCCGGAGCGGCTCGCGCTCTTCGCGGCCGCGGCACTCGCGCTGCTGCTCGTGCCCGGGCCGGCGGTCCTGTACGTCGTGGCCCGCTCGGTGCACTCGGGCCGGCGGGCGGGGCTCGTCTCCGTCCTCGGCATCCACGTCGGGACGCTCGTCCACATCGCGGCGGCGACCGCGGGCCTCTCGGCGCTCGTCGTCTCCTCGGCGACCGCGTTCACGGCCGTCAAGATCGCCGGCGCCGTCTACCTCGTCGCGCTCGGGATCTGGACGATCCTGTCGCGCCGCGCGGAACGCGACGGCGCCGCGGAGCCCCGGACGGCCTCTCCGCGTCTGCGCCGCGCGTTCGCGCACGGGATCGTGGTCAACGTCCTGAACCCGAAGACCGCGATCTTCTTCCTCGCCTTTCTCCCCCAGTTCGTCGACCCGGGAGCCCCGCATCCCGCGGCCCAGATCGTCGTCCTCGGGCTTCTGTTCGCCGCGCTCGGCCTCGTCACCGACTCGCTCTGGGCGCTCGCCGCGGGGACGGCCGGGTTCGCGCTGCGCCGCTCGCGCCGCTACGCGCGCGTCGAGCGCTACGTGACCGGCGGGATCTACGTGGGCCTCGGGGCGACGACGGCCTTCGCCGGCGGCTCGAAGGACTGACGCTCGCGGTCAGCCGCCGCCGTAGATGGAGATCGGAAGCTCGAGCGTCACCTCGTCGGCGGACGGGATCTCCGCCTCGAGCCGCTCCACGATGTCGGCCGCGCCCGGCGCGGCGGCGAGGAGCCGGCGCTCCACCTCCTCCGTCGAGCCGAGCTGGACGAGCTCCTGCGTGAACGGCTTCGGGAAGCGGCCGCGGCGCAGGTACCAGCCGTAGAACTTCTTCAGGAACCCGCAGGCGCGCCGCTCGCCCAGCTCGCGCACGGTCTCGCGCACGAAGAGGACGAGCTCCGCGACCACCTCCTCGCGCGCGGGCTCGCGGCCGTCGCCGTCCACGATCTCGCGCAGGGCCCACGGGTTCCCCTGCGCGCCGCGGCCGACCATGACGGCGGCCGCTCCCGTCGTGGCGAGGACCGCCTGCGCGCGGGCGCGCGTCCTGATGTCGCCGGACGCGACGACGGGCACGTCGACGAGGGAGGCGAGCTCGGCGGTCAGGCTGTGGTCCGCCTCGCCCGTGTACATCTGCTGCGCGGAGCGCGGGTGCAGCGTGAGCGCGGACGCGCCCGCCTCGACGAGACGGGGGCCGAGCTCGAGGCAGGCGCGGGAGCCGTTCCGGACGCCGCGCCGGAGCTTCACCGAGACGGGGATGTCCACCGCGGACGCCACCGCCTCCACGATCGCGCACGCGCGGTCCGGCTCCTCGAGGAGGTGCGCCCCCGCCCCCGTCCTCGTCACCTTGCGCACGGGGCAGCCGAAGTTGAGGTCGACGATGTCGGCGCCGACCGCCTCCACCATGCGGGCCGCGTTGGCCATCGCACGCGGGTCGGAGCCGAAGAGCTGGATGGCGAGCGGGTGCTCGTCCTCGGCCACCCGCAGGTAGCCGAGCGTCCGCTCGTTGCCGTGCTCGATGCCCGCGCAGCTCACCATCTCCGAGCAGACGAGGCCCGCCCCGTAGCGCCGGCCCTGGCGCCGAAAGGCCTGCACGCTGACGCCCGCCATCGGGGCGAGCACGAGGCGGGTGGGGATCTCGACGGCGCCGATCCGCCAGGGGGTCCGGAGGTCGATCACGGGCGGCCAATGGTAGTCGGGGCCTGTTGACGAGGGTCGAGCGGCGGCGCTACGATTCGCGCCCGGTCGGGGCCGCGGCGGCCCCGCTCTCTCGTCTCGAAGGGGTTTTTCTGGTGAAGGACGTGATCCTCACTCCCGAGGGCTACGAGCAGCTCAAGCGGGAGCTTGACTACCTCCGCACGGAGAAGCGACGCGAGATCGCGGAGCGGATCGCGGCGGCACGCGAGTTCGGCGAGATCGCGGAGAACGCCGAGTACGACGACGCGAAGAACGAGCAGATGATGCTCGAGCACCGCATCGCCCAGCTCGAGGAGCGGCTCGCGAACGCGCGCGTGATCGACACCAAGGACGTGGACACGAGCGTCGTCTCCATCGGCTCGGTCGTCCGGCTGCGCGACCTCGACGCGAAGGAGACGCTCGAGTACTTCATCGTCGGCTCGGCGGAGGCGAACCCGGCCGAGCGCAAGCTGTCCAACGAGTCGCCGGTGGGCAAGGCGATCATCGGGCGCAGGAAGGGGGAGACCGTCGAGGTGGCGACCCCCCGCGGCTCGAAGATCCGGCTCAAGATCATGGAGATCAAGGCCGCGTAGCGCGGCCTGCCTGTTCCCCTCGCCCGCCCCGCCGGCCGGCGCGCGGCGGCCCGTCCGGCCGTCCGGCGAGCGCCGGCACGGCGACCGCGCCCGGTCGAGGGC
>DATLYP010000026.1:0-10069 GCA_035574655.1 Gaiellaceae bacterium
GGCGACTCCTACGGGGCCGGCGACTGCTTCGCCGCCGGCCTCGCCTTCGCGCTCGGGGCAGGACTCGCCCCCTCCGAGGCGCTCGCCTTCGCCGCCCGCTGCGGCGCCGGCGCGCTGGGCGGGCCGGGCGTGCACGCGGAAGCGGTCCCGCTCTAGCCCGAGCGGCCCGACCCCGGCGAGGTCCCGGAGGGCAGGCGCGCCGAGACAGGAGAGGGGCGGCCGGAGCGAGCAGCGTCCCACGGCCGCCGGCCGACCGCCGCCACCGCCCTGCTCGATCGCGCCGCCTCCGCCCGTCGCGGCGGCCCGTCGGTGGGAGGGGTTGCACAGTGGGGAAAAGTGGGGTAAGGTGGGGCAACGTGGGAGACGAGGCCGCGACCCGATGTTCTTCGGCGAGTACGAGCACACGATCGACGAGAAGAGCCGGCTCACCCTGCCGGCGCGCTTTCGCCCGGAGCTCGCCCGCGGCGTCGTGCTCACGCGGGGGATCGACCGGAACGTGGACGTCTACCCGCGCGAGGCGTGGGAGCGCAACGTCGCCCGGGTGGCGGAGCTCGACCCGTTCACGCGCGAGGGCAGGGACATGAAGCGGCACGCGTTCGTGGGCGCGACCGTCACCGAGCTCGACCGCCAAGGCCGCGTCGTCCTTCCGCAGAGGCTCGTGGAGTACGCGAGCCTGGGCAGGGAGGTCGTGGTGCTCGGCGTCCACGACCACTTGGAGGTGTGGGACCGCGACGCGTGGGCGGCCCACGCAAGCGCGATCGAAGGGAGCGTAGGCGATGCTGCCGAACGTCTCGCGGCGCGACACGGCTGATCACGTCCCCGTGCTCGCGGAGGAGGTGCGCAGCCTCCTCGCGGTGCGGCCGGGGGAGACGGTCGTGGACGCGACCTTCGGCGCGGGCGGCCACTCGCGGCTGCTCGTCGCCGACCTCGCCGGCAAGGGGAAGCTGATCGCGATCGACCGCGACCCAACCGTGCGGCCCTACTTCGACCGCCTGAAGGCGGCCGCGCCCGGGGTGCAGCTGCGCTTCCTCCGCGGCGACTACGCGGTCGTGCTCGCCCAGCTCGCCGGCAACGGGGTGCGGGCGGACGCGATCCTGCTCGACCTGGGGCTCTCCTCGATGCAGGTCGACCGCCCCGAGCGTGGCTTCTCCTACGCGGCGGACGCGCCGCTCGACATGCGCATGGACCCCTCCCAGGAGCTGAGCGCGGCCGACATCGTCAACCGCTTCGAGGAGCGGGAGCTGGAGGCGATCTTCCGCCGCTACGGCGAGGAGCGGTACGCGCGGCAGATCGCGCGCGGCATCGCCCGCCGGCGGGCGGAGCGGCCGATCGAGCGCACAGGCGAGCTCGTGGACGTCGTGCGCTCCTCCATCCCCACGCCCGCCCGCTTCGGGGACGGGCACCCGGCGAAGCGCGTCTTCCAGGCGCTCCGCATCGCCGTGAACCACGAGCTCGAGTCGCTGGAGGCGGCGCTGCCGGCCGCGCTGCGCATGCTCCGCCCGGGCGGCCGGCTCGCCGTGATCAGCTTCCACTCGCTCGAGGACCGGATCGTCAAGCGCTTCCTGCGCGAGCGGGCCCGCGGCTGCACCTGCGCGCCCGAGCTCCCGGTCTGCGTCTGCGGGAAGGAGCCGGAGCTCCGCGTCCTGACCCCCAAGCCGGTGCGGCCCTCGCCGCGCGAGGTGGACGAGAACCCGCGCGCGGCCTCGGCGCGCCTGCGCGCGGCGGTCAAGATCTGAGGGCCGGGCGGTGTCCTCGGTCGCCCACGGCGAGGCCCTGCGCAGGCGGCCGCGCGCCCGCGCCCAGGGCGTCCGCCCGCTCGCCGGCGGCGTGCTCTGGATCGTCCTCCTCGCCTGCCTGCTCGCCGGGGTGGTCGCCGTCAACGTGAGCGTGCTCGGGCTCAACCTGGAGCTCGACCGGGCCGACCGGGAGCGGGCGCAGCTCCGCGCCGACATCGCCGCGCTCCGGGCCGAGATCTCGGCCGCCTCGGCGAGCGCGCGCATCGAGCGGCTCGCCCGCGACGAGCTCGGGCTGGTCAAGGTCGACCCGGAGACGCTGACCTTCGTCACGCTGCCGCGGTGAGAGCAGCCGTCGCCAACCGGCGCATCGTCCTCCTCGCCCTCGCCTTCCTCGCCCTGCTCGCCGCCGCTCTCGGCCGCGCCGTCTGGCTGCAGGCCGTGCACGGGGACGCGTACGCGGCGATGGCGCTCCGCCAGCACCGGGAGACCGTCGCCGTCCCCGCGCAGCGCGGCACCATCTTCGACCGCAACGGCGAGCCGCTCGCCATCGGCAGGCAGGCGATCACCGTGTACGCGAACCCCCGGCAGGTGCGGCGGGCGCGCGACCTGACCCTCGCCGCGGCCGAGCACCTGGACGCCGACCCGAACCTCCTCTACCCGCTCCTGCGCGACCGCTCGCGCGGCTTCGTGTACGTCGCGCGCAAGGCCGACCCGGAGGAGGCGGAGAGGCTCAGGGAGCTCGGCTTCGCGGGCGTCGGCTTCTACCCGGAGGAGAAGCGGGTCTACCCGCAGGGGCGGGTGGCGGCGCAGGTGCTCGGCTACGCGGGCGTGGACAACAAGGGCCTGGAGGGGCTCGAGCGCTCGCTGGAGGAGGTGCTCGCGGGCAGGCCGGGGCGCCGGACGATCGTCAAGGACCCGCTCGGGCGCGCCCTGGACGTGGTCGAGACTCGGCCCGAGAGCCCGGGGAAGAACGTGCGCCTGACGCTCGACCACCAGATCCAGGCGAACGCGGAGGAGGTGCTGGCGGAGACGGTGCGGCGCTTCGGGGCCCGCGCCGCGACCGCGATCGTCATGGACCCGCACACCGGCGCCGTGCTGGCGATGGCCGTCGCCCCCGGCTTCAACGCCAACCGCTTCCCCGTGACGCGCGCCGACCGCCGTCGCAACCGGGCCGTCACGGACACGTACGAGCCCGGCTCCACGTTCAAGCTCGTCACCGTGGCCGCCGCGCTCGAGGAAGGGGTCGTCACCCCGCGCACCTCCTTCCTGCTGCCGCCCACGATCCGGGTCGCCGACCGGGTGATCCGAGAGGCGCACGCGCGCGGCACGGAGCGGATGAGCGTGCGCGAGATCGTCGAGTACTCCTCGAACGTGGGGACGATCACGATCGCGAAGCGGCTGGGGGAGGGCCGGCTCGCCTACTGGATCGACCGCTTCGGCTTCGGGCGGGGGACGGGGATCGACTTCCCCGGCGAGTCGCCCGGGTTCGTGCTCCCGCTCGACCAGTGGTCCGGATCGACGATCGGGACCGTGCCGATCGGGCACGGGATCGCCGTCACGCCGATCCAGATGGCGCGCGCCTACGCCGCGATCGCGAACGGGGGCGTGCTTGTGCGGCCGCGCCTCGTCGAGCGCGTCGACGGCCGGCCGCTGCCCGCGGCTCGCGGGCGCCGGGTCGTCTCCCGGGCGGTGGCGCGGAAGGTCCTGGACATGCTCCGCGGCGTCGTCCTCGAGGGGACGGGGACGGAGGCGGCGATCCCGGGGTACACGGTCGCGGGCAAGACGGGCACGGCGGCGAAGATCGAGCCGAGCGGCCGCTACTCCCACACCCGGTACGTCGCCTCCTTCGTGGGCCTCGTGCCCGCGACGAAGCCGCGGCTCGTGATCATGGTCATGGTGGACGAGCCGCACGGCTCCATCTACGGCGGCGTGGTCGCCGCCCCCGCCTTCCGGCAGATCGCGCGCTTCAACCTCCAGTACCTGGAGGTGCCGCCGGACGCGCCGGAGGCGGCGCGCGCCACGGGCTGAGCTAGCGTTGTGCGGGTGCAGCTCGACGCCCTGATCCGGGCGCTCGCGCCGAGCGCTGTGCTGGGGGCGCAGCCGGTCGAGATCGGCGACCTCGCCTACGACACGCGGCAGGTGACGCCTGGCGCGCTCTTCTTCTGCGTCCCCGGCGCCCGCGCCGACGGCCACGACCTCGCCCGGGAGGCGCTGCGGCGCGGCGCGGCCGCGCTCGTGGTCGAGCGGGAGCTGGACGTGCGCGCGCCGCAGCTCCTCGTCCCGGACGCCCGCGCCGCGATGGCGGTCGCGGCCGACGTCTTCTTCGGCGAGCCGACGCGCGAGCTCGAGCTCGCGGGCGTCACCGGGACGAACGGCAAGACGACCACCGCCTTCCTCCTGCACGCGATGCTGGCCGCCGCCGGCCGCCGTCCCGGGCTCGTCGGCACCGTGCGCTGGGTGGTGGGCGGGGAGGAGCGGCCCGCGCCCTTCACGACGCCGGAGGCGATCGACCTGCAGCGCCTCTTCCGGGAGATGCTCGACGCCGGCGACCGGAGCGCCGCCGTCGAGGCCTCCTCGCACGGCGCCGCGCTGCGCCGCCTCGACCGCGTCCGCTTCGACGCGCTCGTCTTCACGAACCTGAGCCAGGACCACCTCGACCTGCACGGGACGATGGAGGACTACTTCCAGGCCAAGCGGCGCCTCTTCACGGGAGCGCAGCCGCCGCCGGCGGCGGTCAACGTCGGCGACGCGTGGGGCCGGCGGCTCGCCCGCGACCTCGCCGACGCGCACCGCGCCCCGCTCCTCACCTTCGGCTTCGCCGAGGACGCGGAGGTGCGGCCCGAAGGCCTGGAGCTGACCGCGCAGGGGAGCCGCTTCCGGGCGGCGGGGATCGACCTGGAGACGCCGCTGCGCGGCCGCTTCAACGTGGAGAACGTGCTCGGCGCGGTCGCGGCCGGGATCCTCCTCGACCTGGACGAGGAGGCGATCGCGGAGGGCGTCGCGCGCGTCGAGCAGGTGCCGGGCAGGTTCGAGGCGATCGAGGAGGGGCAGCCGTTCACCGTGCTCGTCGACTACGCGCACACGCCCGACTCGCTCGCCGCCGTGCTCGACGCGGCCCGGGAGCTCGCCGACGGGCGCGTGCTGGTCGTCTTCGGCGCGGGCGGCGACCGCGACCGGGGGAAGCGGCCGCTGATGGGGCGCGTCGCCGCCGACCGGGCGGACGTGGTCGTCGTCACCTCCGACAACCCCCGCTCCGAGGACCCGCTGGCCATCATCGAGGACGTGCTCCAAGGGAGCGGGCTGGACGTGGAGATCGACCCCGACCGGCGGAGCGCGATCCGGCGCGCCCTCTCCCTCGCCGAGCCGGGCGACGTCGTCGTCGTCGCCGGCAAGGGGCACGAGCAGGGGCAGGAGATCGCGGGCGAGGTGCGCCCGTTCGACGACCGGGAGGTCGTGCGGGAGGCGCTCGCCGCGCTGCGCGCGCCGCGGCAGGCGTGATCCCGCTCGCCTGGGAGGAGGTCGAGGCGCTCGCGCTCGGGCGCCTGCGCGGGGGTCCGCCCCCGGGAGGCCTCGTGCGCGCGATCAAGGCCGACTCCCGGCAGGTCGGGCCCGGCGACCTCTTCGTCGCGCTCAACACGGGCGTCCGCTACGTCGAGGACGCGCTCGCCCGCGGCGCCGCCGCCCTCGTCCCCGACGACCAGGAGGCGGCGCTCGCCGCGCTCGCGCGCCTCGTCCGCTCCCGCAGCGCGGCGCGGGTCGTGGCCGTGGTCGGCTCCGCCGGCAAGACCTCGACGAAGGACGTCCTCGCCGCCCTCTGCGCCCCCCACGCGCGCACGGTCGCCGCCGAGCGCAGCCTGAACAACGAGCTCGGTCTGCCTCTGACCGTCTGCCGGCTGGAGCCGGACACGGAGGTTCTCATCGTGGAGATGGGCATGCGGGGGCTCGGCCAGGTCGCCGCCCTCTGCGCGATCGCCCGCCCCGAGATCGTCGTCGTCCCGCACATCGGGCGCGAGCACCTCGAGCTGCTCGGGAGCGTGGAGCGGGTCGCGGAGGCGAACGCGGAGGCGATCGCGGCCCTCCCGCCCGGCGGCACCGCCGTCGTCCCCGCCCGCGTGCCCGAGCTGGAGCCGCACCTGGCGCGCCCCGACGTGCGCGTGCGGCGCTTCGACCCGGCGGACGTGGAGCGGGTCGATGGGGGCTTCCGCTTCCGCCTCGAGGGCCGCTCGCTCGAGCTCGCCCTCCCCTTCCGGCAGCGGCACCTGGCCGCGAACACCCTCGCCGCCCTGCACGCCTACGCCGCCCTCGGCCTCCCGCTCGAGCGCGCCGAGGAGGGGGTGCCGGCGATCCGGCTCTCCCCCTGGCGGGGCGAGGAGACGCCGCTCCCCGGCGGCGGCTTCGTCGTCAACGACGCGTACAACGCGAACCCCGACTCGATGCGGGCCGCGCTCCTCGACCTCGCCGAGCGCGCGGCCGGGCGGCGCGCGGTGGCGATCCTCGGCGAGATGGCGGAGCTCGGCCCCGCCTCCGCCGCATACCACCGGGAGGTGGGCGAGCTCGCCGCCGCGCTCGGGGTCGAGGTGATCGGGGTCGGGGAGGCCGCCCGCGCGTACCGGCCGGCCGCCTGGGTGGCGACGCGGGAGGAGGTCCCCGAGGCCGCCCGCGCCCTGCTCCGGCCCGGGGACGCCGTGCTCGTCAAGGCCTCGCGGGCGGTCGGCCTCGAAGGCATCGCGGCGGAGATCGCGAAGATCGCGCGAGCATGGTCCCCGTCCTGATCGCCGGGCTGATCGCGATGGTGGCCGCCGTCGTGATCGGGCCGAAGTTCATCGAGCTCCTGCGCGCGCGCAACCTGGGGCAGCAGATCCGCGCGGAGGGCCCCGCCGCGCACGTCGTCAAGCAGGGCACGCCGACCATGGGCGGGCTGCTCATCGTGGGCGCGGCCGTCGCCCCCTTCCTCGTCCTCTCCGAGTACACGGCGGAGGCGCTCACCGTGCTCTTCGCGACCATCGGCTGCGCCGCCATCGGCTTCGCCGACGACTACCTGAAGCTCCGCCGCCGCCACTCGCTCGGGCTCCCCGGGCGGTGGAAGATGGCCGCGCTCGCCGCCGTCACGCTCGGGGTCGCGCTCCTCCTCCGGGAGACGGAGATCGCGGATACCTCCGTCTACGTCCCCCTCGCCGGCTGGGACATCGAGCTCGGCGTCCTCTACTACCCCTTCCTCTTCCTCGTCATCGCCGGGACCGTGAACGGGGCGAACCTGACGGACGGGATCGACGGGCTGGCCGCCGGCACGGCGATGATCATGCTCCTCACCTTCCTCGCCATCGTCGGCATCTCGTGGCTGCGCTCGGGGCCGCCCGGGGATCGGAGCCCCGTCTACCTCGATCTCGCCATCCTCGCGGCCGCCCTGCTCGGGGGGACGATCGGCTTCCTCTGGTACAACGCCTTCCCCGCCGAGGTCTTCATGGGCGACACCGGCTCGATGGCGCTCGGGGGCGCGATCGCCGGCTTCGCCGTCGTCACCGGCACGGAGATCCTGCTCCTCCTCATCGCCGGCATCTTCGTGCTCGAGGTGCTGTCCCTGATCGTGCAGGTGGTGAGCTTCAAGCGCTTCGGGCGGCGCGTCTTCCTGATGGCCCCCATCCACCACCACTTCGAGATGAAGGCCTGGTCGGAGACGAAGGTGATGGTGCGCTTCTGGATCGTGTGCGCGATCCTCTGCGCCTCCGGGTTCGCGCTCTTCTACCGCGACTTCCTCCAGTTCGTGCCCCGGTGACCGGCCTCCGCGAGCTCGCCGGCGCCCGGGTGCTCGTGGTCGGGCTCGCGCGCTCCGGGCTCGCCGCCTGCCGGGCCCTCGCCGCGCTCGGCGCGGAGGTGGTCGGCTACGACCGGGACGAGTCCCTGGCGGCGGGAAGGCTCCCCGCGCTCGGCGTCGAAGTGCACCTCGGACGCGAGGAGGAGACGCTGCTCCAGGGGATCGATCTCGTGGTGAAGAGCCCGGGCGTGCCCGGCGAGACGCCGCTCGTGGCGGGCGCGAACGCGCGCGGCATCCCCGTCTGGAGCGAGGTGGAGCTCGGCGCCCGCCTGCTCTCAAACCCGCTGCTCGGCGTCACCGGCACGAACGGGAAGACGACGACGAGCGAGCTCCTGGGGGCGATCTTCCGCGCCGCCGGCCGGCCCGTGGAGGTCGCGGGCAACGTGGGCCGGCCGCTCACCTCCCTCGCCGGCGCGGTGGCGCCGGACGCGTGGGTCGTCTGCGAGCTCTCCTCCTTCCAGCTCGAGGACGTGCACACGCTGCGGCCGCGGATCGCGGTTCTCCTCAACCTCGAGCCCGACCACCTCGACCGGCACGGGACCTTCGAGTGGTACGTGGACATCAAGCTGCGCATCTTCGAGCAGCAGACGGAGGACGACACCGCGATCGTCCCGCGCGGCTTCATGCCGATCCCGGGCGGCGCGCGGCGGGTCGAGTTCTCCGGCACGGATCCGCTGCCCGCCGAGCCCCGGCTTCCGGGCGCCCACAACCGGGAGAACGCCGCCGCCGCGACGGCGGCCGCGCGCGCGGCCGGGATCGGGGAGGAGGCGATCGCGGAGGCGCTCCGCACCTTCCCGGGCGTCCCCCACCGGCTCGAGACCGTGCGCGAGCTCCGCGGCGTCCGCTACGTGAACGACTCCAAGGCGACGAACGTCGCCGCGGCGCTGCGCGCGCTCGCCTGCTTCCCGCGAGCGCGCCTGCACGTCATCCTCGGCGGGCGGGGGAAGGCGGAGCCGTACGCGCCCCTCGCGGCCGCCTTCAAGCCGGGCGACCGGGCCTACCTGATCGGAGAGGCCGCGCCGGAGATCGCGGCCGCCTTGGAGGCGGCGGGCGTTCCGGCCGCCGACTGCGGCGACCTGGAGCGCGCGCTCGCGGCCGCGGCCGCCGCCGCCCGCCCCGGCGACGTGGTGCTCCTCTCGCCCGCCTGCGCGAGCTTCGACCAGTTCGCGAGCTTCGAGGAGCGGGGGGACGCGTTCCGCCGCCTGGTCGAGGGCCTGGCGTGAGGCGATGAGCGGCCGCGCGAGCCTCGACCACAAGCTGCTCGTGTTCGTCACGCTCGCGCTCGTCGCCTTCGGCCTCGTGATGGTGTACAGCGCCACCTCGGCCGCGGCCGCGCTCGGGAACGGCGACCCCATGAGCTACCTGAAGCGGCAGTCCGTGTACGCGCTCCTCGGCGTCTGCCTCATGGCCGCCGTCTCTCGCGTCCCCTACCCGCGCCTGCGCTATCTGGCGCCGCCGCTGCTCCTCGCCGCGCTCGCCCTCTGCGCGGCCGTGCTCGTCGCCGGCCCCGAGATCAACGGCGCTCGACGCTGGTTCCTGCTCGGGCCGGCGAGCTTCCAGCCCTCCGAGCTCGCGAAGCTCGCGCTCGCCCTCTTCGCCGCCGCCTACCTCGCGCGCCGGCGGCCGCCCCGCACCTTCGGGGAGCTCGTCCGGCCGCTCGGCCTCTTGGTCGCGATCTTCTGCGGGCTGATCCTGCTCGAGCCGGACCTGGGCACGACGATCACGCTCTGCGGGATGGCGCTCGCGCTCGTCGTCGTCGCAGGGGTGCCGTGGCGGGTCGTGGGCACGGCCTCGCTCGTCGCGGTCGGCGTCGGCGTGCTCGCGATCTGGGCGGAGCCCTACCGGCGCGCGCGCATCTTCAGCTTCCTCGACCCGTGGAGCGACGCGCAGGGGTCCGGCTTCCAGATCGTGCAGGCGACGATCGGGATCGGCTCGGGCGGCTTCACCGGCCGGGGGCTGGGGGAGGGCGTGCAGAAGGTGCTCTACCTCCCCGAGGCGCACACGGACATGATCTTCGCCGTCGTCGGCGAGGAGCTCGGCCTCGTCGGCTCCGCGCTCGTCATCGGCGCCTTCGCCGTCTTCGCGGTCGCCGGCTTCCGGATCGCGTTGCGCTGCCGCGACCCGTTCGGGAAGCTCCTCGCCGCCGGCCTGACCGCGCTCGTCGCCGGGCAGGCCTCGGTCAACCTGGCCGCCGCGCTCGGGATCGCGCCGCTCACCGGCATCCCGCTCCCCTTCGTCTCCTACGGCGGCTCGAGCCTCGTCGTGCTCCTCACCGCCGTGGGCATCCTCCTTAACATCGCCGTGCATGGAGAGCGCGCGCGGGCTTCGCTGCCTGATCGCGGCCGGGGGCACCGCGGGCCACGTGCGGCCGGCGCTCGCGGTCGCGGAGGCGCTGCGCGAGCGCGGCGCGAGCGTGACCTTCGCCGGGTCGCGCGACCGCGTCGAGTCGCGGCTGGTCCCTGAGGCGGGCTTCGAGCTCGACACGTTCCGCGTGGCGGGCCTGCCGCGGCGCCCCGGCCCC
>DATLYP010000027.1:0-3946 GCA_035574655.1 Gaiellaceae bacterium
CCGGGAGGCGCCGCCGCGCCGCCGCCCGCCTCCTCACGCGGCGCGCTCGCTCGGCCGCGCGATGCGGCCGAAGGCGCGCCGTCCCCCGTCCCCGCTCGTGAAGGCGGAGAGCTGGAGCAGCTCGCCCTCGAGCTCGAGGCCGGAGCCGAGCACGCCCTCGCCGCGCAGGCGCACGTCCTCCCCGAGGCCGGGCGAGGGCCGCCTCGAGGCCTCCGCGGCGTCGAGGGCGGCGAGGAACCCCTGCACGTCCTCGGCCGCGGCGGGGGCTCCGTCGAGGCGCTCGAGCGCGTCCAGCAGGTAGCCCGCCCGCAGCTTCGGCCAGAGCCGGGCGAACGCGTCCGGCCGCGAGAGGTAGTCGAGGCAGAGGTCGCGTCCGAGCGCGAGCAGGGCGCCGCACTGGCCGGGGAGGGCGGGGAAGGCGCCCTCGAGGGCGCGCAGGTCGCGGTCGCGGCTCCGGTAGAGGTCGGCGCTCGCCCGCGTCGCCAAGGGCACGGCCCAGGACGCCATCCGCTCGTGCAGCTCCATCCACACCTCGCTCTGCGCGATGCCGAGGGCGAGCGGCCGCGCCGCCTGCGCCTCCGCCTTGCGCCGGCGCAGGCGCGCGTGCGAGACGTGGCTGCCGGGGCGGAAGCGGGCGGAGACGCTCCGCCAGCGGCCCTCCTCGACGCAGGAGACGGGGACGGTCAGCGTCGAGCGGGCCTCCACGAGCACGCTGACGTTGAGGATCCGGTTCTGCTTGGCGCCCACGAGCTCCTCGCCGTCGTAGAGGAGGACGCGCTCGGCGAGCGGGTTCTCGACGACGAGCTCGGGCACCCGGCCCGCGCCGTCCACCTCGCGCACGACCAAGCCGCGGGCGAGCGCGTCGTCGAGGATCGTGTACGCGGCGCTCGGGTCGCGCCGGGGGAAGAGGGGGAGGACGACGATCCCGCGGTGCTCGACGGGCTCGCCGGCCTGGATCAGCTTCTCGATCATGGGCGGCTCCTTCCGTTTCCGGGGAAGTCGCGCCCGGCCGGCGGATCTCTTACGGCGCTGGTGTTACACACTCTTGACGGGTAGTGTGTAACCATGGCGCGCATGCGGCGCATCCAGGTCGTTATCAACCCCGAGCTCGACGACCGCCTCGGGCGGGAGGCGGCAGCGCGCGGCGTCTCCAAGAGCGCGCTCGTCCGTGAGTGCCTGCGGCGCGGCCTGCCCGGCGCGCCCGCCGACGACTGGCTCTCGCGGCTCCCCGTGTTCGACGACGTGGAGCCGGTCGAGGACATCGACGAGTTCCTCTACGGGCCGATCCGGGGCCGGGCGTGGCCTTCGTCGACACGTCGTTCTGGTACGCGCGGGCGATAGCGCGCGACCGCCGGCACGCGGAGGCGGCGGCGCTCTCGGAGCGGCTGCGCGGCGAGCTCCTCGTTACCTCCAACCTCGTCGTCGGCGAGACGTGGACTCTGCTCTCGTACCGAGCGGGGCCGCGGCGGGCGATCCGCTGGCTAGACGCGCTGCACGCGGCGCCCGTCGTCGTTCAACGTGTCGAGCGCGACGTCGAGGACGAGGCGTGGGCGTGGCTGCGCGCCCACGACGAGCGCCCGTACTCGTTCGTGGACGCGACGAGCTTCGCGCTCATGCGCAGGCTGCGGATCCGGGAGGCGCTCGCCTTCGGCGGCGACTTCGCGGCCGCCGGCTTCGTCGAGCTGCGCCCGTGAGCCGGGCCGGGGAGCCCGCGTGGGGCGGGCTCCCCGCGCGTCCCGGCCGGCTCAGTACCCGCCCGCGTGGGCGAGGTGGCCGTAGTAGAGCGTCGTCGGGGTGCGCCCGCCGGTGGAGAGCGGATCGTTCGGGTCGCCCAGGAACCCGTAGCCGTCCGGCTGCGCTGCCGCGTCGTCCCGCAGCTTCGCCATCACCTGGGAGGGCGTCAGCCCGGCGCAGGGCCCGGCGAGGCAGAGCGAGGCCGTCCCGGCGACGTGCGGCGTGGCCATGCTCGTCCCGGAGAGGGTGGCGTACCCGCCCTTCCTCCAAGTGGAGAGGATGCAGACCCCGGGGCCGGCGATCGTGTGGCCCGCGTCCGCGGAGCCGGCGGTCGTGAAGTTGCTGAAGTCGGCCGCCGTGTCGTCCACGTCCGTGCGGCAGGTGGGCGCGGCCGCGCCTCCCGGCCGGCCGTCGAAGTCGGCCATGGCCGTCACGGTCAGCACCTGGTCGTAGGCGGCGGGGACGAAGCCGGCGAAGTCGGCGGCGCTGTTTCCGGCCGCGACCACGTAGGTGATCCCGGCGGCGACCGAGTTGCAGATCGCCAGGTGGAGCGCGTCGCTTCCGCACGACCCGTCCGAGCCGGAGCCGCCCAGGCTCATGTTCGCCACCTTGATCCCCAGCCGGGTCGCGTTCGCCGTCACCCAGTCGACGCCGCAGATGACGTCGGCGAACGTGCCGGAGCCGGCGTTGTTGAGCACGCGCACGGCGTAGAGCGGCGCTCCCGGCGCCACCCCCACCACGCCCGCGCCGTCGTCCCTGGCCCCGATCGTGCCGGCGACGTGCGTCCCGTGCCCGTTGCCGTCCGCGTAGCTGCGCCCGGTGGAGCAGTTGACGCCGCCCGCGACGTTCAGGTCGGGGTGGCCGGGGTCGATGCCCGTGTCGATGACGGCGACCGCGGCCCCCTTCGCTCCGGCGCCGTCGCCGGAGCGCGCGCTGCTCTGGTCGGCCTCGATGCGGTCGACGCCGGTCGGGAGCGTCTGCGCGAGCGCGCGCACCTCGCCGTCCGGCGAGAGGAGCGCGACCGCCGGGTCGGCGCGGAGCTCCGCGACGCGGCCGTCCGGGACGACCGCCGAGTAGCCGCGGAGCGCGGCCCGGTAGACGTGCCCGACCTCGAGGCCGAGGCGGCGCGCGTGCTCGCTCGCGACCGCTTGCGGGTCGGCTCCCGGCCTGAGCACGACGATGTAGCGCGAGGTGCCTTCGCCGCCCTGCGCGGGCAGGGCGAGGAGGACGGCTGCGGCCGCGGAGGCGGCGAGCGCGGGCAGGACCTTCATTACGACCCCCTTCCCTCGAGGATGCGCCACATCGTACGAGCCGGAGGCGCGTCTGCCTACCCCCCTCGGCGCGCGAGGACGCGGAGGGCGAGGCCGTGGAGCTCGATCCGCCCCTCGCGCTCGAAGGGCGGAAGCTCCTCGGCGAGGCGGGCGCGGGTCGCCCCGCGCTCCTTGGGAGCGGGCGCCGGGGCCGGGCCGCCGACGCTACCGCGCGCGGCCGCGCCCTCGGATGCCCTGCGCGAAAGGGGGCCCCGAGGGCTACGGAAGGGGCGCGTCCGGCGGTGGGCGCTTGCCGGTCGCGAGCTCGATCTTCGCCCGCTCGAGGGTTCGGAGCAGGCTCTTCAGCCGCTCCTCGAAGCCCGCCCGCTCCTCAGGAGTCAGGAGGGCGATCTTCTTCCTCTTCCTCCGCTTCATCGTCTCCGCGCTCTATGTACCAGAGGATCCTCAGCACTGCGACCTTGATGTCGGCGAGCGCTCCGAGCATCTCGATCACCTCGCCGCGGTAGATGCCCTGCTCCTCCTCCTCCTCCACCCCACCGAGGGTGCCCGCGGGCGGCGCGCGCCGCAAGATGGCCCGCCGGACCTCGCCGGGAACGGCCGGCTAGGGGAGCCGGCGCAGGGTGCGGAAGGTGATCGAGTAGCGGAGCTCGGTCGCGGGCGGGATCGAGTGCTGCCAGGAGCGGCGCGCCTCGCCGGTGAGGACGTAGGCGGAGCGCGGCTCGAGGAGCACCTCCCACACCCGCCGCCGCTCGCCCGCCCCGCGCCGGAAGCGCAGGCGGCAGGCGCCTGCGAGCGAGACGCCGATCACGTCCCCGAAGGCGGGGGCGTCCCGGTGCCAGCCGATCGCGGCGCCCGGCGGGTAGCGCTGGACGAGCGCCTCGGCGAGCTCCTCCGGCGCGCGCCCGGCGAGGGCGGCCGCGCGGGCGCGAAGCGGCGCCAGC
>DATLYP010000028.1:0-14198 GCA_035574655.1 Gaiellaceae bacterium
CCGGCCGGCGCAGGGAGCCGAGCGTCCGCACGACGACCTCGCGCGCCCGCTCCCGGAGCAGCCTCCTCCCCGCCCGCTCAGGCACGGTCTCGACGCGGAGCCCCCGCAGCCTGAGCGCCGCGTCCTGGGGCGGCGCGTTCACCCGGCGCTCGATCCGGTCGAGCGCGAAGGCGAGCGCCGAGCCGGAGACGGCGAGGCGCGGGCGCACCTCCGCGCCGAGGAGGCGCGCGCGCAGGCGCCGAAAGCCGCGGATGGGGCCGAAGCCCTCCCCCGCCTCGGCCGCCGCCGCCACGGCGCCGCGAAAATCCGGACGCACGCCGAGCTGGTTCGCGGCGAGCCGGAAGGTCTCCCCGCCGGCCGCGAACACGGCCGGGTCGTCGGCGACCCGCTGGAAGCGCCGCTCCAGCTCGGCGAGCGCCTCCCCGGGCGTCAGGCCGCCCACCTCGACGCCGGCGACGCGCGTCCCGCGTGCGAGCTCCGAGGGAGAGCCCGCGAAGGCGAGCCCCACGAGCAGGGCGGCGAGGCCGAGCGCGCCCGCGGCGAGACCGGCGGCAGGCCAGGCGCGGGTTCTCGTCCGCCGGCGCGCCCTCGCGGCGAGGATGGGCGAGTCGGCGCGCACGGACCGGGAACTCTAGCCGGCCGCTTCCCTCGGCCCGCGGCGCCGGCTCAGAAGACGAAGAGCTCGATCCCCCCGGACACGTACAGGCCGACGCCGGTGATGTAGCCGGCGAGGTCCGAGCAGAGGAAGGCGACCGCGTTCGCCACGTCCTGCGGCTCGCCCGGCCGCTTGAAGACGGTGCGGGCGACGATGCGCGCGTTCATCTCCGGGTTGGCCATGGTGAACGCCTCCGTCGCGATGACGCCGGGCACGATCGCGTTGCAGGTGATGCCGTGCCGGCCCCCCTCCATCGCCAGCGTCTTCGTCAGCCCCAGGATGCCGGCCTTCGTCGTCGAGTAGCTCGCCTGCCCGAAGCCCCCGAGCGTGCCGGCGACAGAGGCCATGTTCACGATCCTCCCCCAGCCCCGCGCCTTCATGTGGGGCCACACCGCCTGCGCGCAGTTGAAGGCGCCGGTCAGGTTGACGCGGAGGTCGCGCTCCCAGAGCTCCGGGTCCTGGTTGTGGAACTGGGCGACGTGGTCGAGGGTGGCCGCGTTGTTGACGAGGATGTCCACCGAGCCGAGCTCGGCGACGGTGCGCTCGACGGCGCGGGCGACCTGCGCGCGGTCGGTCACGTCGCAGCGGAGCGCGAGCGCGCGCCTGCCCAGGGCGCGGATCTCCTCCGCGGTCTCCTCCGTCCGCACGAGCCCCTGCGTCCGCGCCACGGCGGCCAGGCGCCCGTAGCGGTCCGTCTCCTCGCTCAGCTCCGACTCGACCAGGATGTCGACGATCGCCACATCCGCGCCCGCCCGAGCGAGCGTGAGCGCGTCCGCCCGCCCCAGCCCCCGGGAGCCGCCCGTGACGAGCGCGACCCGGCCGGAGAGGTCGATCTGGAGCGCCACCGGTGCAGGATCCTACGGCAGCCGCGAGCGCGGCGAGCCGGCCGGCGTCACCTCCCCGCTGCGACGCCGGCCGGCCGCCGCCCGGCTGCGCCTCCGAGCGGACGAGCTTCAGCCTCGCGGCGCGTCCCCGCTCGCGCTCGATGCGCTCCACGGGTCGGGCCGGTCGTCTCGGTGGCCGCGTAGGCGTTGATCGGACGGACGCGCCGCGCGTCCTCGATCCGGCGCGCGGCGTCCTCGGTCAGCACCTCGGCGGTCGTGATCACGATCCGCGGGGCGATCAGCAAGCGTCCGGCGAGCGCCTCCTCGGCGAGCGCCGCGACGATGCCGGCGGAGGAGAGGAGGACGTCCGGCCGGTAGCGCTCGAGCTCGGCGACGATCTCGGGAAGCGGCGTGAGGACGGTCAGCCGCGGCACGTCCGGCCGGTCCTGCATCGAGGCGAAGACCTGGCTCTGGGGCGCCATGGGGTCGGAGGCCGTGACGGCGTTCATTGCCTTC
The DNA here is from genome assembly GCA_035574655.1 of Gaiellaceae bacterium. Lineage (GTDB taxonomy): Bacteria > Actinomycetota > Thermoleophilia > Gaiellales > Gaiellaceae > GMQP-bins7. The sequence continues at coordinate 1,996 of DATLYP010000028.1, forward strand.
TCCCTTCGTCGAGGGGGATCGAGACTCCATGCAGGAAGGCGACGACCGTCCGCTCGAAGAGGCCGCCCGGCCGGGGCCGTCCGGCGCCAGGATCCAGTCGAGCATGAGCCCGCGGAGCAGGGCGCCGGTGGCTCTGGCGACCTCGTGGGCGGGGATCCTCCAGCCCAGGGCCGTAGCACTCCCCGAGCGCCTCTATGAGCTCCGCCAGCGAGGCGAGGAACGCTCCCGCAGCTCGCGCAGGCGGCGGCTCGTCTCCGAGCTCCGCGAGGCGTGCTCCGAGAAGTCGGCGGTGAGCGCCGATCAGGCCGGCTCCCGCTCGTACGCCTCGTGCATGCCGCGCGCAATCGCGAGCTGCGTCTCCTCGGCGCTCTCCCCGTCGAGCGTCTCGACGAGCGCTCGGTGGGCGGCGATCCGCTCCTCGTAGTGCTGCTCGAGCAGGGTGAGGAAGAGGTGGTCCTGGCCGCTGAAGTTGGAGTAGACGGCGCCCTTCGCGTACCCGGCCTCCTCCGCGACCTCGTCGAGCGTCGCCGCGTGAAGCCGCGCTCGAGGAAGACGCGCCGCGCGGCCGCGGGCAGGTCGGCGCGGGTCCGGGTCTTGCGCTCCTCCCGCGTCAGCCGAGCCGTCGCCACGGATACCGACGGCATGTACATACCATCGGTATCTAAGGTCGAGGCTCGCGGGGAAGGAAGATCTCGCGGGCGATGACCAGCCGCTGGATCTGCGAGGTGCCCTCGTAGATCTGGAAGAGCTTCGCGTCCCGCATGAGCTTCTCGACCGGGTACTCCTTGATGTAGCCGTAGCCGCCGAAGACCTGGACCGCGTCCGTCGTCACCTTCATCGCCGTGTCGGCCGCGAAGCGCTTCGCGAACGACGAGTACAGGGTCGCCCTGCGGCCGTACCCCCGGTCGAGCATCCACGCGGCCTGCCAGGTCAGCAGCCGGGCCGCCTCGATCTCCGCCGCCATGTCCGCGATGAGGAAGCCGACGCCTTGGTGCATCGCGATCGGAACGTCGAAGGCGACGCGCTGCTTCGCGTACTCGACGGCGTGCTCGTACGCGGCCTGCGCGACGCCGACCGCGCCGGCGGCCGTCCCGGGGCGCGTGAAGTCGAGCGTCTGCATGGCGATCTTGAACCCGTCCCCCTCGGCGCCGAGGCGGTTCGCCGCCGGCACGACGACGTCGCTGAGGGCGAAGGCGGAGGTGTCGGTCGCGCGCTGGCCCATCTTGTCCAGGTGCTTCTCGATCTGCACGCCGGGCGCGTCCATGGGCACGACGAAGGCAGAGATGCCCCGGTGCCCCTTGGCCGGGTCGGTCTTCGCGAAGACGACCGTCCAAGCGGCGTGGCCGGCGTTCGTGATGAACGTCTTGGAGCCGTTCAGGACGTACTCGTCCCCGCGGCGGACGGCGGTCGTCTTCAGGCGGGCGACGTCGGAGCCCGCGTCGGGCTCGGAGAGGCCGAAGGAGCACAGGATCGGCTCCTCGAGCAGAGGCGGAAGCCAGGTCGCCCGCTGCTCGTCCGTGCCGGCGATGAGCACGGGGGCGGCGCCCAGGCCGTTCGCGAGGATGGAGGTGGCGATCCCGGAGCAGCCGCGGTACAGCTCCTCCCCGACGAGAACGCCCTCGAGCAGGCCCAGGCCCGGCCCGCCCAGCCTCTCCGGGAGATGGAGGTTCATCAGCCCCAGCGCGTGCGCCTTCGCGATCACGTCCGCCGGATGGGTGGAGCGCTCGTCGTACTCGGCCGCCTTCGGCCGGATCTCCTTCTCCGCGAACTCGCGCGCAAGGGCGCGCAGCTCGCGCTGCTCGGGCGTGAGCGCGAACGAGACGCCCTCGCCAGCCGTCTCCGTCGGTGCCTCCATGGCAGCGCTGCTCCTCGTCCTCGTCCCCGATCCCATCGATTGACTAGTCAGTCAAACACTACGGCCCGCCTCAGGCGGCGTCAAGCGTAGGATGTGGGCGCCCATGGCGACCACGACGACCGAGCTGCCGGCCCTCGACCCCCTCGACTTCCTCGGCATCGACAGCCTTCTCGACGAGGAGGAGCGGGCGATCCGGGACACCGTCCGCCAGTTCGTGCGCGAGCACGTCCTGCCGGAGGTCGGGGAGTGGTTCGACCGGGGCGTCTTCCCCCGCGAGCTCCTCCCCGAGCTCGCCAAGCTCGGCCTCCTCGGGATGCACCTCGACGGGTACGGGCTCCCCGGGGCGAGCGCCGTCGCCTACGGCCTGACGTGCATGGAGCTCGAGGCCGGCGACGCCGGCGTCCGCAGCGCCGTGTCGGTGCAGGGCTCGCTGGCGATGTACGCGATCTGGCGCTGGGGGTCGGAGGAGCAGAAGGAGCGCTGGCTCCCGCCGATGCACGCCGGGAAGGTCATCGGCTGCTTCGGCCTCACCGAGCCGGACGCGGGGTCCGATCCCGGTTCGATGCGTACCAGGGCACGCCGCGACGGGTCGGACTGGATCCTGAACGGGACGAAGATGTGGATCACGAACGGCTCGATCGCCGACGTCGCGATCGTGTGGGCCCGAACCGAGGACGGGGCCATCCGCGGCTTCCTCGTGGAGAAGGGCACCCCGGGCTTCAGCGCCCCCGAGATCCACCGGAAGCTCTCCCTGCGCGCCTCGGTGACCTCCGAGCTCGTCCTCCAAGACGTGCGCGTCCCGGACGAGAACCTCCTCCCGGGCTCCGACACCCTGCGGGGCCCGCTTTCCTGCCTCAACGAGGCCCGCTTCGGGATCGTCTGGGGCGCGGTGGGCGCCGGCCGCGCCTGCTTCGAGTGCGCGCTCGAGTACGCGAAGGAGCGGATCGCCTTCGGGAAGCCGGTGGCTGCCTACCAGCTCACGCAGGAGAAGCTCGCCGAGATGGCGCTCGAGCTGAACCGCGGCGCCCTCGTCGCCCTGCACCTCGGGCGCATGAAGGACGCCGGCACCCTGCGCCCGGAGCAGGTGAGCCTGGGCAAGCTGGGCAACGTACGGGGCGCGCTCGAGGTCGCCCGCACCGCGCGCACGATCCTGGGCGCGAACGGGGTGACGCTCGAGTACCCCGTCATCCGGCACGTGAACAACCTGGAGTCCGTGCTCACCTACGAGGGGACGCACGAGGTGCACACGCTCGTGGTCGGCCAGGCGCTGACCGGCCTGAACGCGTTCCGGTAGTCAGAAGCGGAGCAGGGCGCCGACGCCGCCCGCCGAGCGCAGCTCCTCGCGGTGGGCGAGGACGGCGCGGGCGACGCCTCCGTGAGCCAACGTCTGCTGGAGGACGAGCCCGATCCCATCCCCGCGCCGCTCGAGCTCGACGCCCTCGAGCGGGCACGTCCCGCCGTCGGGGGCGAGGCGGCCGCAGCTCGGGCAGCGCCACACGTGGCGGTCGGTCCGCGGGTCGTAGAGGAGCAGCTCGACGCGCCCGTCGCTCGCGGCCGGCAGGGTGTCGCTCCAGCCCGCGGTCGCGCGCCCGTCCCGACCCAGCTCCTCGCGCCAGCGCGCGACCACCTCCTCCTCCCGGCGCGCGCGCCAGCGCTCGAGCACGGGCTCGACCAGCCCGAGCAGCTCCCCGGGGCCGGCGTGGGCAGGGGCGTGCACGGCCCCCGCGATCGACCTGCGCACGTCGTGCGGCAGCTCGTCCTCGAAGGCGGCCCGGGTTTTCTCATCGTGAACCGCGAGTACGACGCACGGCGTCGCCGGCCGGTGCAGCGCGGCCAAGGTGCCCGCGACGCGGCGCAGGTGATCGCGCCGCTCTTTCTCCACGGAACGCTGGTACCGCGCCTGCGACCAGCCGCCCTGGTCGTGCCGGCTGAACATCAGCTCCTCCGAGCGATCGGCGATCTCGACGAGCCGGCCGTCGCGCAGGCGGTAGAGCAAGCCCTGCTCTCCCCCGACGACCGCGACCAAGGCGCCCTCCCCGCGGTCGGCGAGGGGCACGAGCGGCGCGAGGTGGAGCACCGAGTCGACCCACGCCGCATCCTCGACGGGGCCCGCGAGCGCGAGGGGCCGCCACAGGCCGTCGAGCGACGAGGCGAAGACGGCCGCCCCCCGCACGCCTTCACGGTCGAGGTGGACGAAGAAGTCGCCCACCCGCTCCAGGTCCTCCCGCAGCGCGAGGAGCTGCTCGTGCGTCAGGTCGGCCCGCAACTCGACCTCTCTGCGCTCCGCGGCCTCCAAGAGGGAGTTGACGCGCGTGCCGAGAGCGTCCGGCGTGAGCGTCTGCGCTGGGTCGAGGTCGAGGTACGCGCTCAGGGCGAGCCCCCGGCGCGCCCTGAACGCCGCCAGCTCGTGGAGGAGCTCCCAGGTGATGGTGTCGGCGATCGGCGTATCCCCCTGTCGTCGGACCTCGCTTCCCGTCACGATACGGGTCTTGCGCGTCCACCCGCGCACCTTCCCGTCGACGGGACCTGCCGGAAGGAGGGGCTCAGGGCCGTAAGCCCGCCGCGAGGCCGAAGAGCGCGATCTCGATCGCCACCTGCTCGGCCCGGGTCACATCCTCCCCGGAGTCGGGGAGCTCGCCCAGCACCCAGCCCGTGAGGACCTCCTCGAGGCCGCCGTAGAACACCCAGCTCGCAAGGCGCGCGTCGATCCCGGTTCGAAAGTCGCCCTCCGCCTGCCCCTGCTCGATGACGCGCTGGACGATCGCGAACGCCTCCCGGACCTCGGCCACCTGCTCCTGCAGCTCGGGGCTGCGGGCCACGTCGCGCACCATCACCGTGACGAGCGCCGGGTCGTTCCGCCAGGTGCGGAGGAGGATCTTCGCGATGCCGGCGAGCTTCTCCGGCGCGGGCTGCTCGGCCTGCTCCACTGCGCGTAGGCGGGCGAGGAACCGGCCCCAATTCTCGACGAAGATCGTGCGGAGGACGTCCTCCTTGGAGGCGAAATAGTGGTAGAGGAGCCCGTGCGCGACCCCGGCGTCCTCGGCGATGTCGCCCACGCGCGCGCGATGGAAGCCATGCTCGGCGAAGACGCGGACGGCCGCCTCCAGGATGCGGCTCCGCCGGTCCATCCCAGCGATTGAACGGTCAGTCAACGGGACGAGGATACGGCTACGCTCCCGCCCCGTGCAACCGCTCGCGGGCCTGCTCGTGGTCGATTTCACCCGCTACCTGCCGGGCGCGTACGCGGCTCGGAAGCTGCTCCGCCTGGGGGCCCGCGTCGTGCGCGTCGAGGCGCCGGACGGCGACCCGATGCGGAGGACGGCGCCGGGCTGGGACGCGGTGCTGCGGCAGGGCGCGGAGTCGGTCGTGTGCGACCTGAAGACCGACGCCGCGTTCGCGCGCGCGCTCTGCGCGCGTGCGGACGTCGTCCTCGAGAGCTTTCGCCCGGGGGTCGCGAGCCGGCTCGGCATCGGCGCCGAGCATGTCCCCGAGCGCACCGTGTACTGCTCGATCACCGGCTTCGGGACGGGATCCCGGCACGCGCTGCGCGCCGGGCACGACCTCAACTACCTCGGCTGGGCGGGCGCGCTCGAGGACACGGCGCCCGCCCTTCCCCCCGTGCAGGCGGCGGACCTGGCGGGGGGAGCCCTGGAGGCGGTGACGCGAATCCTCGCGGCGCTGCTCGAGCGCGAGCGGACGGGCCGCGGCGCCCGCATCGTCGTCTCCATGACGCACGCCTCCCACGAGCTCGTCGCCCACCGGCTCGCCGGCGACCCCCTTCCCCGCCTGCTCACGGGAGGCCTCGCCTGCTACCGGATCTACCCGACCGCGGACGGGCGTTTCCTCACCGTGGCCGCGCTCGAGGCCAGGTTCTTCGCCCGCCTGTGCGAGCTCCTCGGCTGCCCGGAGCTCGCCACCGACCAGTACGCGCCCGACCGCCAGGAGGCGCTCGCAGACGAGCTCGCGGCCCGCTTCGCGGCCCGTCCGCTCGCCCACTGGCTCAGCCTCTTCGAGACCGAGGACGTGTGCGTCGGCCCGGTCGCGAGCCTGGCCGAGGCGGCCGCCGATCTCGGCACCCTGGCCGACCTCCCCGACCCGGTGCCGCTCGGCGCCCACACGGCCGCGTGGCGCCGGGAGCTCGGGCATGCCGCCCCCGACGAGGCGCGCGGGTAGTCGGGATGCCGGCGAAGGCGTTCCCCGGCCGCGCGACGTCTATCGCGGCGCAAGCCCGAGGGCTGCGGGCAGCGCCAGCAGGCTGTCGATCCGGTCCTCCGCGCCCGGGTAGCGCCCGTCGCGATCGACGAGGATCGCGCGCATCCCCAGGGCGCGCGCGCCCTCGACGTCGTCCTCGTAGGAGTCCCCCACCATCGCCGCCTCCGCGGGACCGACGCCGAGCGCCTCGAGCGCGGCGACGAAGATCGAGGGGTGCGGCTTGATCCGCCCGTGGCTGCGCGAGCCGACCAGCGCGTCCACGACGAGTCCGTGGTGCGCGGCGAACGCCTCCAAGTCACGCTGCCCGTTGGAGACGAGCCCGATCTTGAGCCCGTGCGCGCGCAGCTCGTCGAGCACGGGCAGCGCGTCCTCGTAGAGCGTGAAGTTCTCGTGCCGCTCCCACTCGCGCACCATCTCCTCCGCGCAGGCGCGGGCGGCGCCCGGTTCGCCCCCCATGCCGAGCACGATCTGCTCGGTGAACGCGACCCAGATCTCCTCGTCGTGGACGAGCGTGCGCTCGTGTTGCAGCTTCTCGATCGCGGCCGCGCGCGCGTCCGCGTAGCGCGCGGGATCGAGGGCGAGCCCGTGCCGCTCGCCGATGCGCCGGTACCCCTCCGGCCCGAGCTCCGGCCCCGGCCGGAAGAGGGTGAAGTCGACGTCGAAGAGGACGGCTCTCAGCATCGCGACCGAGGATAGACGGGCCGGCCTCCGCCGCCCGGCCGGCCGGACGCGGCGCCGGCCGGGGCCCGCATTCCCGTACTGCAATCGGGGTGCCCAGATTTGAACTGGGGACCTCTCCGACCCGAACGGAGCGCGCTACCAGGCTGCGCCACACCCCGAGCGGGGAAAGGGTAGCGGGTCGGCTCGGCCTGCGGCCCACCTCGGCGGCGCCGCTCGGCCCGTTGCGCCCGCCGCCCGGCGGCGACTATGCTCGGACGGTGATGGAAGCTCTCGCCGGGCGGGACGCATGACCCGCCGAGGAACCGAGTGAGACGCGAGCCCGACCGCGCGACTGTGCCGGCGGGCCTTTTTTCATTTCGACTTCACCCTCACGCACGCCCCCGACGAGGAGGTCAGAGATGGCGAACCACCTGACGCCGGAAGAGCTCGCCAAGGAGATGGGCATGGACAGGGAGGAGGTCATCCGTATCTGCGTCGAGGAGGGCGTCCCCATCTACCAGGGGAAGATCGACAAGACCCTCTTCCAGGCGTCGGTCGAGGCGGCGCGGGCGGCCGCATCCGGCTCGAGCCGCTAGCGCCCAGGCGGCGCGGTCGGCCGCGCAGGTCGCGCGGGCCTCAGGAGGAGCGGGCGGTCCCGGCGCGGCGCGTGCCCGCCTGGGCCCCTTTCCGGGCGCCGCCCTTCTTCGCGGCGGCGACGCTCGCGCGCAGCGCCTCCATCAGGTCGACCACGGGCGCCTCCGCCGCGGGCTCGGGCGCGGCGACGATCTCCTCGCCGCGCATCTTCGCCTCGAGCAGCGTGCGCAGGTCGCGCCGGTACTCGCTGCGCAGGTCCTCGGGGTCGAACTCGCCGGTGAGCCCCTCGATCAGCTGCCGGGCGAGCTCGAGCTCCTTCTCCCGCACCTCGGTCGCCGCCACCGCCTCGGAGATCTCGGCGTCGGAGAAGACGTCCTCGGCCAGGAAGAGGGTCTCCAGCACGAGCGCGCCGTCCCTCGCGCGCACGAGGCAGAGGTGCTCCCGCCCGGCGCGGACGAAGCGGCCGATCGCCGCCGTGCCCGTCTCCTTCATCGCCTCGAGGAGCAGCACGTACGGGCGGCGCTGCGCGACCGTCGAGCCGGGGACGAGGTAGTACGTGCGGTCGAAGTAGATCGGGTCGACCGAGGCCCCGGGCACGAAGCGGCTGATGTCGATCGAGCGCGAGTCGTCGCTGCGCTCGAGCGCCTCCAGCTCCTCGTCCTCGACGAAGACGTACTGGCCCTTGGCGATCTCGACGCCGCGCACGAGCTCGTCCGGCCCCACCTCGCGGTCGTGGGTCGGGCACCAGCGCTTCTGCTTGATCGGCGTCCCGCACTCGCGGTGCAGGAGACGGAAGGACACGTCCGCTTGGCGCGCGGCCGGCTTCGTCGCCGGGGCGAGGCCGACGGGGATGGTGACGAGGCCGAAGCTGAGGGAGCCGTTCCAAGTCGTGCGCATGGGGACACCGAACTCTAGTGGGCGAAGGCGCATTCGCCGCCGAGCGCCGGATCCCTGGCTCGGCCGGTTACAGTCAGGACGTGGGCGAGACGGCCACGGCCGCCGGGACGATCCGTCCGGCCACGGGACGGCGCACGATCGCGCGCCTGTGGCGAGACGCCGTCGCCGCGCGGCGCCCCCGGCCCGCCTACCTCGTCGAGCGCGAGGGCGGGTGGCGGGAGGTCGGCTGGGAGGAGGCGGACGAGCTCGTGCGGGCATACGCGAACGGGCTCCTGGCGCGGGGCATCGGCAAGGGCGACCACGTCGCCCTGCTCGCCCGAAACGCCCTCGAGTGGGCGCTCCTCGACTTCGCGCTCGCCAGCATCGGAGCCGTCAGCGTCCCCATCTACGCGGTGAGCTCGGGGAAGGACGTCGCCTACCTGCTGGAGCACTCGGAGTCGGTGGGCGTCGTGTGCGAGGACGCCGAGCAGCTGGCGAAGGTCGAGCCGGCCGCGGCCCGCCTGCCGCGACTCCGGCACGTGCTCACGTTCGCCGACCTGCCCGCGCTCGCGGCCGAGGGCCGCAGCTTCGCGCGCGAGAACCCGTCCGCGCTCGACGAGGCCTCTGCCGCGGTCGGGGAGGACGACCTGTACACGATCATCTACACCTCGGGCACGACCGGGCCGCCCAAGGGCTGCATGCTCAGCCACCGCAACTACTACGCGATGACCGCGGTGGCGGACGCGCTCGGGGACTTCTACCGGCCCGACGACGTGATGCTTCTCTACCTGCCGCTCGCGCACAACTTCGGGCGGCTGATGCTTCTCGGGGGGGCGTACGTCGGGTACACGATCGCGCTGCTCGGCGACCCCCTGCGCGTCGCGGAGGCGCTCCCGCAGGTGCGGCCCACGGTCTTCCCAAGCGTGCCGCGGGTGTACGAGAAGGTGCACGCCGCCGTGCAGGCGCGCTTCGAGGAGGCGGGCGCCGTGAAGCGGGCGCTGATCGAGTGGGCGCTCCGGGTCGGGCGGGAGGCGAGCCGCCTGCGGGCCGAGGGCGAGCCGCTGCCGGTCGGGCTTCGGGTGCGTCACCGGCTCGCCGACCGCCTGGTCTTCTCGAAGGTCCGGGAGCGGCTCGGCGGGCGGATCCGGCTCGCCGTCTCCGGCGGCGCCCCGCTCGCACCGGAGATCGCCGAGTTCTTCGACGCGCTCGGGGTTCGCATCGTGGAGGGCTACGGCCTCACCGAGTGCACGACGGCCTGCAGCACGAACCGGCCGGACCGCTACCGCTTCGGGACCGTCGGCCCTCCCCTTCCCGGGTGCGAGATCAGGATCGCCGAGGACGGGGAGATCCTCGTCCGTAGCGAGACGGTGTTCCAGGGCTACTTCAAGGACCCGGAGGCGACGGCCGCGGTCCTCGCCGAGAACGGCTGGCTGAAGACCGGCGACGTCGGGGAGCTCGACGCGGACGGCTTCCTGAAGATCACCGACCGGAAGAAGGACATCATCGTGACCGCCGGCGGGAAGAACGTCGCCCCGCAGAACATCGAGAACGACCTCAAGGCCTCGAAGTACATCTCGCAGGCGCTCGTCGTCGGGGACGCGAGGCCGTACATCGCCGCGCTCGTCACTCTCGACCCCGAGGAGATCCGACGTTGGGCGGCCGAGCAGGGCATCGAGGGCGACGTGGAGGAGCTCTCCCGCCACCCCCGCGTGCGTGAGCTCGTGCAGTCGATCGTCGACGAGGTGAACCGCGACCGGACGCGCCACGAGCAGATCAAGCGCTTCGCCATCCTCCCGCGCGACTTCACCCTCGAGCAGGGGGAGCTCACGCCGACGCTCAAGCTCCGCCGCGGGGTCGTCGCCGAGCGCTTTCGCGCCGAGATCGAGGCGCTCTACGCGGCGTAGCGCAACGCGGGGTCAGGTCCCAACCGTTGCGGCGCAACGCGGGGGTCAGGTCCCAACCGTTGCATCTCGCCCGGCGCAACGCGGGGGTCGGCGCAACCGGGGGTCAGGTCTCAGCTGTTGCCCTGCCCGGGAGGCAGCCGCGGGCGAGCCCGCCCGAGCGGGACCACGCCCCGCGCAACGGTTGGGACCTGACCCCACGTTGCAGGCGCCGCGCAACACGGGGTCTGACCCCAGCTGTTGCGCTGTCCGCTTCGCCCCCCGCCGCCGGGGGTATCAGATCAGAGGATCCGACGGGCGCCCACGTAGGTGGCGGCGTACCAGGAGTCGCTCAAGCTCGAGATCTTCACCACGTCGCCCGTGTGCGGGGCGTGGATGAACTGCCCGCCCCCGATGTAGATGCCCATGTGGCCGAGCCCGTCGAAGAAGACGAGGTCGGCCGGCTGCAGCTCGCTCTTGGCGACCGGCACCCCCAGCCGGTACTGGGAGGCGGCGTGGTGCGGCAGGGAGATACCGACCTGGGCGAACACGAACATCGAGAAGCCGGAGCAGTCGAACCCGGTGGAGGGGCTCGAGCCGCCCCACACGTAGGGGACCCCCAGGTACTGCATGGCGATCGCCACCACCTGCGAGGCCTTGTCCCCGTCGGGAGGGGGAGCACCCGTGGGGGCGTCCAGGGTCTCGGGGAGAGCCGCGGCCGCCGCCTGCGCCTCGGCGTCCGCTCGGGCCTGCGCCTGCAGGGCCGCTTGGCGCTGCGCGGCGAGCCGCGCGCGGGCCTGGGCGGCGAGCAGCGCCTGCCGGCGTCGCTCCTCGGCCTCGAGGCGCTCGATCTCCTCCCGCACGGAGGCGAGCATCCGCCGGCGCTCGGCGAGCCGGGCCTCGATGGAGCGTTTCTGCGCCGCCCGCTCCGCGACCACCTGCGCTTGCTCCTTGCGCGCCTCGGTGAGACGGGCGCGCCTCGCCTCCACCTCGCGCCGGTAGCGCTTGACCGCCTCCAGGATGCTCCGGTCCTGGGCGGACACGCGCTGGAGCGCGTCGAGGCCCGCGATCACGTCGTCGAGGCTGCTCGCCCCGAGGATGACCTCGAGCGCCGAGTCGCTCTCGCCGTTGATGTAGAGGTCGCGCAGCCGCTCCTCGATCCGGTTCTGGGCGACGACGAGGCTCCGGCGCGCGGCGACGAGGTGTCGCTTGTTCTGCGAGAGCTCGCGGTCGAGCCGGGCGAGCTGGATGTTCGCGTAGTTCCACGCCTCGGCGGCCCGCGCGACCTCCATGTCGAGCTCGCGGACTTGGGCGAGGATGGCCTGCGCCTGGGCTCGCTTCGAGGAGATGGCGGGGTCGGCGGAGGCGGGCCCGACCGCGCCGAAGAACGCCGCGGCGAGCGCCGCGAGAACTACGACTGTCGGCGTCCACCCGGTTGTCGAGGCCCGCGTGGGGACCCGTTCTCGACCCCGGACGGACCCGCCGGTGGCGGTCTGGCCCGTCACGAGCCCGGGAGCCTACCACCCTCCCCGGACGGGTGCAAACCTCAACCGCGCCGAAAAGGCTGCACGCGGGCCGCTTTGCACTGGCACGCGCGCCGCCGCCCTGGTAACGTCCCGCCCCTCGGTGGCCAGGGGATCACGGAGCAGGCGCGGCCTCGTCGCCGCGATCCTGGCCGGCGCCGTCGTGGCTGGCGCTGCCGGCGTCGCGCAGGCAGGCGACGGAATGCGGTACAGGCTGACGGTGGACGCCGTCGCCTACCACCTCCCCGGGAGGACCGCGCTCGGCATCCCCTGCCGGAAGGGCGTGGTCGCGGTCGACCCGCGCGTCATCCCGCTGGGGACGCGCCTGTACGTGCCCGGGTACGGGCGGGCGATCGCGGCCGACGTGGGCACGGCGATCAAGGGCCGGATCATCGACCTCTGGATGCCGAGCACGGCCGCAGCGCGCGCCTGGGGCCGCCGTACCGTCACCATCACCGTGTTCGCCTGACAGCCGGGCGCCGGCATACCCTCTCCGGCCGATGAGGGCTCGCGGACGCCGCCCCCGGGGATGAGCGCGCGGCGGCTCCTGCTCTGCGCGCTCGCCGCGGCGGCGCTCGCGGCGCCGCCGGCGGCTGCGCCCCG
>DATLYP010000029.1:0-8594 GCA_035574655.1 Gaiellaceae bacterium
GGGGTGCGCCGCGGCGGCCTCGAAGTCCGGCATGGTCAGGAACGGGTTCGAGGGCGCCTCCAGCCAGACCAGGTCGACCTCGCGCGGGGGCGCCTGCGACTGGTCGAACTCGACGTGCTCGAGCCCCCAGCGGGCGAGCTCGGCCAGCAGCTCGCCCGTCCCGTAGTACGCGCCGGCGGCGAGCGCCACGCGCGAGCCCGGCCCGAGCAGGCCGAGCAGCACGGCCGTGCAGGCGGCCGCCCCCGAGGCGAAGAGCACCGCCTCTCCGCCGTCGAGGGCGCCGAGCGCGCGCTCGGCCTCGGCCACCGTCGGGCTTCCGTGCCGGGCGTACACGAACGGGCCCGGCTCCCCGTCCTCGTACGGCCACGCGGTCGAGCGGTCGAGCGGCGCCGGCATCCCGGGGAAACCCTAGACCCGCCCGGCCCGCGCGGGGGTCGCGGGCCGAGCCCGCTGGCCTCCCCGCGCGCGCGGCTAGGCTCCCGCGCGATGGCCGAGACCCACGACACGACCGAGGCGAAGCTCCGCTGGCTCGCCGAGTTGCGGGAGCAGGCGCTGCACGCGGCGAGCGAGCAGGCGGTCGAGCGCCAGCGGGCGCGCGGGAAGCTGCTCGCCCGCGAGCGCCTGGAGAAGCTGCTCGACCCGGGCTCGTTCGTGGAGCTCGACCGCTTCGTCCGCCACCGCGAGGTCGAGTTCGGGATGCGCGAGAACCGTCCCTGGGGCGACGCGGTGGTGACGGGCTACGGGACGATCTTCGGGCGCACGGTCTTCGTCTTCTCGCAGGACTTCACCATCTTCGGCGGGTCGCTCTCCGAGGTCTTCGCGGAGAAGGTCTGCAAGGTGATGGACCTCGCGCTCAAGTACGGCTGCCCGATCGTCGGCATCAACGACTCGGGCGGCGCGCGGATCCAGGAGGGGGTCGTCTCGCTCGCCGGGTACGCGGAGATCTTCTGGCGCAACGTGCAGGCCTCGGGGGTGGTGCCGCAGATCTCGCTCGTCATGGGCCCCTGCGCCGGCGGCGCCGTCTACTCGCCGGCGATCACCGACTTCGTGCTCATGGTGGAGGGCACCTCGTACATGTTCATCACCGGCCCCGACGTGGTGAAGACGGTGACGGGCGAGGAGGTGAGCTTCGAGGAGCTCGGCGGCGCGGCCGCCCACGCCACTCGCTCGGGGGTGGCGCACTTCACCTTCCCCGACGAGGAGACGTGTCTGGAGGAGGCGCGCTACCTGCTCTCCTTCCTCCCTCAGAACAACCTGGAGCCCCCGCCCTACGCCCCGCCCGCCGATCCCGTCGACCGCGAGGACCCCGCCCTGGACGCGATCATCCCGGACAGCCCGCACAAGCCCTACGACATGAAGCAGGTGATCGAGCGGGTCTTCGACGAGGGCGAGTTCCTGGAGGTGCAGCCGCACTTCGCGGAGAACATCGTCTGCGGCTTCTCCCGGCTGGGCGGGCACGCGGTGGGGGTGGTCGGCAACCAGCCGGGCGCGCTCGCCGGCGTGCTCGACATCGACGCCTCCGTCAAGGCGGCCCGCTTCGTGCGCACCTGCGACGCGTTCAACCTCCCGCTCGTCACCTTCGTGGACGTGCCCGGCTTCCTCCCCGGGACGGCGCAGGAGTGGGGCGGGATCATCCGCCACGGGGCGAAGCTCCTGTACGCGTACGCGGAGGCGACCGTCCCCAAGCTGACGGTGATCACGCGCAAGGCGTACGGGGGCGCGTACGACGTCATGGCCTCCAAGCACATCCGGGCGGACTTCAACGTCGCCTGGCCGACCGCGGAGGTGGCCGTGATGGGCCCGGAGGGGGCGGTCAACATCGTCTTCCGGCGCGAGCTCGAGGAGGCCGAGGATCCCGAGCGGCGGCGGCAGGAGCTGATCGCCGAGTACAAGGAGCGCTTCGCCAACCCCTACACGGCCGCGGAGCGGGGCTACGTGGACGACGTGATCGAGCCGCGGCGCACGCGGCCGGTCCTCGTCTCCGCGCTCGAGGCGGCCCTCACGAAGCGCGAGCCCACGCCCAAGCGCAAGCACGGCAACATCCCGCTCTGACGCCGGCGCGCGGCGGGGAGGCGGTTACGCGCGCGTGAACGCGTCCATCTCGGGCGCTCGGTCGACCGCGCTCTCCCGTCGCCCCTCGCCGCCTTCTCCTCGCCGCGCAGCCCACGGGCTCCCACCTCCTTCGCGGAGAGCCAGGCCAGGGCATCGCGGGCCGAACGCGCTCCGGCTCGGCTCGGGCGACCGCGTCGTTCGACCGATGCAGTCCGCGGCCTCCGTGCTGCGAGGGGGAGGTCGTGGCCGTCTCCTTCGAGGCGCTCGCCGCCGGCCTTTCCGGTCGCGTACCGTCTGCGGCGTGCTCGAGGTCCGCCCGTCGCTCTCCGCCGGCGAGCTCGGCGTCTTCCGGATCGCGCTCGAGCGGGCCGGGCTCCGGCTCGACGGGGAGCCGCCGGCGTACCGCAGCCCCTGGCGGCTGGCCGGCCTGCGGGAGGCGGTCGAGAGCGCGCCGCCGCCCGTCGCCGCCGCGCGCTACACGCTCTCGCCGCGCAACACGCGCGGGGCGACGCGCGCGTAGTCGAGCCCGGATACCCAGGTGGCGACGAGCGCGGCGAGCAGCGCCCACCACGCGACCTCCGCCGACCAGGCGCCGGCGGCCGCGAGCCCGGCGATCCCCGCCGCCGCCGCCTGCACCCACGTCTTGACGCGGCCCAGGTCGCGCGCGCCCAGCACGACCCCGCGCTCGATGGCCACGAGCCGCAGCCCCGAGACCAGGATCTCGCGCACCACGATCAGCGCGACCATCCAGGCGGGCGCCACCCTCTCACCGACGAGCATGACGAGCGCGGTCAGGACGAGGACCTTGTCCGCGACGGGATCGAGCAGCTTCCCGAGCGCGGAGCTGATCCCCCGGCGGCGCGCGAGCCAGCCGTCTACCTGGTCGGTGGCCATGGCGGCCGCGAAGACGACGGTCGCCCAGAGCGCGTGGCCCGGGAAGTCCCAGGCGTAGAGGACGACGACGAGCGGCACGGCGGCCACGCGCGCCGCCGTCAGCTGATCCGGGACGCTCACCGTCGGGGAGAATACGCGTCCGATGGCGCGCTCCTCGCCGCCCTTCTCGAAGGTTCTCGTTGCCAACCGCGGCGAGATCGCGGTCCGCGTCTTCCGGACGCTGCGCGAGCTCGGGATCGGGACGGTCGCCGTCTACTCGGAGGCGGACCGGGGCAGCCTGCACGTGGAGGTGGCCGACGAGGCGTACCTCCTCGGCCCGGGGCCGGCCGCGGAGAGCTACCTGCGCGGCGAGCGGATCGTGGAGGCGGCGCAGCGGGCCGGGGCCGAGGCGATCCACCCCGGGTACGGCTTCCTCTCCGAGAACGCGCGCTTCGCCCGCCAGGTCGCCGAGGCGGGGCTCGTCTGGATCGGGCCGCCTCCGGAGGCGATCGAGGCGATGGGCTCCAAGATCGCCGCCCGCGCGCGCATGCGCGAAGCGGGCGTGCCGGTCATCCCCGGCACGGCCGAGCCGGCGCGGAGCGTCGACGACGTCCGTGCCGCGGCGGAGGAGGTCGGCTACCCGGTCGCGATCAAGGCGGCGGCCGGCGGGGGCGGTAAGGGCTTCCGGATCGCGGCCGGCCCGGAGGAGGTGGAGAGGGCGTACGAGGCGGCGCGGCGCGAGGGGCAGGCGTACTTCGCCGATCCCACCGTTTACGTCGAGCGCTACCTGGACGACCCCCGGCACGTCGAGGTGCAGGTGCTCGCGGACGCGCACGGCACCGTCGTCCACTTGGGGGAGCGCGACTGCACGATCCAGCGCCGGCACCAGAAGCTCGTGGAGGAGACCCCCTCCCCGGCCGTGGACGCCGCCCTCCGCGAGCGGATCGGGCGGCTCGCCGTGGAGGCGGCGCGCGCCGTCGGCTACGTCTCGGCGGGCACCATCGAAGGCCTCCTCGACCGCGACGGGAACTACTACTTCCTGGAGATGAACACCCGGCTGCAGGTCGAGCACACGGTGACGGAGGCCGTCACCGGGATCGACATCGTCCGCGAGCAGGTCCTCATCGCCGCGGGGGAGCCGCTCTCGTTCGCGCAGGAGGACGTCTCCCTGCGCGGGCACGCGATCGAGTGCCGGATCAACGCGGAGGACGCCGCCCGCGGCTTCCTCCCCTGCCCGGGGCGGATCACGGCCTACCGGGAGCCGGCCGGGATCGGCGTGCGGGTCGACTCGGGCGTCCGCGCCGGATCGGAGGTGTCGGACCTGTACGACCCCCTCGTCGCCAAGCTCGTCGTCCACGACGTCGACCGCGAGCACGCCCGTCGGCGCATGCTGCGCGCCCTCGAGGAGTACGTGATCGAAGGGCCGACCACGCTCCTCGGCTTCCACCGGGCGCTCCTCGAGTCGCCCTGCTTCGTCCAGGCGGGGACGTGCCGAGGCGTGGTCGAGTCCAAGGAGCTGGCGCAGCGGGCGAAGAAGCTGGAGCAGCAGTTGTCTCATCGGGCAACCAGACTAGCGGGGCCGCCGGACGGCGCCGGGGCGCGCGAGCAGCTCCTCGCCCTCGAGGTGGACGGGCGCCGGCACGAGATCCGGCTGCTGCGCGCCGAGCCGCCGTGGGCGGAGCTCGCGCGGCGGCACAGGCGTCGCGGGCACGGCCTCACCGGCGCCCAGACGGGCTCGATCGTGAGCCCCATGCAGGGGGTGGTGCTGGCCGTCGAGGTGACGGAGGGGCAGGAGGTCGAGGCGGGTGACGTGATCTGCGTTGTGGAGGCGATGAAGATGGAGAACGAGATCGTCTCCCACCGGGACGGCGTCGTCGCCGAGCTGCGCGTCGCGCCCGGGCAGCAGGTGGCGAGCGGGCAGCTCCTCTGCGTCGTCCGGGACGGGTGAGCGCGGCGGGCGGCGGGGCTCCCGGCGCGGCGGCAGCGGGGACGCCCGAGCCGGCCGCGGGCGCGAGCGGCCCTCCGCGGGTGAGCGCGGAGCGCTGCTCGGACCTCTCGCGGCAGGCGGGGGAGCCGCTCGCGGGGACGGCGACCACGGCGCTCCGCTGGCTCGTGCTGGAGATTCCGGGCACGTGGCCGCGCGACGTCTCGGCCCCGGAGGCGCTGCCGGAGCGGGCCCGGGAGGCGCTGGACGCGTGGCTCGCGAGCGCGCCGCGATCGCGCCTCCTCTTCGTCCGCCGGCCCCGCCGCTCTGCGCCCGTGCGGCTCGCCTTCCGCGTGGACGCGCACGAGCTCGGGGGCGAGGTGCGGCGGTTCGAGCTCGACCGTCCGGACGACCTCGCGGACGCGGACCTGGACGCGGGTGGGACGCCGACCGGCCGCCCGCTCGTCCTCGTCTGCGGGCACGGAAGCCGCGACGGCTGCTGCGCGCTGCGGGGGACGGCGGTCTTCGCCGCGCTCGCCGGCACGGGCGGCGCGCCATCCGGCCCGCTCGGCGAGGAGGAGCTCTGGCTCTCCTCCCACCACGGCGGCCACCGCTTCGCCGCGAACGTCCTCGTCCTGCCCGCCGGCCTCCACTTCGGCCGGGTGGAGCCCGGGGAGGCGCCCGCGCTCGTCGCGCGCGCGCTCGCGGGAGAGATCGAGCTCGCGCGCTACCGCGGGCGCACGTGCTACGAGCCGCACGTGCAGGCGGCGGAGCACGCGCTCCGGGAGGCGCTCGCGCTGCGCGGGCTCGGCGACCTCCGCTACGAGGGCGGGGAGGGGACGGTCGTCCGTTTCCGCACCCGCGACGGGCGGGAGCGGTCGGTGCGGGTCGAGGAGACGCGGGGGCCCGCGGTCCCCGCGAGCTGCGGCTCGGCGCCCGAGCCCCAGCGCGCGTTCAGCGCGAGGATCCTCTGAGCCGGGCGCCCGCGGGCGGCCCGCCCGCCGCGGGCCTGCGTCGCTCAGCGCTCCAGCCGGTAGGCCCTATCCGTGATCCAGACGATCTCCTTCGGAAGCTCCTCGGGGGCCCGCCCGATGGCGAGGAACGCGCCGAAGACGACGCGCACCCACGCGCCCGCGACCAGCGCGCCCGAGGCGGAGATCGTCCCCTCCCAGGAGTCGCCGGGCTCGAGCACACTGGGCAGCTCGGGCCGGAAGCGGGTGGCCCGCCGCGGCGCGGGCAGGGTGCCGCTCGCGTTCCGCTCCTTGAGCTCCCGCAGGTCGCCCGTCGAGAAGAGCATCAGCCCGAACGCGCGGTCGACGGTCGCCTGCGGGTCTCCGACCTCGTAGGCGACCTCGCTCTCGTTTGCGAAGCCGACCCGCGCCCGCCAGCCGCCCGGCACGACCTCCAGCCAGTCGACGGTGAAGACGAGCCGCTGGCCCGGCGGCCCGTGCGTCTCGCGCCAGCGGAGCTCGGCGCGCTGCGGGCCCGCGGCCACGCTCGCCTCCGCCTCGGCGCCGCCCTCGCGGGCGCGGTCGGCGGTCGAGGAGAGGGCGAAGCCGGCGAGGCCGATACCGAGCGCGATCAGCAGGATCAGGTTCGGACGGCTCACCCGCCCATGCTCGCACACGGGCGGACGCGAGCCGGGCCCCGCGCCGGGATAGACTCGCGCCGCCGTGGACCTGTACGAGCACCAGGGCAAGGAGCTCTTCCGCCGGTTCGGGATCCCCGTCTCCGAAGGCCGCCTGGCCGCTACGCCCGAGGAGGCGCGCGCGGCGGCGGCGGAGCTCGGCGGCGAGGTCGTCGTCAAGGCCCAGGTGCTGACCGGCGGCCGCGGCAAGGCGGGCGGGATCAAGCTGGCGGCGACGCCTGCGGAGGCGGAGGCGCGGGCGCGGGAGATCCTGGGCATGGACATCCGCGGGCACCTCGTCCGCAAGGTGTGGGTGGAGCGGGCCTCGGCGATCGCGCGTGAGCGCTACCTCTCCCTCACCTTCGACCGGAGCGCGAAGCGGCCCCTGTTCATGTTCACGACGCAGGGCGGGGTGGACATCGAGGAGGTGGCGGCGCGGAGCCCGGAGGCGATCGTGCGCCTGCACGTCGACCCGCTGATCGGCTACCGGCCCTGGCAGGGGCGGCGGCTCGTCTACGAGGGCGGGGTGGCCGACCCGGGGGAGCGTAGGCAGATCGAGGCGATCGTGGAGCGGCTGTACGAGGTGTTCGTCGGCTGCGAGGCGATGCTCTGCGAGATCAACCCGTTGATCGCCACCCCGGAGGGCGAGGTGCGCGCGCTCGACGCCAAGGTCACCCTGGACGACAACGCGCTCTTCCGCCACCCGGACCTCGCCGGGCTTCGCGACCTCGCCGCCGCCGACCCGCTGGAGGCGCTCGCCCGGGAGAAGGGCGTGACGTACGTCAAGCTCGACGGCGAGGTCGGCGTGCTCGGGAACGGGGCGGGGCTGACCATGTCCACCGTGGACGTGGTCACCTTCGTGGGCGGCCGGCCGGCCAACTTCTGCGATCTCGGAGGCGGCGGCGACGCGCAGGGCGTCGTGGACGCGCTCGAGGTGGTCACGCGCGACCCGCAGGTGCGGGCGATCTTCTTCAATATCTTCGGCGGGATCACGCGCTGCGACGAGGTGGCGCGGGGGATCCTGCAGGCGCTCGAGCGGATGGCGATCGCGCACCCGATCGTCGTCCGCCTGGACGGGACGAACGCGGAGGAGGGGCGACGGCTGCTGCGCGAGGCGGGCGCGCCCAACCTGTACGCCGAGGCGACGATGCTGGACGGCGCCCGCCGCGCGGTCGAGCTGGCGAGGGCGGCCTAGGTGGCGATCCTCGTCGGGCGGGAGACGCGCCTCCTCGTGCAGGGGCTGACCGGGTCCGAGGGCCGCTTCCACGGCCTCCGCAACCGCGCCTACGGGACGCGGCTCGTCGCCGGCGTCACGCCCGGCAAGGGGGGGCAGGAGGTGGAGGGGGTGCCGGTCTTCGACACCGTGGCCGCGGCCGTCGCGGCCACCGGCGCGAACACGTCCGCGATCTTCGTGCCGGCGCCCTTCGCCCCGGACGCGATGTACGAGGCGATCGAGGCGGGGATCGGGGTCGTCGTCTGCATCACCGAGGGCGTCCCCGCGCACGAGATGCTGCGCATCCACCCCTTCGCGAAGAGTCGCGGCACGGTGCTCGTGGGGCCGAACTGCCCGGGCGTGCTCTCCCCGGGGAAGGCGAACGTGGGGATCATCCCGGGCGAGGTCTTCCGGGAGGGGACGGTCGGGCTCGTCTCCCGCTCGGGCACGCTCACCTACCAGATCGGCTACGAGCTCGCCCAGCTCGGGCTCGGCAACTCGACGGTGGTGGGCATCGGGGGCGACCCGATCGTCGGCTCGTCCTTCGTCGACGTGCTCGCCCTGTTCGAGGAGGACGAGGAGACGGAGCAGGTGGTGATGGTGGGCGAGATCGGCGGCGACGAGGAGGAGAAGGCGGCCGCCTTCATCGAGGAGGAGATGTCCAAGCCGGTCGTCGCCTACATCGCCGGCTTCACGGCGCCGCCGGGGAAGACGATGGGACACGCGGGCGCGATCATCTCGGGCTCCGCCGGGACGGCGCAGGCGAAGAAGGAGGCGCTCGAGGCGCGCGGCGTCCGGGTGGGGACGACGCCGAGCGAGACGGCCGAGCTCGCGGCCGCGCTGGCGCGCGCGTAGCGGCGGCCCCGCCGCGGCGCGGAGCAACGCCCAGCGCACCCGTCCGCTCG
>DATLYP010000030.1:0-7182 GCA_035574655.1 Gaiellaceae bacterium
CCGAGGAGCTGGCGGTCGAGGCGACCGGGGAGACCGTCGGCGAGGCGAAGTGGGCCGCCCTTCGGGAGCTCGAGCGGCTCGTGCCCGACCTCGACCGCGACGCCGTCCGGTTCGAGATTCTCTCGGAGGGCCAGCGCGGCCTGCTCGGGGTCGGGTACGCGCCCGCACGCGTCGTGGCGAAGACGGCCGTCGCGCGCGGGGAGGCCGCCGCCGGCCGCACCGCCGTCGCCGCCCGGGAGGTCGTGGAGCGGATCGCGGCGGCGATCGGAGCCGACGTCCGCATGGCGGTCTCGGAGCGCGCCGGCGTCCTCACCGTCACGTGCTCGGGCCCCGGGGTGGGCCTCCTCATCGGCCGCCGCGGGCAGACGATCGATGCGATCCAGTACCTCGCGAACGCGGTCGTGCGCGGCGTAGGCGGAGAGACCCCGGTGGTCGTGGACGCCGCCGGCTACCGGGAGCGGCGGCGGGCGGCGCTCGCCGCGCTCGCCGACCGGTCGGCCCGGAAGGCGGCCGCCACCGGCCGGCGGGTCGAGCTCGAGCCGATGACGGCCGTGGAGCGGAAGATCGTCCACGAGTCGCTCAAGGACGACCCGGAGGTGGAGACGGTGAGCGAGGGCTCGGAGCCGAACCGCTACGTCGTCGTCCTCCCGCGGCGGGCAGCTGTCTGAGCCGGCTCGCTCGCTCCTCGACCGCTGGCTCGAGGAGCTTCTCGCAACCCCGGGCCTGACCGGCCTCTCGGATCCCGTGGAGGCTCGGCGGATGCTGCTCGAGGACGCGTTGCGGGCCGCGCCGCTGCTCGCCCTCACCGACGGGCCGGTCGTCGACGTCGGGTCGGGCGGAGGGTCGCCCGGGATCCCGCTCGCAGTCCGCTTCCCCGAGCGGGCGTTCGTCCTGCTCGAGGCGGAGCGCCGGAAGTGCCGCTTCCTGGAGCGCGTGGCGGAGACGCTTCCGAACGTGGAGGTCGTCTGGGGGCGGGCGGAGGAGCAGCCGATCGAGCGCTTCGGCGCTGCTCTCGCCAAAGCGCTCGCGCCGCCGCCGGTCGCGGCGGAGCTGTGCCTTCCCCTCGTGCGGGAGGGCGGGGCGGCGCTCCTTTGGGTGGGACGGAGCGCCGACCGGGAGCGGGCGGCGCGCGCCGCCGAGCGGCTCGCGGGCGTGCTCGAGCGGGAGGAGGACGGGCTGCTCCTGCTGCGGAAGACCGGGCCGACCCCGCCCGGCTTCCCGCGCCGCCCGGGGCTGGCCAAGAAGCGGCCGCTCGCCTGAGGCGGAAGGCCGCGCGGGCGGTGCGCCGAGCGGCGTCCGGCCCGGCCGCGACACTGTGCGCGTGCCCGCGCGCGTGTATGCGGTCGCGAACCAGAAGGGCGGCGTCGGGAAGACGACGACCGCGATCAACCTCGGCGCCTGCCTCGCCGAGGCGGGGGAGCGGGTGCTGCTCGTCGACCTCGACCCGCAGGCGAACGCGACCTCGGGCCTCGGCCTGCGCGCGAACGGCGCCTCCGCGTACGAGCTGCTCGACGGCGTGCCCTTGGAGCAGGTGGTGCGCCCGTCCGGCTTTCCCAACCTGGACGTGGTCATGGCGAGGAGCGACCTGGCCGCCGCGGCGGCGGATCTCACCCGGCGCGCGGGCGGCGAGCGCTACCTCGCGGACGCGCTCGCCAGCGGGCTGGAGCCGTACGCGTTCGTCTTCCTCGACTGCCCGCCCTCATTCGGCCCGCTGACGGTGAACGCGCTCGCCGCGGCGGAGCGGGCGCTCGTCCCCGTGCAGGCCGAGTACTACGCGCTCGAGGGGCTCTCCCAGCTCCTCGGGACGATCAACCTGGTGAAGGCGCGGCTCAACCCGCCGCTCGCGGTCGCCGGCATCCTCGTCACGATGGCGGACGCCCGCACGCGGCTGGCGGCCGACGTGGAGGTCGAGCTTCGTCGGCACTTCGGCGATCTCGTCTTCGCAACGACCGTCCCCCGCTCGGTGCGGCTCGCGGAGGCGCCGAGCCATGGAGTTCCCGCGATCGCCTACGACCGCCGCTCCGCCGGCGCGCAGGCCTACTGGAAGGTGGCGATGGAGCTTGTCGAGCGTTCCTAGAGAGCGGCGCGGCCTGGGCCGCGGCCTGGAGGTCCTGCTGGGCGAGGCGGGGCAGCCCGAGCTGCTCCACCTCCCCGTCGAGTCGATCCACCCCAATCCGCGGCAGCCGAGGCGGCGGTTCGAGCCGGAGGCGGCGGCCGGGCTGGCGGCGTCGATCCGCCGGCAGGGCATCCTGCAACCGGTCGTCGTCCGGCCGCGGCGCGAGGGCGGCTTCGAGCTGATCGCCGGCGAGCGGCGCTGGCGCGCCGCCCGGGCAGCCGGGATGACGACCTTGCCGGCGCTCGTCCGGGACGTCGCCGACCGGGACTCGCTCCTTTTCAGCCTGGTCGAGAACGTGGCCCGCGAGCAGCTCTCCCCGGTGGAGGAGGCGCGGGCGTACGCCTCCCTCGTGGACGAGTTCGAGCTCTCGCTGGGCGAGGTCGCCGAGCGGGTGGGCCGGTCGAAGGCGGCGGTCTCGAACCGGCTGCGCCTGCTCGACCTGCCCGAGGAGGTGCTCTGGATGCTCGCCCGCGGCGACCTCACCGAGGGCCACGCAAGAGCGGTGCTCGCCGTGCCGGACGACGAGGGGCGCCGGCGGCTCGCGCGGCGGATCGTCGACGAGCAGCTGAGCGTGCGCGCCGCGGAGCGGGCGGCGCAGGACGGCGGGGCGAGGAGGCGGCGACGGCGCCGCGACTCACCGCTCGACCCGGAGCTCGCCGACCGCGCCCGGGCGGCGGCGGAGCGGCTGACCGGGCTCCCGGCGAGGGTCGCGAACGGCTCCCTGCAGATCGTGTTCGGCGACGAGACGCAGCTCGCCGAGCTCGCCGAGGCCCTGGAGGCGGCAGCCCGACCGTAGGTCCGCTCGGGTCGCTCGCGGACAGCCGGAGTCGGGTGCTGAGGGAACCTCCCTCTCAGGCTCCCTCCGCTGGCCCGCCTCCGCCGGACCCTGCGCTTCGCGCATGCTGGGGAAACCTCCCGGTTTCCCCGAACCCCTTCCTTTGGTCCGCTCGGGTCGCCTGCGGGCACTCGGCTCCGCCGATGGGCGATCCTGGATTCGAACCAGGGACCTCCGCCTTATCAGAGCGGCGCTCTAACCGACTGAGCTAATCGCCCCGAGCGGCACCACTGTAGCGCACCCCCGTGTCTAAGATGGGGACGCAGGCCAGCGATGCGGGAGATGACGCTCTACGGGGTGAGCTTCGAGCCGATCGGCAAGCAGCCGATCGTGCTCCTGAAGACCGCCGACGACGACAAGTTCCTGCCCATCTGGATCGGGCACGCGGAAGCGGCGGCCATCCTCATGAAGCTGCAGGGAGCGACGGCGCCGCGCCCGATGACGCACGACTTGCTGAACGACGTGATCACGGAGCTGGACGGGGAGATCGTGCGCGTCGCCGTCACCGAGCTCAGGGAGAACACGTTCTACGCGCGGATCACGATCGTCCAGAACGGGCGCGAGCTGGAGATCGACTCCCGCCCCTCGGACGCGATCGCGCTCGCAGTGCGCTGCGACGCGAAGATCTACGCTGCCGAGGAGGTGATCGAGGAGTCGGGGATCGAGTTCCAGGCCGAGGAGGACGAGCAGGCGGGCGTCGTCACCGCCTCCAGCCTCTCCGAGCTCGACCCGGAGGAGTTCCGAAAGTTCCTCGAGAACGTCACCCCCGAGCAGTTCGCCTCGAGCCTGGAAAACGTGGAGAGCCTGGGGGAGGAGCTCGAGGGCGAGGACCTCGACGTCGAGGACGACGAGGACGACCGCTGACCGACCGCGGCGCGCTAGGCCGCGGCCGCAACCGACACGAGGAGCGCGACGCCGTTGAACACGGCGTGCAGGAGCATGCCGGGGTACACGCTCTCCGTACGCGCCCGCACCCAGCCGACGGCGATCCCGAACACGATCAGCACAGGCAGGCCGAGCAAGAGCCCGTGCGCGAGCGCGAAGAGGACCCCTGTGCCGACGATCGCGGTCCGGGTCCCGAACGGCCGAAGCAGCGTGTAGCCGAGACCACGGTAGGTGAGCTCCTCGACCACCGGGGCGGCGAGCGTGACGACGAGGAAGAAGGCCACGAACGCGCCCGCCCGGCTCGGGTCCCACTCCTCCGGGATCAGCCCCTGCTCCGCGGTGGGGTCGAGGAAGGGGGCGAGCGCGGCGCTCGCCGCCCAGATCGCGATGAGGGCGATGCCCACCGCGGCGAGGGCGCGCCGCCAGGACGCCGGACGTCGAAGCGCGAAGGCCTCCTCGCGCCGGAGGCCGACCGCCATCAGGACGACGATCCCGAGCAGGACGGCGTAGGTGACGAGGGCGACGACCGAGGTCGAGTAGCGGTAGGCGGCGTCCCGGGACGGCTCCCCGTCCGCGAGCCGGCCGGCGAAGCTCACCGCCGTGAGCACGAGCACGAACCCGAGCCACGCGCCGAGCCTCCAGGGCCACGGATAGCGGGGGGCGGCGGTCTCCACCCCCGGATTCCAGCACGAGGCGGAGCGCCCGCGC
This sequence comes from Gaiellaceae bacterium, assembly GCA_035574655.1. Taxonomy (GTDB): domain Bacteria; phylum Actinomycetota; class Thermoleophilia; order Gaiellales; family Gaiellaceae; genus GMQP-bins7. The sequence goes on from DATLYP010000030.1 coordinate 4,545, forward strand.
CGGTGGGAGAGGCCGCCGCTCCGGGTGCCGGCGGGCGGCGCCGGCGTGGCTAGCATCACCCCATGAGCCCGGGTCGCCAGCGCCGGCCCCCTCTCGACCCAGAGCTGCTCCTCGCGCGCCACCGGCGGCAGCGGGCGGCGCGGCGCCGGCGGCGGCGACAGGCGCTCGCGGCGTCGCTCGTCGCGATCGCGCTCCTCGGGGCGGCCGCCGCTCTCGGCGGCGGCGTCGCGGTCTTCGCCTACGGCTCCTCCTGCGACCTCGACTCGCTGCGGGAGGTCAGCATCGGCCAGAACACGTTCGTCTACGCGGCCAACGGGTCGCTGCTCGGCGCGATCCCCGCCGAGCGCAACCGCGAGCCTGTCCCCGCCTCGCGCATGTCGCACTGGATCCGCAAGGCGACGGTCGCGGTCGAGGACCGCCGCTTCTTCGAGCACGAGGGGATCGACGTCGAGGCGATCGCGCGGGCCTCGGTGAACAACGTGAGGGCCGGCCGGATCGTCGAGGGCGGCTCCACGATCACCCAGCAGCTCGTGCGCAACCTGTACATCTCGCGGGAGCGGACGGTGGAGCGCAAGCTCAAGGAGGCCTGCCTGGCGGCCAAGCTCGATCGGGCGTGGTCGAAGGACCGGATCCTGACCACGTACCTGAACCAGGTCTACTACGGCAACCACGCGTACGGGATCGAGGCCGCCGCCCAGACTTACTTCTCCAAGCCGGCCAGCGAGCTCGGCCTCGCCGAGTCCGCGCTGCTCGCAGGGCTGACGCAGGCGCCGTCCCTGTACGACCCCTTCACGAGCCCGCAGCGGGCGCTTGCCAGGCGCGCGCACGTGCTGCGCGCGATGCTGGAGACCGGGAAGATCGACGGCGCGCGCTTCCGACGCGCCCTCCGCGCCGACCTCGGGCTGCGGCCGGGACGCCTGTACAGCGAGATCCGGGAGCCCTACTTCTTCGGCTACGTCCGCGACGAGCTGATCCGAGCCTACGGGGCGGCCACTGTCCGCTCCGGCGGGCTGCGCGTGTACACGACGATCTTCCCCCGCTACCAGCGCTTCGCCGAGCGCGCGATCCGGGAGACGCTGACCGAGCCCAGCGATCCCGCCTCCGCGCTCGTCGCGATCGAGCCCGGGACGGGCGCGATCCGCGCCATGACGGCGGTCATCCCCAACCGGCCGCGGAACGAGTTCAACCTGCTCTCCCAGGCACGGCGGCAGCCCGGCTCCACGTTCAAGACGTTCGTCCTCGCCGCCGCCGTCGAGCAGGGCATCAACCCCGACTCGACCTACTACGTCTCCGCGCCCTTCGTCTACAGGCCGCACCCGGCGGGGAGCTGCGAGGACGGCAGCTGGTGGTGCGTGAAGACGTACGCGAACGACTACTACGGGTGGAGCTCCATCCGCAGCGCGACGCTCCGCTCCGACAACGCCGTCTACGCGCAGCTCACGCTCGACGTGGGGCCGGAGAAGGTGGCGGAGGTCGCGCGCCGGATGGGCGTCCGCTCGCCGCTCGACGTCCGCGGCTCGTACGTTCCCTCGATCGGTCTCGGCTCCGTCGCCGTCTCGCCTCTCGACCTGGCCTCCGCGTACGCGACCCTCGCCGCGGGCGGCATCCACGCCGAGCCGATGGCGATCCGCAAGGTCGTCCTCCCCGACGGGCGCGAGGACACCGAGGCCGGGTGGGGCGTCCCCAAGCGGCGGCGCGCGATCTCGGAGGGGACGGCCGCGATCGTCACCCGCATCCTCGAGCAGAACATCCAGTCGGGGACGGGGACGCGCGCCGCCTTCGGCCGCCCCGCCGCCGGCAAGACGGGCACGAACGAGGAGCACAAGGACGCCTGGTTCGCCGGCTACACCCCCGACTTGGCCACGGTCGTCTGGGTCGGGTACACCCGCGGCGAGATCCCCATGGAGCACGTGCACGGGATCGCGGTCACGGGCGGGAGCTTTCCGGCGGAGATCTGGCGGCGGTTTATGGAGAACGCGCTCGCTCGACGGGAGGCGCGGGACTTCCCGGAGCCGAGCCGATGGCCCGAGTGGAAGCCGCACACCCGTGGCAAGTACGCGCTCAGCTACGACCCCTACTCGGCCCCGGTGACCTCGAGCGAGGAGGACGAGGCGCAGGAGGAGCCCCGGGAGGGGCGGCCGCCGGCGCGGGAGCCGGCTCCCGGCCCGCCCGGCCTGCGCGGCGGCCGCCCGTAGGCGCATGCGCGAGCTTCTCGCCATCGACGAGGCCCGGGCGCGGATCCTCGAGCGGGCCCGCCCGCTCGGGGTGGAGCGGGTCCCGCTCGAGCGCGCCGCCGGGCGCGTGCTCGCGGAGGACGCCCGTGCGCTTGTCGCCCTTCCGCCCTTCCCGAGCTCCGCGATGGACGGGTACGCCGTGCGCGCGGCGGACACGCCGGGAACCCTTCCTCTCGTCCAGCACGTGGCCGCCGGCAGCCCGGCGTCGGCGCCGCTCGCGCCGGGCACGGCGGCGGTGATCGCCACGGGCGGCGTCGTCCCCGAGGGCGCCGACGCGGTCGTGCCCGTGGAGCTCGCCCTCGAGCGGGACGGCCGGGTCGAGATCCCGCAGGCGGCGGTACCCGGCGCCCACATCCGGCCTCCCGGCGGCGACGTCGCGCCCGGGTCGGTCGTCGTCGCTGCGG
>DATLYP010000031.1:0-51304 GCA_035574655.1 Gaiellaceae bacterium
GGTCGGGGCGCGGCCGGCCCGCTCCCGCCGCCGCGCGCCCGCCGCCTCGGCGCGCCCCGTTCTCCTCACCTCCGCCGCGGCCGCACGGGACACGAGTAGCAAAGGCCGCGCCGCCGCGGCCCATGCGGTGCAAGGCGCAGCGGAGCCGGTCGGGTGCCCGGCGGAGCCCTTCCCGCGCAGGGTACGATTGCCGTGGCGATGAGGCCCGCCTGAACCGCCGCTCGAGTGGCTGATGGCTTCTACCGGACGACATGGAGCGGTGGAAGTCGATGACGGCGGGATTCACGAGCATCCTCTTCGAGCCGGAGAGCCGGGCGTTCCGGGCCGACGTAGTGAGCGGCCTCTTCAGCCACTACAAGCGCGAAGAGGACGCCACCATGGAGCGCGGGAAGCTCGACGAGGAGCTGGCCCGGATGAGCGAGATCGCCGACCGGGTGACGCCGCGCTCGCTCCTGCTCTGCAACGAGTCGTTCGCCTCGACCAACGAGCGCGAGGGCTCGGAGATCGCCCGCCACGTCGTCCGCGCCATGCTCGAGAGGCGGATCCGGGTCGTCTTCGTCCCGCACATGTATGAGCTCGCGCACGGCTTCCACGCGCAGGGGCGCGACGACGCGCTGTTCCTCCGCACCGAACGGCTCCCCGACGGGCGGCGCACCTTCACGCTCCTCGAAGGAGCGCCGCTTCCCACGAGCTACGGGGCGGACTCCTTCCCTCGCATCTTCGGCGCCGACGCCGACGCGCGCGCCGCCAAGGGGGCGCGTTGAGCGAGCTGGCGATCGCGGTCATCCTGGCGGCCGCGATCCTGGCCGCCTCGACCATCTCGGTCGAGCTCGGCATCTCCGTCGCGCTGATCGAGCTCGCGCTCGGCGTCGCGGTGGGCAACGTCTTCGATCTCTCCGCACCCGGCTGGCTCGCGTTCCTCGCCTCCTTCGCCGGGATCGTGCTCACCTTCCTCGCCGGCGCCGAGGTCGACGTGCCCCAGTTCCGGCGCGAGTGGCGCACGTCGCTCGCCCTCGGCGCCGTCTCCTTCGTGGCGCCCTTCCTCGTCGCGATGGCGTTCGCGTACTGGGCGCTCGGCTGGTCGGGCGACGCCGCTCAGATCGCGGGGATCGCGCTCTCCACCACGAGCCTCGCGGTCGTGTATGCGGTGCTCGTCGAGACAGGGCTCAACCAGACGGTGATCGGCAAACGGATCATGTCCGCCACCTTCGTCACCGATTTCGGCACGGCCGCCGCGTTGTCGATCCTGTTCGTCGCGCCGAGCCTCTGGATCCTGCCTTTCATCGCAGTCTCGGCCGCGCTCGTGGTCGGGCTGCCCCTGATCGCGCCCTGGTTCTTCGCCCGCTACGGCAACCGGGTGATCGAGCCGGAGATCAAGCTCGTCTTCGCCAGCCTCTTTCTGCTCATGTGGCTCGGCGACAAGGCCCACTCGCACGCCGTCCTCCCGGCGTTCGTCCTCGGCCTCGCCCTGTCCAACCATTACGCGACGCACCGCAAGGAGCAGGAGCGGCTCCGGGTGGTCGCCTTCGCCTTCTTCACGCCGCTCTTCTTCCTTCGCGGCGGCATGAACGTCTCGCTCTCCGCGCTCTGGGCGAACCTCGGCGTTCTTGCGCTGCTTTTCGGCGCGAAGATGGCGCCGAAGCTCGCGGGCGTCTATCCCCTCGCCCGCCGCTCCTGCGCGCCGCACGGCGCCTTCACGACGCTGCTCATGTCGACCGGGCTCACCTTCGGCACCATCTCCTCGCTCTTCGGGCTCGAGGCCGGGATCATCGACGAGACGCAGTTCTCGCTCCTCGTCGCCGTCGTCGTCCTCTCGGCGATCGTCCCGACGTTGATCGCGCAGCGGTTCTTCCAGCCCTCCGCCGCCGAGGAGACCCTCCGGCAGCCCGGTACGATCGCCGAGCCGGTGCTGAACAGGGAGGGCAGCTAAATGCCGTTCCGGCGCATTCTCGCCGCGATCGACGGATCGGAGGCGTCTGACCGCGCCTTCGCGACGGCCCTCGAGCTCGCCCAGCTCATCGGCGCCCGGCTCACCGCCCTCGCCGTCGAAGGGCCGCTGCCGGCGTACGCGGCGACGGTCGGCGAGGTCGAGGAGGTGAAGCGCGAGAAGGACGCCTTCTTCGGGCGCCTGCTCGCGAGGACGGAGCGGCAGGCGGCCGAGGCGGGCGTCGAGCTCGACGTCGAGCTGCGTCCAGGCCACGCGGCCGAGCTGATCGTCCGCGTCGCGGCGGAGAAGCAGGCCGACCTGATCGTGCTCGGCCACAAGGGGCACTTCCTGCGCGACCACCTGCTCGGCTCCACCGCGGATCGGGTCGCGGAGCACGCCGGCTGCCCCGTCATGATCGTGAAGTAGAACCCTCTCCCGACCGCGAGAGGGCGAGCGGCAGGAAAGCGCCCAGAGCGAGGGCTTGCACGGCGAGCGCGAAGACGATCGCGGCTCCGACCGCGCAGCCGTAGAGGGCGCCGAGGGCGGCGCTGCCGGCGAGCCAGGAGAGGCCGTGGACGGCGGTGAAGGCGCCGTAGCCGGTCGCGCGACGCTCGCGGGGGACGAGATCGGCGACCGCGGCGCGCATCGTGCTCTCGTGGATCCCCATGGCCGCGCCCCAGACGACGGCGCCCGCCCAGACGAGCGGGACGGAGGTCGAGAAGGAGAGCAGCGGGACGGCGGCGCTCAAGACCGGCAGGATGGCGAGGCCGCGGAGTCCGACCCGGTCGTAGCCGCGGCCGGCGGCGAGCGCGGCGAGGCCGTCGACGCCCATGGCGAGGGCGTAGACGAGCGGGATCTGCCACTCGGGGACGATCTGCCGTACCTGCAGGTGGTAGGCGAGCAGGGCGAAGGTGGCGAAGCCGAGCATGGTCAGCGCGGTGAAGGCGCCGTAGAGGAGGAGCCGCCGCCGCTCCTCGGCCCGGAGCCGCTCCCCCGACGCGTCCGCTCGCACGACCTCCGCGTCCGCGTCCTCGTACGCGGATGGGGTGGGTGTGGCGAGCCGTAGCCGCGTCAGCAGGGCGAGGGCGAGGAGGCCCGGGACCGCGAGCACGGCGAACCCGGTGGCGAAGCCGCCGCCGAGCGCGAGTACGAGCGCGACCACGAGCGGGCCGACGAGAGCGCCCGTCTGGTCGAGCGCCTCGTGAAGCCCGAACCCCCAGCCGCGTCCGAGCGTGGAGCTCGCCTGAGCGATCATCGTGTCGCGAGCGGGCGTCCGGACCGCCTTCCCGAAGCGCTCGGCGACGACGAGGGCCGCCGCTGGCTCGGGCTGCTTGGCGACCGCGAGCAGGGGCACGGAGACGAGCGTGAGCACGTACCCCGCGATCGAGAGGGCCCAGTGGCGGCGGGTTCGGTCGGCGAGGGCCCCGGCGCCGAGCCGGCAGACGAGCGCCACCGCCTCCCCCGCCCCGGTGATCACCCCTACCGCCGCGGCGCTCGCCCCCAGCGTCGCCAGGTAGGGGCCGACGATGCTGCGCCCGCCCTCGTAGACGACGTCGGCGAGCGCGCTCACGACTCCGAAGGCGACGACGAAGCGAAGCGGCGAGAGCCGGTTCACGCGCTCGCGGCGGGGGTCGCCCCCGCCGGGATCGCCGCGACTGCCAGCTCGCCCACCTCTACCTCCCTGGAGTCGGTCCCAGTCGGTAGAGGCCATCAGCCCCGAAGGGGCGGTTTCGGCGAGCCTCATCGCCGTCGCCGCCAGGATACCGAGCGCCCCGGGGGCGCGTGAGCCGGTGCGCCTGGCCGCCGGCCGCCCTCGGCCCCGGCCCGCGGGCTCAGCGCGGCGGCGGGAGGCGGACGTGCATGTGGTTCCCGTGGTGCGGGTAGGGCTCCACGACCTCGCGCGGGCCGCGCACGCCGGTCCTGTAGCCGACGAACGACTTGCGCCCCCGGCGGCGGAAGCGCTCGCGCTCCAGCGGATAGTGCGGCACGGGGCTGGCGTGCGCTCGGCCCCGCGGGGGAAGCGGGCCGGGCGGCCGGACGGGGAGCCGCCCGGCCGCGGCCGAGCTACGAGAAGCGCTCCGGGAACTGCGCGATGATCCCGTCGGCGAGCATCTCGGACATCTCCAGGATCTCCGCCCGCACCCGGTCGTAGGCGGCGATGTCCGCCTTCCAGTTGCCCTTCAGGCGGGCGACCGCCTCCGCCGTCGTGAGCTGGAGGTGCCGGTTCATCATCCTCCGGGTCTCCGCGCGCGGCCAGCGTTCCGGGTTCGCCTTGCTCAGGAAGGCGGCGATCTCCGCGGCGTTCGCGTACCAGACGTCGAGCGCCTGTTTCAGGGCGGGTCGGTCACCGGCCTTCGCCGCGGTGAGGACGGGTACCGCCTGCCTGATGTGCGTCTTCAGCAGCGCGGTCAGCGCCCGGCCGGCAGCCGCGCCGTAGTAGGGCTTGATCGCGTTCCCGATGTCCGCCTGGTTGCGCAGCAGCCGGGTGATCGCCGGCTGCAGGTCGGGGGCGCCGGCGGCGAAGCTGACGATGACCATCCGCGTCCAGGTGACGTGGTCCTGCCAGAGCCGATCCATGGCCCGGTGCAAGGCGACCACCTTCTCCGTGCGCGGCGCCGGCGCGGGCGCCGCGTGCGCGCGCCCCGCACCCCCCGCGGGGACGAGCAGGGCGACGGCCGCTGCGAGCACCGCCGCCGCACGCCCGGTGTCTGACACCGGCCTCCTGCACCTCGCGGTTGCGCTCCTGTCGCCCCCGGTGTCTGACACCGGCCTCGCAGATGCGTTCATGGGACACCTCCTCTTTCGGCTTGGGTCGGGCAGCGGATACGGAGTCGCTGCCAGGGGAGTTGGTGTCGCATCGCGCGGCGTTCTTTCCTCGCCCGGAGGTAAGAGCGGCGCCCTCGAGGACACCAACACCTTGAGCGAGCAGGCACGTCGAGCGACCGAGGAGGAGTGATCGCACATGCAAGCACTGGAGAGCGACCGCGCCCGGAACGCCGCCGTTCAGGCCTTCTGGCTGCTTCGGGCGGGCTTCACCGTGGCCCCGATCCTGTTCGGGGTGGACAAGTTCGTCAACTGGACCGTGTACTGGCCCGACTACCTGGCCGGCTGGATCGACAACATCGCGCCGGGGAGCGCGCAGGACTTCATGTACGCCGTCGGCGTGGTCGAGATCGCGGCTGGGGTGGTCGTGGCCGTGGCGCCGTTCGTCGGCGCGCCGCTCGTCGCGGCCTGGCTGGCAGGGATCATCGTCAACCTGCTGACGAACGACCCTCCCGAGTACTACGACATCGCGCTGCGCGACTTCGGGCTGATGCTGGCCGCGCTCACGCTGGCCCGCCTCGCCTGGGCCCTCGGCGGTGCGAGGACGGCGGCCTCCGCGGCCCAGGCGGCGCGCGAGCTGCATCGGGCCGCGTAGGGGAGGACAATGCGGCCGGGGGCGTGAGATGCGGACCGGTCTCGGACATCGACGGGAGGCGGACGTGCTCGCCTGGCGTCGCGGGCAGCTGGTCGCCGCGGGCTTCCCGCCGTCGCTCGCCGCGCGGCTCGCCCGCGACGCGCGCTACGACTTGCACGCGCTGATCCAGCTCGTCGAGCGCGGCTGCCCGCCGGAGCTGGCCGTCCGGATTCTCGCGCCGCTCGACGGGGGAAGGGTCGAATGACGACGCGCTCGAGGCGTCCACCGGCGGAGCCTGGGAGCGCACCGGCGGCGCGAACGCGGCTGCTCGACGACGCGTCGAGGGAATGGCTGCAGGGACTGCGCGCGGAGGGCCCGGCGAGGGCCCGCGCGCTCGAGCGGCTCCACGCCCTGCTCTTGGCCGGCGCCCGCTTCGAGGTCGCTCGCCGCCGGCGGGCGCTCCCGCACCTGCGCGGTGACGAGCTCGACGACATCGCTGCCGAGGCGGCGGACGACGCGCTCATGAGCGTGCTCGCCCGCCTCGACGACTTCCGCGGGGCGAGCCGGTTCACGACCTGGGCGTACAAGTTCGCGCTGCTCGAGGCGGCGGTCAAGCTGCGCCGGCGAGCGTGGCAGGGCCGTGAGATCCCGCTCGAGCCGGAGGCGTGGGAGGTGTTCACGGCACGCGACGCCGGCCCCGACGCGAGCGCGGAGCAGCGCGAGCTCTTGGCCGCGGTGCAGGAAGCGATCGACCGCGTGCTGACGCCGCACCAGCGGCGGATCCTGCTGCTGCTCGCGGTGCACGGGGTACCGATCGACGTGCTCGCCGAGCGGCTCAACACGACGCGCGGCGCGCTGTACAAGACGCTGCACGACGCGCGCCGCAAGCTGCGCGAGCACCTCGGCCGGCGGGGGCTCGCCCGTCCGCGATCCGGAGAGGGAAGCTGATGGAGCGCTCGGATTTGGAGCAGACGCTCGGGCAGCTGCTCGGGCCGGCCGAGCCGGAGATCGGCTGCGAGGCGTGCTTCGACGAGCTCGATCGGTACGTCGAGCTGCAGCTTCGCGGCGAGGATGCCGACGCGGCCGTGCCCGGGCTGCGGGCGCATCTCGAGGGCTGCGCCGCCTGCCGCGAGGAGTACGAGAGCCTGCGCGCCTTGGCCGCCGGGGAGGGGCCGCCGCCGTAGAGCGCGGCCTACGGCGCCGCAAGCCCGACGAGGCGTTCGCTCACCTCGCGCAGCCTGCGCCGCACCTCGCGGTCGTACGCCTGCGGGTGCGCCCGCGCCTCCCGCGTGCGCTCGAAGTAGCGGCCGGTCACGCCCTCGAGCTCGGGGGCGAGGACGAGCCGCAGCGTCGCCTGGACGCCGGTCTCCAGCGAGTCGACCGGGCGGACGCCCGCCTCGAGCACCATCTTCGTCGGCATGAAGGTGCCCGGGTGCAGGCAGTTGGCGGTCACGCCTCGCCCACGGAGCTCCTCGGCGAGATCGAAGGTGAGCATGACGAGGGCCAGCTTGCTCCGGCAGTAGGCCTCGACGTCCGAGTAGTCCCGCTCGAGCATGAGGTCGTCGAGGTCGATCGCGGCCTGTCCGGCGGAGGCGACGTTGACGATGCGCGCGGGCGCGGAGCGGACGAGCAGCGGCTGGAGTAGGCGGGTGAGGAGGAAGGGGGCGAGGTAGTTGACCGCGAAGCGGAGCTCGTACCCGTCCTCGCTCAGCTCGCGCCGGCCGCGGCCGCGCCAGCTCGCCCCCACCCCCGCGTTGTTGACGAGCACGTCGAGGCGCTCCTGCTCGGCGAGCACCTGCTCCGCGAGCGCGCGCACCTGCGCGAGCGAGGCGAGGTCGGCCCGGTAGAAGCGGAGCCGCTCGCTGCCCGTCGCCTCCCGGATCGCGCGCAGCGTCTCCTCGCCCTTGGCCGCGTCCCGGCCGTGCAGGAGCACGGCCGCCCCCCGGGCCGCCAGCTCGCGGGCGAGCGCGCGCCCGAGCCCGCTCGTCGCCCCGGTCACGAGCACAACCGTGTCCACCCCGGCGACGGTACCCGCCTGGCCGCGAGCCGGCGCGTGTCGGGCTCGCGGGCGGCTTGCCTTCTGTTGCGTGGCGTTGTATGAGTCGGGCATAGCCGTCCGGTACGTGACGCAGGAGCCGGTCGCGCGCGAGGCCCGCGCGCTGGTGGTGGGCGCGGCGCGGACGCTGGACATCGCCTCGCCCTGGGTCGAGGGGTTCCCGGTGCAGCGCCTGCTCGCGGAGGCGCTCCCCCGCATCCGCGCGGGGGAGCTTGCCGTCCGCATCGTCTACCGGGTCGCCGAGGAGGGCGACCTTCGCATCACCGACCTGACCGCGCTCGACGCGCTCGCCGCCGACGGGGTCGAGATCCGCTACTCGCGGCGGTTGCACGCGAAGCTCCTGATCGCGGACGGGGAGCGCGCGCTCATCGGCTCCAGCAACCTCACCCGCCGCGGCGGCTTCGGGTACGAGAGCCGCCCGGAGTGGCGGAACGAGGAGGGCGGAGTGCTCGTCGAGGGCGAGCCAGCGCTCGCGGACGCCGTGCGCCACTTCGAGGAGACCTGGGCGGGGGCGTCCGAGATCGCGCCCGGGCTCCTGGGGGTCGTCATCGACTACCCGAGCGTGCGCGAGTTCCGCTTCGTGGCGGTGCGCGAGGTGGCGGCCGGGCAGCTCGTGGCCGCCTCGGACGGGGAGGGGCGGATGGTGGTCGGCGAGGTCGTGGAGCTGACCACCTACAACCACTCGTTCCCGCAGATGACGCAGGAGATGTTCCTCACCCAGGGGTTCGGGGCGGCGCCTCCCCAGCGGGTGACGGTGCCCGACATTCCCTCCCTCTTCTCCCATCCGGTCAAGGACCAGGGGTTCCTCGTCGCCAAGACCTACTTCCGGCCGGAGAGCGCGTTCAGCATCGGGCGCGTACGCGTCCTGCGGGCCTTGGAGCGGGGACGGCCGGTCGCCGCCACGGCGCCGGTCGCGCCGGGGAGCGACGTGGCCGCGCCCGCCGCCGGGCTTCTGCGCAGGCTCCTCGGCGACGGGGACGTGCGGCTCGGGCGCATGCAGCGCCACCCGGAGGTGGGCGTCTGGCTGCGGAGCGGCGAGATCCTGACGAAGCACCTGGCCGTGCTCGGGATGACCGGGTCGGGGAAGTCGAACGCGGTCAAGCACCTGCTCCGCGAGCTCACCGCCGCGCTCCCCGAGCTGCGCGTATTCGTCGTCGACACCCACGGCGAGTACCTGGAGCCGGGCGCCCTCGCGCTCGACGTCGCCATCCCGGACAAGATCGACCTTCTCGACTGGGAGATGGTCCGCGACCGCTTCTCGGTCGAGCGCATGACCGCGCAGATCAAGAAGGCCTGCGCCAAGCGGCCGCCTCCACCCGCGACCCGGCGGAGCTCGCGCGGCTCCTGGGCGCGAGCGGCAACGACGTCCTTGTGGACATCGCCGAGGCCGTGGCCTCCGATCCGGACGCGTTCTGCGTCGGCCGGGAGGAGCCGCGGATCGTGCGGGCGGGGACGGACGCGGAGGCGGACCTCTCGCTTCCCGGCCTGCACGTCCTCGACCTGCGCGAGACGGCGACCTTCGAGGTGCGGGCGAAGAAGTGCGCCGTGCTCGCCGAGCGCGTGTTCGCGGACGCGTGCGACCAAGCGGGGACACGGCCGGCGCTTCTGGCGGTGGACGAGGCCCACAACTACGTCCCGGAGCGGACGACGGGGTTCATGGCGGAGGCGGCGCGCCACGGGTCGCTCGGCGCGCTGACCACGATCGCCGTCGAGGGCCGTAAGTTTCGGGTGGGGCTGGTGGTGATTTCCCAGCGACCGAGCCGTGTCGCCAAGGACGTCCTCGCCCAGATGAACAGCCAGCTCGTCTTCCGCCTCGCGAACCTGGAGGATCTCGCCTACGTGCGCGAGTCGTTCGAGGCGGCGGGAGAGGAGCTCCTCGCCGACCTGCCCCGCCTGGACACGGGGGTGTGCGTGTGCGCGGGGACGATGGTCGCGATGCCGGTGCGCTGCGACGTCCCGCTCTATGCGCCGCGGCACCGGTTCCCGCTCGGGGAGACAAGGCCGGATCGCCGCGCGCTCGAGACCGCCGTCGCGCACGCGCTCCCCGAGGCGGAGCTCCTCGCGGAGGTGGAGGAGCTGATCGTCTTCTCGGGCCCCGAGGCGGAGGAGGCGGTGCGGGCGGTGGACGGCGGCTACGCGCTCGACGTCGACTGCGCCGATCCTGGGGTCGCGGAGCGCGTGCGGGCGGCGGTGGAGACGCTCGCGACGCCCAAGAAGGAAGCAAGCGACGGAGGTTGCTCAGATGGAGCTCGATCTCGCACTACTCACTGACGCGGTAGACGACCGGGGGACCAGCGATCTGGCCGCCATCCGCTTCCGGCAGGAGTACGAGCCGGCGGCAGGCAGGGGCGCGAAGGTGTACCCGCCCACCTACCCGCGGAATAACGCTCCCCCGTACATCTTCGAGCGGCGCTTCGACGATGCTGGCGAGCCTGTCGAGACGGTCCTCCTAGATTCGGTCGCCTCCCAGGCCAACCGCGTCGAGGAGGCTCTGCTCGATGCGGTCGACGACCAGCTCGTTCGCATACCGCTGCTCATCGTCGAGACGACAATTCACGGTCGCCCGATACGCCTGACGAGCCTCCAGATGCCGCATCGCTGCTCGGACGCCTACCTGCGCGACTCCGAGACGGCCGACGGTACGAGGTTCGACGCGACGGAGATCGGGAGGGCGCTGAGGCGGGCGACGCTGAGGGATGCGGAGATCGTCTATCGCGTATGTCCCACGGCTCTCGTGTACGGCACGTGGGACTCGTACCGCGGCCGTCCGGAGCTGAGCTTCAAGGCACCGCGAGTGTGGGTGTCCGAGCTGTACGGGGTCCTGCGCGACCGCGAATCCGACGTCGGACTCAGGCCTGGATCCCGTCTCGATCCGATCGGGATGCTCGGCGCAACGGTTAAGAAGATCGGTGAGGAGCAGAGCGAGTGGGAGTTCGTGGAGCCTGGGGAGGACGAGCCCGTCCCGGCTCGTGAGCCGAAATGGACGAAGGTCAAGCTTGGGGCGACCACGCGGATCTCGACGATCGGACACGGCAATATCCGCCCCGAGGTCAACGTCGGCGGCGTGGCTATCGAGCGTGCGCGCCGTACCGCCTCGCTTTCGCTGGCAGGCCTGCGGCGGCTTCGATTCCCGGTCGGCGGCGAGCGCTCCCCAAAGCGCGACGCCGCCGGAAGGGCGACCCTCGTGGCGCTGGCGCTTCTCGGCGACCGGCTCGCGTTCGGTCGGCCCGATCTCTCGCTTAGGTCGGGATGCGACTTGGTCGTCGTCGAAGACGCCGTGGAGATGGTCGACCGGGGTGGGAAGGCGACGGCAATCGACCTCACGGCTAAGAGGGCGCAGCAACTCCTCGAAGAGGCTATGGGACGCGCCGAGACGCTCGGCCTGAAGTGGCTTACGGAGCCCGTAGTCCTCCGCCCGCGCCCGAATCTCCAGCGAGCGCTGGAGGCGAGCCTTCCGGAGATCTGAGCGTTGCCGCTCGCGATCGAGGTCCGCTTCCTGCTCGGGAGCTTCGCGGCGAGCGACGGCCACGACCTGACGCCACCGGAATGGCCGCCCGCACCGGCGAGAGTCTTCTCCGCGCTGGTCGCAGCCTGCGAGGCCGAGCACAGCGAGGCCTTGAGCTGGCTCGAGCGGCAAGGCCCGCCCCTGATACACGCCGCCGAGGCCGAGGTCGGTGAGCCGCAACCGTTCTGGCTCGTCACGAACGCGCTCGGCGCGGGCAGCGCCCGGCATCCGGCCCGAGGGAACGTCCAGCGCTCCCGCTATCGGCTCCATGCTCAGGACCCCGTCGTGGTCTACTCCTGGCCCGATGCTGCGCCGACATTGCCCCTCGTGGAGGCGCTGGACGACGCCGCCAAGCGCGTTCACTACCTCGGACGGCCGATAAGTCCAGTCGCAGTTCGCGTCCACCAACACCTCGTGCATGGCGAAGACGCCTGGGCACCAGGAGAGGACGCGCTCGAGACACGCCGGCTGCGCGTGCCCTACCCTGGCTACCTGGCAGAGCTCGAGGCGGCGTATGAGGCCGGCACCCGCGTCGACCCACCGGTCTACGAGACCTACCGCCGGGGGTCCGCCGAACCTGCGTTCCCACCTCCTGGCGAGACGTCTTCTCCGTGGCCGCACCTGCTCGTCCTGCCACTCAGGACCGACGCGTGGATTCCCGGCGAACGAGCGCTCGACGTCGCCGACGCTCTCCGCTCAGCGATTCTCGACCTAATCGGGACGGACATTACGCCTCGCGTCGCGGGTCACGGTGTTCCCCCTCCCCATGCGGCCTACCTCGCCTTCCCGGATGTCGGTCACGAGCATGCCGATGGTCACTTGCTTGCCGTCGGCATCGCGCTTCCGCCGGACCCCGACGCAGTGAGACAGGTTCGGCGAGCGCTTGACCCGCACGAGGCGGGGAGCTACGCGATCACGCTTCGCAACGTCCGCGCCTTCGGCGCGCTTCGATTCGAGCGAGTGCGCGGTCACAGCTCTCGCGTCCCTTGGGGAGCCCGCCGGGAGCGCTGGATCGGTCCGGCAACGAGATGGCGAACTGTCTTGCCGGCAGTGCTTGACCGTGCCCCGTCGCGCCGACTTTCTGAGGAGGAAGCGGTGCTCGAGACACTCTCGAACCTCTCCCTCGATGCGGAAGTCTTGCGTGCCGAAGCCCACCTTGGCCCCATCGCGCGAGGAGATCTCGCGCTCAGGCCGAGCCAGACACGCAGAAGACCCGAGGACCGGATTCGCCCATACCGCCATCTGCGGGTCGAGTTCGATCGACCGGTCCGCGGTCCACTCATGATCGGTGCGCTCCGTCACTTCGGAATGGGACTCTGCGCGCCAGATGAAACGTGACGCATGACACTCGAGCTTCCGCCGCTTTCCGCCGAGGACTTCGCTGCCTTCGTCCAGGCAGTACATGGCCATTCCCCGTTCCCCTGGCAGGAGGACCTGTTGGAGCAGGCGCTCCACGACCAGTGGCCGTCCATTCGGGTGCCGACGGGTCTGGGCAAGACCTCCGTCGTGGACGTGGCGGTGTTCGCCCTTGCAATGCAGGCGGACCTTCCTCCGGACGAGCGTACAGCCCGGACGAGGACGTTCGTGATCATCGACCGCCGCGTCGTCGTCGACGACGTGACCGCGCATGCCGAGCGGCTGCGCAGCGCGCTTGCCGGGGGTCGCGAGGACGTCGTCAGGCGAGTCGCCGCGCGCCTGCGGCACATTGCCTTCGGACCGACGAGCGCTGCGGAGCCCGATGCTCTCCGCGCTCCAGGCTCGGCGCCGCTCACAGTGACTCGCATGCGAGGTGGCACTACGTGGGCGGCGCGCTGGATCGACCGTCCCGAGCAACCGGCGGTGATCGTCGGGACGGTCGATCAACTCGCGTCCCGCTTCCTCTTTCGAGGTTACGGCGTCAGCCGCGGAAGCCGACCGATCGACGCAGCGCTCGTCGGGAGCGATTCGCTCATCGTTCTCGACGAAGCCCATCTGGCCCGCCCCCTGAGAGAGACCATCGACGAGCTGCTCGCCTTCGAGCGCTCCGTGCCGATCCCCGTTCTTCCCCGCCGCCAACCGCGCCTGGTGGTCATGTCGGCCACAGTTGAGCCCAAGGGCACAACGCCTCTCGACGTGTCCGAGCGAGATCTCGCCCATCCCGAGGCGGGAAAGCGCCTTCGCGCCTGCAAGCTCGTCAAGCTCTGGAGTTTCCGTGGGGGACCTCGGGAGTCTCGGGAAGCCCGACGCGCGCTCGCGCGCTTGCTCGCCTTGGCGGCCGAGCGTCTCGCCGGCGAGGGAGAGGTGGCGGTGGTCGGCGTGGTGTGCAACACCGTCGAGACGGCTCGGACCGTCCATGAAACCCTCTTGGAGGCGGGCAAGGAGACCCAGCTCCTGATCGGCCCCTCGCGGGAGATCGACCGGGAACTCGTGATGCGCCGCGTTCGCCCTGCCGCCGGCATCCAGCGGGCGCGCGAGTGTGCTCCAGCCTCACCGATCTTCGTTGTTGCGACGCAGACGATCGAGGTGGGAGTCAATCTGGACTTCGACGCCCTGGTCACCGAGGCGGCTCCGCTCGACTCCCTGGCCCAGCGGCTCGGGAGGCTCGACCGGCTAGGCGAGCGGACGGCAAAGGGTCTCACGACGCGCGCCTTGGTCGTGCGATCGGATGCGGTCCACGCCGAGGATCGGCTCTACGGAGAGCCCCTTGCCCGCACGTGGAGCTGGCTCGCACAACTCGTCGAGCCTGAGGAGCTCAGCTCGATCCGGGAGGCCACGACGGCGCCGCTCGACTCCGAGCTTGACTTGGGTCCAGAAGGGCTTCGTCGCCACACCCGGGGCGTCGACGCCGAATCCCTTGCAGCACCCTCGCCGCGTCGAGTCACGGTGCTTCCGCTCGAGCACGTCTCTGAGTGGACGCAGACGTCGCCGACTCCTCTTCTCGACCCGGATATCGAGCCCTTCATTCGGGGTGACGAGCCCGTCCGACCGACCGTCTTGGTCGCGTGGAGGGCAGATGTCCTCGGGGACTCGAAGAGTGAGCTCGTGGAGAGCGCTCGCCTCAGCCTCGCCCGGCGGCCGCTCGCCTCGCAAGAACAGGTGGAATGCCCGCTCTGGCACGTGGACGCGTGGCTCGCCGGTCGGCGCGAGCAGGCCGCCTCCGAGCCCTTGCCTGACGCGCCCGTCGGGACCGAGCCCGAGGCGCCTGCCGAATCCGGCCAATCGAGGCGCGCAGTGCGCGTGGGCGAAGGCGATTCGTGCGAGGCCGTTGAGGCGGGGCAGCTTCGGCCCGGAGACGTTCTCGTGCTGCCCGCGGCGGCTGGCGGGCTCGACCGCTTTGGCTGGAACCCGCTCGCCGAGGCTCCGGTCATCGACGTCGCAGACCTCTGCGAGACGAGGGCCGGGGTCGTCATCCGTCTCGACCCCGACACCCTCGGCGAGCTGTCTCCTGCTGCCGCGGCGACGTTCGAGGCTTGGAAGAGCGAGGTCGAGGCTGTCGACCTCCTCGTCAACCGCATCCCGCAAATGGGCCGTCAGGCGGCGCGCGCTCTCGTCTCCCGGCTCCGCGACGCTGTGCGGTCGGAGTCGCACCCGCAGGACACGCACGGCGCGCTGCTAGCGGAGCGATTGGACGACCTGCTTGCGGGCGGCTGGGAGCTCGAGCTCGTCCTTCGACCCGGTCCAACGCCGATTCTTCGAGCCAGGCGTTCGCGCGGGCCGAAGTCCGCTGCTGATGTAGACGCCGACCACCGGAGCGATGCCGACGAGACCACGTCCCTCGGCCCGCGCCGCGTGCTGCTGGCCGAGCACTCGAGGGCTGTCGCCGGACGCGCCCGCGCTGCGGCGGAGCGTCTCGGACTCGCGAAGGATTTGGTTGAGGCGATAGCCCTCGCTGCTGAGCTCCACGACGTCGGCAAGGCCGACCCGCGCTTTCAGCTGATGCTGCGTGGGGGAGACGATCTTGCGTACGTTGAGGGCGATTCACTGCTGGCGAAATCCGGGATCGACGCGAGCGATCGAGGAATCTTGGCGCGGGCGCGGCGCGATGCTGGATGGCCGGCCGGCTTGCGGCACGAGGCGCTCTCGCTGGCGCTCATCGACTCCCTCTGCGAGGAGCGGAAGGACGGCGACCTCGTCCGCCACTTGGTTGCCACCCATCACGGCTACTGCCGACCGCTCTTCGACGTACCGGAGGGGGTCGAGCTCGTGGATCTGGAAGCTCAGTGGGACGGCCGCACGCTCGCGCGCGACTCAGAGTCACTGGACTCCTACGTACCCGACTGGAGCGCTCCGGGGAGACATCGGCTCCTCCTCGAGCGTCACGGGGCCTGGGGCCTCGCGCTGCTTGAGACCATCCTGCGCTTGGCTGATATGACCTGCTCGGAGGCTGGGACGTGAGAGCCATCGAGCTTCGGGCCCTGCGGCCGACGCATCCGCTCGGCTACCTCGCCGCGCTCGGACTCCACCGCACTCTTGTGCGGGAGCTTGGCTTCGACGCTCGTCTTGCCTGGACTGACGCGGGTACTCCTCACGCCGTCGTCGAGGCACCGCTGAGCAGGGAGGAGCTTGTCTCGTCACTGGCCTCGGTGTGGCAGCGACAGGCAACGCAAGGCGCGGTCAAGCTCCTGGCGGTTCACGGCCAGGTGCGTGCGTTCCCTCCCCACGCCCCGCTCGCACCGGCGAGCGAACGAGCCGGCGAACGTGGGATGAACGACCCGGCGAAGATGCTTCCGTCCGAGTACGCCAGCTACGCAGAGGCTGCCCGAGCCTCGGGCGATCCCGAGGCCCGAGCCTGGATCAGAGCAGTCGCGAGCGACGTCGTGCTCGAGCGCGAGCGCCGCCCCCCCATCGCCACTCTGACCCAGTTCTACCTCCTCTCTCGGGGACAACGACTTGCCCAACAATTCGAGGCGCTCTGGACATGGAGCGGGCAAAACGATGTGCGCGTGGCACTCCATCAAGCGGTCTCCGGGTGGCGGCGGGTCGAGATCGGTGGCGGCATGAACTGGGACATCGACGCGAACCAGAACGCGGCGGAGACGCCGCGAGGGAAGGCGCGGACGCTGATTGTTCCGGGAGCAACGTGGTTGGCAATGATGGCGCTCCCGTACTTCCCAGTCCGTCGTTCGAACGGGAGAGCCGCGACCCGGGGCTTTCAGCTCGTTCGGGGGCGCCCTGTTCTCGTCCTCCCCACTTGGCGGACGCGCCTTGATCTCGCTGCGATCGAGGCACTGCTCGATCACCCGGCCCTTGAGCTGGAGCCGGCCGGGGTTCAACTGCGCCGATCGCAGCAGGAGCTCGACCAGCTCGGGATCACGTCGGTGCACAAGGTCGACGTCGTAGCGCGTCGCATGGCCAACCAAACCGAGTGCTACCTCGGCAAGTGCACCCTTGTTCCGCCGGCCCCACGGGCACGCACTGCGCGAGCACGAGTTGGCGTGACGGGGTGAGCGGCGCAGGGGCACTCATCCCCGATCTCGTCCCGGCGCGGATGCTGAACGAGTTCGTCTACTGCCCGCGGCTGTTCTGGCTCGAGTGGGTGCAGGGATTGTGGGCCGACAACCCAGACACCGCGCTGGGCGAGCTCGTTCACGGGCGCAGCGACCGCGGAGGCGGAAGACTGCCCGAACCGGAGGGCGCGGACTATCTGTGGTCAGGGGAGGCGCGCTCGATCACGTTGGACGCTCCGCAGCTTGGCCTGATCGCGAAGATGGATGTCGTCGAGGGGGAAGATGGAACGCTCTCCCCGGTTGACCACAAGAAGGGAAGGCCTCGATCGGACGGAACGCCCTGGGAGCCGGAACGCCTCCAGATGGCCGCTCAGATACTTGTCCTTCGGGAGAACGGGTACCCCTGCGAGCGCGGCTACATCAGCTTTCGGGAGACCCGTTCCCGTGTCGCAGTCGAGTACGACGAGGCGCTCGAATCAGAGGTGCGCAGACGACTCGACGAGCTGCGTGCCGTGGCCGCACGAGCCGAGGCGCCGCCGCCGCTCGTCGACAGCCCCAAGTGCCCTCGCTGCTCGCTCGTCGAGATCTGCCTGCCCGATGAGACGAACGCACTTCGGCTCAAGGCCGAGCGCACCCGCCTCAAGCGCCGCCTCCTCGCGGCGAGGCCCGACGCCAAGCCCCTCTACGTACAGGAGCCCGGCGCAGTCGTCCGGCTCTCCCAAGGACGGATCGAGGTACGGAAAGAGCGTGACGTTCTTGCCTCGCTGCGCCAGATCGACCTCTCCGAGGTCGCGCTCTTCGGTGGTGCCACGATCTCAGAGCCCGCGCTCCGCCAGCTTGCCTCGGCAGGGATCCCGATCACCCACTTCTCCTTCGGCGGACGACTCGAAGCGATCACGGTCGGCTTCGACCCTAATAACATCGACCTGCGGATCGCCCAGTTCCGAGAAGCCGACGATCGGGAGGCATCGCTCAGGCTTTCCCGCACGTTCGTCTCGGCGAAGATCCGGAATGCACGCGTGCTGCTGCGCCGCAACGGCGGACAGCGCGTGGCAAGCGCGGTCAGAGAGCTCCAGCGCCTTGCGCGGCTAGCGCGACTAGCCCCCGATCTTCAGCCGCTCCTTGGCATCGAAGGAGCTGCCGCGCGCGAGTACTACCGCGCCCTTGCGCAACTGATCACGCCTCGGGCGCGCGAGGACGGCCTCAACCTCGCATTCGAACGACGAAGCCGTAGGCCGCCTCGTGACCCTGCAAACGCAGTCCTCTCGTTGCTCTACGCGCTCCTCACGAAGGAGTGCGTCGTCGCCCTGCGGCGCGTCGGCTTCGATCCTCTCCTCGGTTTCTTTCACCGGCCCCGCTTTGGCCGACCGGCGCTCGCACTCGATCTCATGGAAGAGTTTCGGCCACTGATCGCAGACTCCGTTTTCCTTACCCTCGTCAACGGAGGCCGGTTGACTCGGGGGGACTTCATCGCCCGAGCGGGAGCCGTCGGCCTGACAAGGTCGGGCCGTCGAGCAGTTATCGGCGCGTTCGAGCAACGCATGGGGACCGAAGTCATCCATCCCATCTTCGGCTATCGAGCTGTCTACCGTCGCGTCCTCGAGCTGCAAGCCCGCCTCTTGGCCGCATTTCTACTGCGGGACGTTCCCGAGTATCGTCCGTTCGTGACGCGCTGATGAGAACACGCTACTTGCTCTGCTACGACGTTCGCGACGACGTACGCCTTCGCCGCGCCGAGCGAGTGGCCGACGAGTTCGGATACCGCCTCCAGTACTCCGTCTTTATCTGCGACCTTTCCGACGTGGAACGGACGCGTCTCGAGCAGGCGGTGCGTAACGTCGTGAACTTCGCCGAGGATCGCGTTGTGCTGGTCGAGCTAGGACCTCCATCGACGGCAAAGCACCGCTTACACTGGCTGACGCTTCCCTCTCCTGTTCTCCATGAGCCCACCGACTCCCTGATTGTCTAACGCCTGCGAGCGCGGAGGTCATCACACGGCATGCCGGAAGCGCTCGCATTCTACGAAGTACCTGCAGATTGACAACTTACTCTCCTCCAACCTCGGCACCGGCCGTCGCCATCCTCTGCCGTGAGCGGGTCATCCCAAGCGTCGCTCGCAATCCACGTCGCAAGCCACGATTCGATGCGCTCTCCGAGAGGAGCTATCTCCCAGGGCTTTTCCCCTGGGCCCCATTGAAGCCTCAACGGCCGGAAAGCCACCCACGTCCCCGGCTTCCGGATCTCCCAGGGCTTTTCCCCTGGGCCCCATTGAAGCTATAGTAGCGTCACGTGACGGCTTGTCAAGAGGGGAATCTCCCAGGGCTTTTCCCCTGGGCCCCATTGAAGCAACTAAGCCAAATGCGGCGGCTCCTAACGGTGGTTAATCTCCCAGGGCTTTTCCCCTGGGCCCCATTGAAGCCCGAACTCGCGGCCGAACCATCTCTCACACACAGTCTATCTCCCAGGGCTTTTCCCCTGGGCCCCATTGAAGCATTCTTAGTAAGGGGTCGACCGCGGCTACAATTACTCAGATCTCCCAGGGCTTTTCCCCTGGGCCCCATTGAAGCTACTGCGCACGCCATGCAACCGATGGGCACGTCCCGCATCTCCCAGGGCTTTTCCCCTGGGCCCCATTGAAGCTCGACGCACAGCAGGCGGCCCGGGCCGCCCAGCGGCGGTATCTCCCAGGGCTTTTCCCCTGGGCCCCATTGAAGCCTCGCCTGGCGGCTTGGGCAACTGAGCGCCGACGAGAGCACATCTCCCAGGGCTTTTCCCCTGGGCCCCATTGAAGCATCCCCACGTACGCTGCCGCCTATTCGTGGCGGGATTATCTATCTCCCAGGGCTTTTCCCCTGGGCCCCATTGAAGCTCCTACGCCGCGCCGGCCGGGCCGCTGCGCGCAAGTGATCTCCCAGGGCTTTTCCCCTGGGCCCCATTGAAGCTGCGTCCACGCCTCGCGCCAAGCCGGACACGATGGCGAATCTCCCAGGGCTTTTCCCCTGGGCCCCATTGAAGCCCTGTAGCGTCCCTGCAGGATGCGGGGCGGCTAGGATCTCCCAGGGCTTTTCCCCTGGGCCCCAGCCGGTCGATCGAGCGCGAGAGGAATCCGCTCAGCTCATTTCGGCGAGAGCCGCGTCGAGGAATGCACACTGCCGTGCTGTCCGATGCCATCGCTAGGCTGTTCGCCATGATGACAACGCGGACAGCCGCTCCCGTGCCTGCGCGTGTTCAAAGACAGGAGCGTCTGGAAGCGCAGCTGGCGACCCTGTGCGCGCACCTGAACGCGGGCATGGCGCGCCTCTTGGAGCTCGTCTCGGAGTTCGAGGAGGAAGGGGGTGCGCCGTTCGACGACCTCGCGCGGTGGCTCGCGTTTCGCTGCGGCGTGTCGCCCCGGGAGGCGCGCGAGTACGTGCGCGTCGCCCGGGCGCTGCGGGAGCTGCCGGCGACGCGGGCGGCGTTCGGGCGCGGAGAGCTCACGTTCACGAAGGTGCGCGCGCTCACGCGCGTGGCGACACCGGCATCGGAGCAGGGCCTGCTGGACTTGGCCGCGGTGCTCACGGCGTCGCAGCTGGAGCGGGCGCTGCGGGCGTTCCGGCGGCTGCGGAAGGAGGACGCCGCCGAGGCGCACGCGCTCGAGTACGTCGACTACTACTGGGACGAGGACGGCTCGCTCTGCCTCCGCGCCCGTCTCCCGGCCGAGGAGGGAACGCTCGTCGTCCGCGCGCTGGAGGCCGCGCGCGACCGCATCTGGGAGCGGCGGCGCGAGGAGCAGCAGGCCTTGGAGGCCCAAGTGGACGAGCGCGACGCCGGGCGCGCGCGCGAGTTCGAGCCGCCGCGACCGGTCGACGTGGAAGCGCTCGTCGAGGTCGCCCTCGCATCGCTCGCCCCGGTCGAGCCCTCGCAGGAGCGGCCGCGCCTCGTCGTGCATGTGGACGCCGCGGCCCTCGCGGCCGACGGAGCCGGCCGCTCGGAGCTCGAGGACGGCCCCCTCATCTCCCCCGAGACGGCCCGCCGCCTCGGCTGCGAGGCCGAGCGGGTGACGGTGCTCGAGCGCGACGGGCTTCCGCTGAGCGTCGGACGCAAGCGGCGAACCGTGCCCCCGAGGCTGCGCCGGCTGCTCGAGGCGCGCGACGACCACACCTGCCGCTGGCCCGGCTGCGAGCGCCGCCGCCACCTCGACGCGCACCACCGCAGGCACTGGGCGCAGGGCGGCGAGACGAGCCTCGACAACCTCGTCCTCCTCTGCTGGCACCACCACCGCCTCGTCCACGAGGGCGGCTACACGATCGAGGACGGCCAAGACGGGGAGCTCCGCTTCCGCAACCGCCACGGGCTGCTCGTCCCGAGCGTCCCCCGCTCCCCGCCCGGAAGCATCGACGCGCTCCTCGCGCAGAACGAGCAAGCCGGAATCCGGGCCGGGCCGCACACGAACCGGAACGGCGACGGCGACCGCGCCGAGCTCCACCTGGTCGTCGCAGCCATCGAGCACGCCTTCGCGCGGGGACGGCCGTCCGAAGCACGAGCGCCGTCCGAAGCGGTCGGCGTAGGCTGACGATCCGGCCGCTCCAGACGAGCCGCGGAAGCTCGCGGGAGGCGACGACGAGCACCATGTCCTAGCGGCCGACGCCGACGGCGGCCCGAGCCGATCGGCCTCGCCCGCAGCTCCCGCCCGCGGCGGCAGCCGGGGTGTCCCTCGCCGCGCTCGCCGCTGCCTCCTCGCCTGCCCGCGCGTGCGCGCCGCCGAGCGCGAGCAGGAGCTCGGCCCGGCAGACGGGGGTCGGGCCGCTGTGCGAGCTCTTGGAGCAGGACCGCGAGCAGCGCCCGCTGCCTGCCTGGGCCGAGATCGAGCCGGCGGCCGTCGTCGACGACCGCGGCCCGAGGATGCGGAAGTCGACGGCTACCCGGCCACGAGGGACTCGGCCCTCGCGAGCGGACCGGTCATCCCGAGGTCGCGGTACGTCGCGAGCGCGGCGTCGAGAAACGCGCGCGCTCGCTCATCGTCGCCGCGGTGGTCGCGCGCGAGCAGCGTCCGCGCGTAGTCCTCCTGCGTGTGCGCGAGCCAGGGACGAGCGCTCATGCGCTCGTTCATGACGAGCGCCTCGTCGAACCGCTGGACTGCATCGTCGACGCGGTCGAGCAGCGCCGCCAGGAGTCCGAGGTAGCGAGAGACCGATCCGATCGCGCACCCCGGATGACAGACCACGTTGCGGTCGGCATAGGGCGCCAAGAGCTCGTAGAGCGCACCGGCATGGGTCGGATCGGCGAGCGCGCAGCACACCTCGCCGAGCAGCGACCACGAGAAGAGCTTGTCGTTGTCCGGCAGCGCTTCGAAATCGTTCTCGGCGTTGGCGCTGAGAATGGCGGCGGCGTCGGCGTTACGGCCACGCGCCGCATAGAGGCTCGCGAGGATCGACGGGAAGGCGGTGAGCGTGGGCGTCTCCTTCACCGACTGCTCCATCACTTCTACGCCGTAATCGAGGTTTCCGCGCACCTGCTCGAGCATGGTCGACTGAACCCGAAACGCGACGACGGAGAGCCGGGAGCGCATCGTCTGGCCGAACTCGACACCCGTCCGAATCGCGACATCTGCCGTGGCGTAGTCGCCTTCGAAGAGCGCGACGATGCCCCGCAGCACTTCGACGTACCAGCGCTGGGCGGGTTGCCGCAGCTCCCGCACGAGTCGGTCCATCGTCCGCAGCTCGTCCCGAACGTCGGCGATTCGCCCGACCTCGAGCAGAGCCACCGCACGGTAGTAATGGCCCTGAATCAGCCGCTCTCGGTCCCCGATCTCGCGCGACACCTGCAGCAGCTCGTCGGCGATCTCGAGGCGCTCGGCGGGATTGTCCGGCCCCCAAACCGCGCAGTACCTCCCGTCGAGCGCGTACGCGAGCGCCGACCTGTCGTCGAGACGACGGGCGATAGCGACGGCCTGGGCGGTGAGCTCCCCCCGGCGCTCCGGCTCCGGCTGGTCGCGCAAGGCACCCGCCAGCCGAGCGAGGACCTTCGCCCGCAAGGCGCTCTCTCGTTCGCCGAGCGCGCTGAGGGCGTCGTCGAGGAGCGGCACCACGTCCTCGTCCGCTCCCCGGACCATCCAGACGAAGCGCCCGCTGTAGCCCAACGCGGCGCGGGCGAGCTGCTCCGCCACCCCTGACGAGCGCGCAAGCTCGGCCGCCGCGAGGAACGCCGTGCTCGCGGCCGCTTCGTCGCCTGCTCTCGCCTGCGCCTCGCCCAGCCCGAGGAGGAGCTCGCAGCGGAGCCCCATGTCGATGGCCTGCTTGAGCTCGACGGTTTCGAGCGCGAGCTCGTAGAAGCGCGCCGCCTCCTCGAATGCGAGCAGCCCGAGCGCCCGGTTCGCGGCGCGCTGCGCATAGGCGATCGCTTTGTCCACATCCCCGCCGGGAGCCGCCTCTACGTAGTGGTACGTGAGTTCCGCCACATGCGGCTCCGGATCGGCCGCGTAGAGCGCCTCGAGCGTGTCAGCCGCCTTTCGGTGCAGCTGCACGCGGCGGGGAGTCGTCAGACCTTCGTACAGGGTCTCTCGGATGAGCGCGTGCGCGAACCGCAGGCGCCCCCGCCCCCCGGGCGTCAACACGCGTGCGCTCACCGCTTCGTCCAAGAGCTCGTAGACCTGTTTCGACGGATAGCCGGCAAGCCGCTCGATCGCTTCGAGCGCGAACTCGCGTCCAAGAACCGAGGCGAGTGTGAGGATCTGCACGCACTCCTCGGACAGGCGCCTCAGCCGACGCCCGATCACCTCGCGCACACCCTGCGGGATGCCGAGCCGCGACAGCGCTCGGCCGTCTGCGTCGGCTAGCCGACCCTCGGCTGCGAGCAGCCGAACGATCTCGCCGACGAAGAGCGGGTTTCCCTCCGTCTCCTCGTGGATTGCCTCGACGAGCTCCGCTCGGGGCGTCGTGCCGACGAGCGCCTCGATGAAGTGAGCGACATCCCCGTTCGTAAGGCCGGTCAGGTGGATTCGCTGGGTCACGGGCTCTCGTGCGAGCTCCGCCAGCGTCGAGGCGAGCGGATCGCGCACGGTCGGGTCGACGTCGCGGTAGGTGCCGAGGACGAGGATCCGGGCATCCACCACCTCGCCGGCGATGAACCGGAGGAGGAGAAGGGATGGCTCGTCCGCGGCATGCAGGTCGTCGAGGACGAGGAGCAGCGGCCGTTCCGCCGCCACATCGCGGAGAAACCGGGCTGTCGAGTCGAAGAGCCGGAAGCGCGCGCCTTCGGACGCGGGGGACGGCGGCTCGGGGACGTCCGGGAGGCGCTCGCGAACGTCCGGGATCATCTGCGCGATGTCGGCCGCGCCCCCACCGAGTCGTGCTCGGAGAACGCCGGCGTCCGCGGCGCGAACGTACTCTCGGATCGACTGGACCCATGGCCAGTACGCGGGCGCGCCTCCCCCCTCCCAGCAACGGCCGACGAGGACCTGCGCGCGCTGCATGCGCGCCTGATGGATGAGCTCTTCCGCGAGCCGGCTCTTGCCGATGCCGGGCTCGCCCACGAGCAAGACCAGGCGCCCCCGGCCGGCGACGGCGTCCGTCCACGCCTCACGCAGCTCCGCGACCTCGGCTTCGCGGCCGACGAAGACCCCTCTCGCAGCCTCCACGGCTTCCTCACGCCGTCCGGCAGAGGGGACGGCGGCAAGCGTCGCATCCTGGGCCAGGATCGCCCGCTGCAGCTCCCTGAGCTCGGCGCTCGGCTCCAAGCCGAGCTCGTCCGTGAGCACGCGCCGGGCGCCCGCGTACGCCTCGAGCGCCTCCGCCTGCCGGCCCGAGCGGTAGAGGGCGAGCATGAGGTGGGCGCGCAGACGCTCGCGCAAAGGATGCTCCTGGACGAGGGCTTCCAGCTCGCCGGCGAGCGCCGCGTGCCGGCCCCCCTCCAGGTCGCGCTCGATCCGCTCCTCCAACGCAGCCAGGCGAAGCTCCTCGAGACGCGATCTCCGCCTGCGCGAACGGCTCGTAGCGAAAGTCGGCCCACGGCGGCCCCCGCCACAGCGAGAGCGCCTCCTCCAGCCTGCCCTCGGAGACGAGCGCCTGAAAGCGCTCCAGGTCCAGCTCGCCCGGCTCCACACGCAGCTCGTAGCCCGTCGGGCGGGTCGCGATCCGCTCCTTCCCCAACATCTTCCGAAGCTGCGAGACGTAGACCTGGAGCGCCTTCAGCGCCCTCTCCGGAGGCCGCTCTCCCCACAACGCCTCCACCAGCTCGTCGCTCGAGACCGGACGGTTCGCGTACAGGAGCAGGACCGCCAAGAGCGCGCGCTGCTTGCCTGGGCCGAGATCGAGCCGGCGGCCGTCGTCGACGACCTCCAGTGGCCCGAGGATGCGGAAGTCCATCTCCCTGCGCTGACGGTAACGGTAACACCGCCCCTCGAGACGACCAAGAGCCGGCTTTGCCCGCGCTTTACCGGGCGCCTGCCGTCTCTTTGCCGGCTCCGACGACCCTGCCTCCATCGCGATCGCAGAGGGCGATCGCCTCGAAGGAGGAGGAACCATGATCCGCAAGCTCTCGTTCGCAGCCGTCGTTGCGACCGCCGCGCTGGCCGTCGCCCCGTCGGCGTTCGGACAAGGCCCGGACGCGTTCGAGCGGGCCGTGAACGCGAGGGTGAACGCGGGGCCGAGCTGGGCGACGACCTACCCGGACGCGTTCGAGCGGGCGGTCGCCGCGGAGGCCCGCTCCCGGGTCGAGCGGTACCCGGACGCGTTCCAGCGCGCGCTCGGCAACCGGGCGGGTGGCCTGCCCTCGACCATCCCGGGCGACCACCACGACCGGAGCGAGGCGCTCTCGACGACGGCGCCGGCGTCGGTCTCGACCTCCGGAACCGCTCCTGAGTGGCCGCAGATCGGGATCGGCTTCGGCGTGGGCGCGCTGCTCGCCCTCGGGCTCATGATCACGGTGCGCCTCGTGCGCGCCCGCGAGCCCGCGCACTGACCGGTGCGAGTCGGAGCGGCGTGAGCCGCGGCCGGGGGCCGCGGCTCACGCGTCTCCGGTCACCGGCCCCCGCTCGGGCGCGTCGCGCTGATCCTCTCCCGTCCGCTCGAAGAGCTCGAGAACGTAGCCGTCCGGGTCGCGCAGGAAGACCTGGACGACCCCGTCCCCGCGGGGGAGCGGGCCGGCGGCGAGGGGGACGCCGTGCTCCCGGAGGCGCGCGCACGCAACGGCGAGGTCGTCCACCTCGAGGGCGAGGTGGCTCGCAAGGCCCGCGGCGAGGCTCGGGCCCGGCTCCGGCTGGCCGGCGCGGCCGGTCGTGTCCGCCTCCAGGAGCAGGTGCACCTCCGTCCCGTCCGCGCGAAACCAGGCGCCCGCGAACGTGAAGTTCGGAGGCCGCGGCACCTCCTCGAGCCCGAGCGCGTCCCGGTAGAAGCGGCGCGAGCGCTCCAGATCCGAGACGATGAGCCCGCAGTGCTGGAGCCGTACCGGCACCTCCGTACCGTACCCCCACCGGCAGAAGGGAGATGCGATGCCGCTGATCAGGGTCGAGCTCTTCGACTACCGGCTCACCGAGGAGACGAGCGCCAAGCTGATCGAGAAGCTCACCGACGCCCTCGGCGAGGCGACGCACCCCGGGCTCAAGGAGCACACCTGGGTCATCGTCGAGGGCCACTCGCCGAAGAACTGGGGCCTCGCCGGGAAACCGTGGCCGGTCGAGCAGATGCCGCCCGGCCCGGGCGCGTGACCGCCCGGGACGCGGCGGCCGCCCGCGCGCGCCGGCGGGGCGCTTCGCCGTGGAGCCGCTTCGTCGCCCCGTAGGATCACGCTGACACGAGGAAAGGAGGACGCGTGCCCCTGATCGAGGTGAAGCTCTTCGACCGCCGCGTGACCGAGGAGTCGGTGCCGAAGATGATCGCCGCCCTCACCGACGCCCTCCACGAGTCGAGCGGCGCCGCCAAGGAGCACATCCACGTGATCGTCTACGGCATCCCGCCCTCGCACTGGGGGCAGGGCGGCAAGCCGAGCGAGTAGGGGCGGCACGCCGAGCGAGCACCCGCGCGGGGCGCGGACGGACGCGGGCGGCCCCCGCGTCCGCGTGCCCTCGCTCAGGCGGGCGCCGCCTCGACGGCGGCGAGCTCGAGCTCCACCGTCTGGGCGTCGGGGACGACCGCGCGCGCCTCGCGCGCGTGCAGCAGCGTCGTCTGCACGATCAGCTTCGCGCGGGCGAAGTTGTCGAGCTCGGTCGGCACCGGGCCGACGCGGCGCCCGAGCGCGTACCCGGCCGCGTTCCGCCCCATCGCCCGGTAGGAGTCGAGCGTGTACAGGGGCGCCATCCCGAAGAGCTCCAGGTTGTCGAGCGGCTCGAGGTCGGCCCGGTGGATGACCGCCGTCCCCTTCGACTGCAGCCCCACGGCCACGCCGGAGCCGGACAGGCGCGCGCCTTCGTGCCCGATGAACGCCACGTCCGCGACCCGGCGCACGCGGACGAGCCGCGGGACGCCCCCCGCCTCGCGCACCCCCTCGCACAGCGCCTCGAGCACGTCCCGGTGGCGCAGACCGGAGAGCGTGCGCGTGATCGCCTGGCCGAAGGCGGGGCCGACCGCGACCACCACCTCCGCCGGGCTCGAGCCCGGCTTCGCCTCGCCCAGCTCCCGGACGACGGGCGGCTCGTCGGGCTCGAGCTCCACCAGGTCGGCCGCCTCCACCGCGTGCGGCAGCGCCTGCAGCAGCCGCCAGCGCTCGCCTTCGAGCCGGTAGCCCGTCCCGGGGCCCGCGTACGCGTTCGGGTCGTTCACCGCCGAGCGCACCACCCCGTCCGGCTCGATGATCGCCGCCGTCTGCAGGTAGTCGGCCGACACCCGCTGCCGCTGCATGCCGAGCACGGCCTCCGCCACCTCCGGGAAGCCGCGGCGGTCGAGCGCGAGCGCGACGTCGAGGCCGGTCACGCCGCGGGCGAGCAGCTCGTCGGCCGCCTGCACGTCCGCCGCCCGGTCGCGGTCCGGCAGGTCGCGCGAGTCGTACGCGGCCACCGCCGCCGCCACCTCCTCGTCGGAGACGGGGGGCAGCCCGAGCTCCGCGAACACGGCCTGCACCGCGCGCGCCGCCCGCTCCCGCACCCGCAGCGCCTCCTCCTCCTGAAGCGGCTCGATCCCCGCGTCCACCTGCCAGTCCCGCTGCAGCGTCAGCCACTCGTCCAGGTCGTCCGCGTCGAAGTTGCCGCCCCCGAACGTGTTGTCCCGCCGGGGCATGACCGAGTAGCCGGAGGTGACGAAGTCGGTCCCGGGCAGGAACTGGCCCATCAGCTTCGCCGCCTTGCGGATCTCCGAGTGGGAGGCGATCGCGTCGTTGCCGGAAGCGACCTCCAGGTCGAGCCAGGCGGCGAGCACGTTCTCCGCCAGGATCGCGCGCGTCCCCCCGGGCACGGCGAGGACGAGCGCGACGCAGGAGATCGACCCGTTCTGCACCCCCTGCGAGCCCGCCGCGCGCACGAGCGCGAGACAGCGCGCCTCCAGGTAGAGCATGGAGCAGCCCTGCGCGTGGCCCATCAGCGCCTCCGAGCCCGTGCCCGAGGTGAAGCGCACCTTCACCCCCCGGGAGGCGTACGCCGCCCCCAGGAACGCCTTCGACCAGGGCGTGTCGTCGCCGTCCACGAAGACGGGCTCGGTGCCGTACACGGAGAGCGTCTCCGCGTACGTGACGAGGCCGCGGATGGCGAGCTCCAGGTTGCGCCGCTCCTCGACCGCGCACTGGGTCATCACCCCCGGGCGGCCCGTCTGCGAGCCCACGAGCAGCGCGATCGCGTTCAGCGGCGCGTAGCGGGCGACGCCCACCGTCGTCTCGATCTCGGCGAACCCGCGCCTCGCCGCCTCGGCCGCGTCGGCGGCGAGGAGCGCCGGGCTCTCCTTCAGGTTCGTCACGTGCGCCTGGTTCGAGGGCGCGCGCCGCGCGCGCAGCTTCTTGAGCGCGAGCATCAGCTCCACCGGATCGAGGAGCCAGACGACCCGGGCGAGCTTGGCGGGGGTGAGCCCGCGGGCGAGGCGCACGAGCTCGGAACGGGGCACGTCCACGTCCACGAGCCGCCGCGCGAGCTCCGCGTCGGGGAGCGCCATCGCCTCCGCCGCCACCTCCAGGTCGAGCCCGTACGCGACGAGGAAGCGGTCGATGACGTCGAACTCCTCCGCGGCGCGCCCGTCCAGGCGCGTCACCCGCCCGTCCTCGACCGCGAGCTCCGGCTCCGGGTCGTTCGGGCCGGCGGCCGCCACGAGCCCGAGGTCGGGGTAGGGCGCGAGCAGCGCCTCGCGGCGCAGGGCGCGCCGGGCGCGCGCGGCGAAGCGTCGGCTACGCACGGCGCAAGAGCCCCCGCTCCGCGTAGGCGACGGCCGCCTCCCGCACGAACGCGGCCGTCCGCGCCGCGCCCAGACCCTCCAGGCGGGCCGCCCACCCCTCGAGCTCCGCCGCGGTCGCCCGCCGCGGGCGCAGCGCCGTGTAGACGGCGAGCAGGAGTTCGTCCGGCACGGCCGCCAGCTCCGCCACCCGCTCCAGGTTGTCGGCGAGCGGCGCGCGGCCGGCGGCGCGCGCCACCTCCGCCTGCCGCCGCAGCGTCTCCGCGGTCGCGCGCATCTCGGCCCCGCCGAGGCGCCCGGCCCGGAGCGCGTCCAACGTCACCTCGGCGAGCGGCAGGCCGCCGGGGGTGAAGACCAGGTCCGGACGGCTCGTCCCGAGCGGGTAGTCGCGCTTGGGGTCGAAGCCCATGCGCCCAGACTCTAGGCTTGACGGGGCAAGGTGGGCATCGAATGAACGATTATCGATTTTCGGGCCGGGTCGCGCTCGTCACCGGCGGCGCGAGCGGGATCGGGGCCGCGGTGGCGACGCGGCTGCGGGCCGAGGGGGCGGCCGTCGCCTCCCTCGACCTGCGGGAGACGGCGCCCGAGGGCGTGCTCGCGCTGCGCGGGGACGTCTCCAGCTCGGCGGACGTGAACCGGGCCGTGGCCGCGGTCGAGCGGGAGCTCGGCCCGATCGACGTCCTCGTCTGCTCCGCCGGCATCCCCGGCGCCTCGCTGCGCACGGTCGAGGTGAGCGACGAGGAGTGGAGGCGCGTCTTCGCGATCAACGCGGACGGCGTCTTCTACTGCAACCGCGCCGTCATCCCCGGCATGGTGGAGCGGGGCTACGGGCGGATCGTCAACCTCGCCTCGATCGCGGGCAAGGAGGGAAACCCGATGGCCGCCGCCTACTCGGCCTCCAAGGCCGCGGTGATCGCGCTCACGAAGGCGGTCGGGAAGGACCTCGCCCGCACGGGGGTGCTCGTCAACTGCGTCGCCCCCGCCGTCGTCGAGACCCCGATCCTGGCGGGGCTGAGCGAGGATCACATCGCCTACATGGTCGAGCGCATCCCCATGGGCCGGATGGGCCGCCCGGAGGAGGTGGCCGCGCTCATCTGCTGGCTCGCGAGCGAGGAGTGCTCCTTCTCCACCGGCGCCGTCTTCGACGCCTCCGGGGGAAGGGCCGTCTACTGAGATGCGCCGCGTCCGCGTCCGGGGGCCGAAGGGGATCGAGCAGGGGGTCGTCGCTGACGGCGTCGTCGTCGCCGAGGCGAGCGGCGAGATCCCGCTCCTCGACCCCGAGCGGCTGGCCCTTCCCGAGCCCTACCGGCTCGCGCTCCCGCTCGAGCCGCCCGAGGTGTGGTGCGCCGGGGTCACCTACGAGCGCTCCCGCGACGCGCGCGTCGAGGAGAGCGAGGTGAAGGACGTGTACGAGCTCGTGTATGCGGCGGAGCGGCCCGAGCTCTTCCTCAAGGACGCGGCCTGCCGGCGCACGGCCGGCCCCGGGGAGCCGATCGGGGTCCGCTCCGACTCCGCTTGGAGCGTGCCCGAGCCGGAGATCGCGCTCGTCCTCGGCGAGCGGGGCGAGATCGCCGGCGTCACGATCGGGAACGACGTCTCCTCCCGGGACATCGAGGGCGAGAACCCCCTCTACCTGCCGCAGGCGAAGGTGTACGCGGGCGCGTGCGCGCTCGGCCCCGCCGTCCTCTCCCCCGTGCCCGAGGAGCCGCTCGAGCTGCGGATGCGGATCCTGGCCGCGGACGGGCGCGAGCTGTACGCGGGCGAGACCTCGACCGCGCGCATGCACCGCTCGTTCGCGGAGCTCGTCGCGTACCTGCTGCGCGACAACCCCGTGCCCGCGGGGAGCGTGCTCCTCACCGGCACGGGGCTCGTCCCCCCGGACGACTTCACGCTGGAGCCGGGGCAGATGGTGGAGATCCACGTGCCGGGCATCGGCACCCTGGCCAACCCCGTCGTCCTCGCCTCCAGCCTCATCGAGCGAACGAACGCCGGTGTCTGACACGGTGTCAGACACTGTCGACAAATCACTGTCGACAAATGGAAAGGAGGGAACGCGGTGTCTGACACCCTCACCGGAGCGCCCGCCCGCAACCTCGTCGGCGGCGAGTGGCGCGAGGCGGCGGGCGGGGAGACGTACGAGAAGCGAAGCCCGTGGCGGCCCTCGCGGGTCGTCGGCGTCTACCCGGACTCGGGCCCGGAGGACGTGCGCGCCGCCGTCGAGGCGGCCCAGGAGGCGTTCCCCGCTTGGTCGCAGCTGCCCGCGCAGCAGCGCGGGGCCTACCTCGCCGGCGCCGCCGCCGCGCTCGAGGCGCGCGCGGAGCGGGTCGCCCGCGACATGAGCGCGGAGATGGGGAAGCCGCTGCGGGAGGCGCGCCTGGAGACGCAGCGGGCCGCCCTCATCCTCCGCTTCGCCGCCGGCGAGGCCTGGCGGCCGATCGGGGAGCTGTACGAGCCCTCGGTGCCGAACCAGCGCCTGTACACGCTGCGCCGGCCGCTCGGCGTCGTGGGGCTGATCACACCCTGGAACTTCCCGATCGCGATCCCCGTCTGGAAGCTCGCCCCCGCGCTCGTCTACGGGAACACGGTCGTGCTCAAGCTCGCCTGGGACTCGCCCCGCACGGGCCTGCACGTGGCGGAGGCCTTCGCCGACGCGGGGCTGCCCCCGGGCGTCCTCAACGTGCTCACGGGCTCCGGCTCGAGGGCGGGGGCGGCGCTCGTCGCCGACGAGCGCGTGCGCGCGATCTCCTTCACCGGCTCGGTCGAGGTGGGGACGCGGGTGCGCGAGCGGGCGACCGCGCGCGGCTGCCGCGTGCAGCTCGAGCTCGGCGGGCAGAACCCGCTCCTCGTGACGGCGAGCGCGGAGCTCGACCGCGCCGTCGAGGCGGCCTACGCGGGCGCCTTCTGGTCGGCGGGCCAGAAGTGCACGGCGACGCGGCGCATCTTCGTCCAGGACGAGGTGTACGAGGCCTTCCGGGAGCGGCTCCTGGCGCGGATAGCGCGCGGGAAGGTGGGCGACCCGGCCGACCCGGAGACGGAGGTGGGCCCGCTCGTCAACGAGACGGCGCTGGAGAACGTGCTCGGCGCGATCGAGCGCGCCCGCGGCGAGGGCGGGACGCTCCTCGCCGGCGGCGCGCGCGCGGACGAGGAGGGCTACCTGGTCGCGCCCACGCTCTTCGAGGGGCTCGGGGACGACGCCGAGCTCTCCTGCGAGGAGGTGTTCGGCCCGGTCACCTCCCTGTACCGCGTCGCCGACCTGGAGGAGGCGCTCGCGCGCGCGAACGCGGTCCGCTACGGGCTCTCCGCCGCGATCTTCACCCGCGACCTGCGCGAGGTGCAGCGCTTCACGAGCGCGATCGAGGCGGGGATCGTGCACGTCAACTCGCAGACCGCGGGCGCGGACGTGCACGTCCCCTTCGGCGGGATCAAGGGCTCGGGCTGGGGGCCGCACGAGCAGGGGCGAGCCGCGATCGAGTTCTACACGGACGTCGTCACCGTGTACCAGGACGCCCCGCTTGCCTGAGCGCGAGCGCACGCTCGTCACGGGCGCCCTCGGCTGCCTGGGCGCCTGGACGCTGAAGGCGCTCCTCGAGCTCGGCGAGGAGCCGGTCGGGTACGACCTGGGCGGGGACGAGAGCCGCCTCCGGCTCGTGCTCGAGCCGGAGGAGCGGGCGCGCGTCGCGCTCGTGCGGGGGGACGTCACGGACGCGGACGCGCTCGGGCGCGCCCTCGACGAGCACGAGGTGACGAGGGTCGTGCACCTGGCCGCGCTGCAGGTGCCCTTCTGCCGCGCCGACCCGGTCTTGGGCGCGCGCGTGAACGTGGTCGGCGCCGTCACTGTCTTCGCGGCGGTGCAGGCGCGCCGCGAGCGGATCCCCGGCCTCGCCTACGCGAGCTCCGCCGCCGTCTACGGGCCCGCCGACCCCTCCCCCGCGCCCGAGTCCGGCGGGAGAGCCCCCTCCACCCTGTACGGCGTCTACAAGCTGGCGAACGAGCAGACGGCGCGCGTCTTCTGGGACGACGAGGGCGTGCCCTCGATCGGGATCCGCCCCTACGTCGTCTACGGGCCCGGGCGCGACCAGGGTCTGACCTCCGGCCCCTCGCTCGCGATGGCGTCCGCCGCGCGCGGCGAGGGCTACGAGATCGGCTACGGCGGCCGCGCCCAGTACGACTTCGCCCCGGACGTGGGCCGCGCCTTCGCGCTCGCCGCCCGCGCGGCGCGCGAGGGGGCGTACGTCGCCAACTTCCCCGGCGTCGCCGCCCCCATGGCGGAGGTGGTGGCCGCGATCGAGGCCGCCGCCCCCGAGGCGGCGGGGAAGATCACCTGGCGCGAGGAGCCGCTGCCCTTCCCGGAAGCGCTCGAGGCCTCGCTGCTCGAGCGCCTGCTCGGGCCGCTCCCGCGCACCCCTCTCGCCGAGGGCGTGCGCCGCACGGTGGAGCACTTCCGCCGCGCAGAGGCGTCCGCGCCCCGCCCGTAGAGTTCGAGGATGGCCGTGGAGAGCGCCGAGACGCGCGAGGAGCGCCGCGTCGTCACCGTCCTCTTCGCCGACCTCGTCGGCTTCACGGAGCGCTCGGAGCAGCTCGACCCCGAAGACGTGCGCGCGTGGCTCGCCCGCTACTACGCGCGCCTGCGCGCGGAGCTGGAGGCGCACGGCGGGGTGGTCGACAAGTTCATCGGCGACGCCGTCGTGGCGATCTTCGGCGCCCCGGTCGCCCACGAGGACGACCCCGAGCGGGCGGTGCGCGCCGCCCTCGCGATCCGGGACTGGGCGCGCGGGCGGGACGACGTCAGCCTCCGCATCGGCGTCAACACCGGGGAGGCGCTCGTCGCGCTCGAGCAGACGACGAGCGGGCTCGGGATGGTCGCGGGCGACATGGTCAACACCGCGGCCCGCATCCAGGCGGCCGCTCCCGCGGACGGCGTGCTGGTCGGGGAGCGGACGCGCCGGGCGACGCTGGACGCGTTCGACTACGAGGAGCGCGAGCCGATCGTCGCCAAGGGGAAGTCGGCGCCCGTGCGCGTCTGGGAGCCGCTGGCGGCGCGCGCGCCGATCGGCGGGCGGCGCCTCGGCGGCGCGCCGCTCGTGGGCCGGGCGCGCGAGCTGGACGTGCTGCGCGCGGCGCTCGAGCGGGCGCGCGTGGACAGGGAGCCCCAGCTCGTGACCCTGGTCGGCGTTCCCGGCATCGGCAAGACCCGGCTCGTCCGCGAGCTGGAGGCGCTCGCCCGCGGCGGCGACCCGCCCGCCGTCTGGCTCGAGGGCCGCTCGCCGCCGTACGGCGCGGGCACCTCGTTCTCGAGCCTCGGCGAGATGGTGACGACGTACGCCGGGATCGTGGACAGCGACGCGGCGTCGGAGGCGGAGTCCAAGCTGCGCGCCGCGGTGGAGGCGCTCGTCCGCGACCCCTCCGACGCGCGCTGGCTCGAGGGCCACCTGCGGCCGCTCGTCGGGCTGGGCGGCGACGAGGGGCCGCGCGAGGACCGGCAGGCCGAGGCGATGGTCGCCTGGCGGCGGTTCTTCGAGGCGCTCGCGGCCAGGGGGCCGCTCGTCCTCGTCTTCGACGACCTGCAGTGGGCCGACGACGCCGTCCTGGCGTTCGTGGACGAGCTCGTCGCCCACGCGGCCGCGCTGCCGCTGCTCGTGGTGGCGACCGCGCGGCCCGAGCTCCTCGACCGGCGGCCCGGCTGGGGCGGGGGGAAGCCGAACACCGCCACCGTCTCGCTCGCGCCGCTCGCGGACGCTGACACGCTCGCGCTCGTCCGCAGCCTCGCGGGCGAGCTCGAGCTCGACGAGCGCGGCGAGCAGGCGCTCCTGCGCCGGGCGGGCGGGAACCCCCTCTACGCGGAGGAGTTCGTCCGCATCGCGCGCGAGCGCGACCCGACCGGGGCGCTTCCCGACTCGGTGCAGGGGATCGTCGCCGCCCGCCTGGACGGGCTGGAGCCGGAGGAGAAGGAGCTCCTCCAGGACGCGTCGGTGGTGGGCCAGGAGTTCTGGGCGGGGGCGGTCGCGCATGTCCACGGCGCGGGCCGGGACGCCGCCGAGGAGATGCTCCGCGTCCTCCAGCGCAAGGAGTTCGTTCGCCGCCTCCCTGCGTCCGCCCTCGAGGGCGACGCACGGTACGCCTTCCGCCACCCGCTCATCCGCGAGGTCGCCTACGAGCAGATCCCGCGGGCGCGCCGCGCCGGCAAGCACCGGCTGGCCGCCGAGTGGACGGAGGCGCTTCCCGCCGACCGCGCGGAGGAGCGGGCCGACCTGCTCGCCCACCACTACGTGCGCGCGCTCGACTACCTGCTCGCGCTCGGCGAGGACCCGGGCGGGCTCGAGGGCCGGGCGGCGCGCGCGCTCCGCGAGGCGGGCGACCACGCGCGCTCGCTCCACTCGCTCGACGCCGCCGCCGACCGCTACCGGCGCGCGCTCGGGCTCGCCGCGGACGAGCTCGAGCGGGCCGAGATCGCGCTCGCCCTGGCCGAGACCGAGCTCCGCGTGGGGGCGGTCGCGGAGGCGCACGCGCGGCTGGAGCACGTCCTCGCCGCCGCCCGCTCTCACGGGCGCGCGGAGCTCCTCGCGCGGGCGGCCCTCGCGCGCGGGGGCGTCGGGCTCACCGTCTGGGATCCGGACGAGGCGCTCGTCGCCCTCCTCGAGGAGTCGCTGGACGCGCTCGGCGAGGAGAGCCCGGCCCTGCGGGCGCGCCTGCTCGCCCGCCTCGCGGTCGAGCTGTACTACGTGCCGCCTCCGAGCCGCCGGGAGGAGCTGAGCGAGGAGGCCGTCCGGCTCGCCCGCGAGTGCGGCGCCCCCGACGCGCTCGTCGACGCCCTGAACGCGCGCCACGCCGCGCTCTGGAGCCCGGACCGCCTCGAGGCGCGCCTCCCGGTCGCCCGCGAGCTCGTCGAGCTCGCCGAGGAGATCGGCGACCGGGAGCGCTCGCTCCAGGCGCGCACCTGGCTCGTGCTCGACCTCGTCGAGTCGGGCGACCTGGACGCCGCCCGGCGGGCGATCGACGACTACGAGCGGCTCTCCGACTCTCTCGGGATCCCGGCCTTCGCCTGGTGGGTGCCGGCCTGGCGGGCGATGCTCGCCGTCGTGGAAGGACGCTTCGACGAGGCGCGCCGCCTCGCCGACGACGCGCGCGCGACGGGCGAGCGCGCGGGCGAGACGAACGCGCGCATCTACTGGGAGATCGTGAGCTGGCATGCGGACTTCGAGCAGCGGCGGAACCTCGAGGCCTGGGTTCCGGTCCTGCGGGCGGGGATCGCGCGCGGGAACGCGGCGGGGGCGTACCGCTGCGGGCTGGCGGAGCTCTTCGCGGTCTCCGGGCGCGACGAGGAGGCGAGGAGGACGCTCGCGGAGCTCGGCCCCGACGGGCTCGCGGGCGTCCCGCGGGACATGAACTGGTTCTCGGCGGCCTGCCAGTACGCGGTCGCGGTGACCGAGCTCGGCGACGCCGAGCGCGCCGCCCAGGCGTACCGGACGCTGGCGCCGTACGCGGGTCGGACCTGCCTGACCGCACGCGCGGCAGCCGTCTGGGGCCCGGTGGACGCCTACCTCGGCCGGCTCGCCGGGACGATCGGCCGGTACGACGAGGGCGAGCGCCACCTCTTGGCGGCGCTCGAGGCCGCCGAGCGGATGCGGGCCCCGACGATCGCCGTCCGGGCGAAGGCGTGGTACGCGGACGTGCTGCGCGCCCGGGGACGCCCGGAGGACCTCGAGCGGGCGGACGCGCTCGCGCGGGAGGCGGAGGCGGAGGCCGGGCGGATCGGCTTGGCCCTGTCGCTGGACGCGGCCGGCCCGTCGGCGCTCAGCGGATGAGCGGGCGGAGCACGTCCCGCGCGAGCAGGAAGCCGCGCTTGACGAGCTCCTCCGTGCCCTCGAACGAGCGGTCCTCGTGCTCGATCGAGATCGCGCCGTCGTAGCCGGCCCGGTAGAGCGCGGCCAGGAAGCGCTCCCAGCGCACCTCCCCGAGCCCCGGCAGGCGGGGCACCTGCCAGCCCATCCCGAGCGAGATCGTCCCGTGCCGGTAGAGCCCCTCCCGGTCAATCTCCAGGTCCTTCGCATGCACGTGGAAGATCCTCGCCGCGTACTCGCGGACGACCCGCTCGGCGTCGATCATCAGCCAGACCAGGTGGGAGGGGTCGAGGTTGAGGCCGAAGCTCGGGCTGTCCACGATCGCGAACAGCTCGTCCCAGATCGCCGGCGTCGAGGCGAGGTTCGTGCCGCCCGGCCACTCGTCCCAGGAGAAGAGCATCGGGCAGTTCTCGATCGCGATCCGCACGCCCCGCTCCTCCGCGTGGGCGACGAGCCCGGGCCAGACGCGGCGGAACAGGCGGATGTTGTCGGGGACGTTCCTCGTCTGGTCGCGCCCGACGAACGTGCCCACGACCTCGACCCCGAGCGCGGCGGCCGCGTCGATCACCCGCTTCAGGTGCGTGTTGGCGGCGCGCCGCAGGGCCGCGTCGGGGTGGAGGTTGTTGGGGTAGTAGGCGAGCGCCGAGATCTCGAGCCGGTGGCGGTCGAGCGCCTCCCGCACGGCGCCCGCGTCCAAGCGGGCGACGTCGATGTGGCAGGTGCCCGCGTAGCGGCGGCGCTCGGCCCCCGCCGCGGGCCAGCACGCGACCTCGAGCGTCTCGAACCCCTCGGACGCCGCCCAGGCCGCGACCTCCCCCAACGTGCGGCGGGGGAAGGGGGCGGTGAGGAGCCCCAGCTTCAAGCCGCCACCTCCACCCCGACCTCCACCCACCGTCCCTCCCGGCTCGAGCGCGCGATCGCGTCCCCGAGGACGGCCGCGGCGCGGCCGTCCCGGAACGTGGGGTAGTCGGGCTGCTCGGCCGGGCCGCCCTGCGCCACGTCCGCGTACACGGCACGGAAGAGCTCGCGGAACGTGTCCGCGTAGCCCTCGGCGTGCGCCACCGGGAGGCGGGTGCGGGCCGCCGCGGCGGGCCGCATGAGCGACGCGTCCCGGAGGAGGAGCTCGTTCGGGCGGCCGCGGTGGCCGAGCCAGAGCTCCTCGTTTCGCTCCGAGTCCCAGGCGAGCGCCCCCTCCGACCCGTCCACCTCGAGGCGGAGCGAGTTCTTGCGCCCCATCGCCACCTGGGAGAGGACGAGCGCGCCGCGGGCTCCGTTCTCGAAGCGGAGCAGGACGTGCGCGAGATCCTCGGTCTCCACCTCCACCTCCTCCCGCCCTGCCTCCGAGGCGCGGGCGAACGTCTCCACCTCCCCCACGGGGCGCCGGCGGCGCGGGACGGCGGTGGCGAGGTCGGCGAGCACCTCGACGACGCGCAGGCCGGTCACGAACTGCGCCAGGTCGAGCCAGTGGGAGCCGATATCGGCGACCGCGCGCAGGGCGCCCGCCTTCTCCGCCTCCAGCCGCCAGTTCCAGTCGGTGGGGCGGGCGAGCCAGTCCTGCAGGTAGGCGCCGTGGACCGCCCAGAGCTCGCCGAGGTCGCCGCCGCGCGCCCGCTCGCGGGCCTCGTGCACGAGCGGGTAGAAGCGCAGGTTGAAGCACGTGCAGTGCACGAGCCGGGAGCGCTCCGCCGCCTCGAGCAGCTCGGCCGCGTCCCGCGCGCTCGTCGCGAGCGGCTTCTCGGAGACGACGTGCTTGCCGGCGGCGAGCGCCTGCTCGGCCTGGGCGCGGTGCAGGTGGTTGGGCGTCGCCAGGTGGACGACGTCCACGCGCTCGTCCGCGAGCGCCTCCGCGAGGGAGCCGTACGCGGGCGCGACCCCCTTCGCCGCCGCCCGCTCGGGGCTGGAGCCGACGACGCCCACCACCTCGACGCCGAGGCGGCGAAGGGCGTCCACGTGCACGAGCCCGACGAAGCCCGTGCCGACGACCGCCGCCTTCAGCTCCTCGATTCGCCTCATGCCGCGGTCGCGGCGCGCCGCCGCGCGGCGCGCGTCCGCCGGCGCACCACCCGCTCCGTGCGGCGGACGTGCCTGCGCGCCTCCGCCGCCGCCCGCGCCGGCTCGCCCGCCCGGATCGCCTCCAGGATCGGCACGTGGAACTCGGCCAGGTCAGCCTGGTCCCAGTACGTCCAGTAGGTGGCGAAGGCGGTGGAGAGGTCGATCCCGAGCACGAGCCAGCTGCGCAGGAGGGGCTCGTTGCCCGCCATCTCCACCACCGCCCGGTGGAAGCGGATGTCGTGGGCGATCTGCGTCCGCCAGTCCCCTTTGCGGGCCGCGGCGCGCATCGCCTCCAGCTCCCGCTCGAGCGGCGCCACGTCCCCGTCCGCCCGCTTCGCCGCCTCGCGGGCGGCGAGCTCCTCCAGGGCGGCGCGCACGGGGAAGACGGCGAGCAGCGTCGTGTCGTCCACCGGCCGCACCCGCGCCCCCCGGAAAGGCTCCGACTCGACGAGGCCCATGTTCTGCAGGTCGCGCAGCGCCTCCCGCACCGGCGCCTGGCTCGTCCCCAGCTCGCGCGCGATCCGCGTCTCCACGAGCCGATGCCCCGCCGGAAGCTCGCCGCGCAGGATGCGCTCGAGCAGGATCTCCTTGACCTGCTCTCGGAGGATCGTGCGTGCGACGCTCGGCACCGGCTCAGGGATCATCGATCCTCGATCGGGCTTCGTCAAACGCCAGGAAGCCGCGTCGGCACGGGAAGCGCCCGGGGGCGGGGCGCGAGCCCCGCCCCCGGGCGCCCGCTGCGATCAGGCGCCGCCGCGGAAGGTGAACGTCCGCAGGGTCCGGATCTTGCCGTTCCCGTCGTAGCGCCAGATCTCGTACACGGCCGACCCGATGTCCCCGTTCTTGTCGAAGTCGACGGGGCTGAACGCGCCCTCGTAGTCGACGTCCTTGCCCGCGGCGGCGGCCTTCACGCCAGCCGCCAGGTTGCGGAACGTGACCTTGAGGCCGGGAGGCCCGGAGATCGGGCGCATGAAGCGCTTCATCTTGGTCGGGGACGCCGAGCAGGCG
This sequence comes from Gaiellaceae bacterium, assembly GCA_035574655.1. Lineage (GTDB taxonomy): Bacteria > Actinomycetota > Thermoleophilia > Gaiellales > Gaiellaceae > GMQP-bins7. Next base: position 39,491 of record DATLYP010000031.1, read on the forward strand.
CGTACGGCGGCGAGGAAGGCGGTCATCGCCGCGTCGAACGCGGTCCCCTCGAAGCCCGTCCACGGCTTCGCCCCCTTGACCGTGCGCTTCCAGTAGGCGAAGAACGCCTTGCCCGCGGGCCCGCCGGCGGCGCTCCCCGCGGAGCCGCTGAGCCCGACGACCGGCTCGCCGATCTTGTCGAGCGTTTCCGCGTTGCGCAGGGCCTCGATGGTGAGCGTCCGGTCCGCGCGCCACTTGCCGCTGCGGACGAGAGAGGGGGCGAACTTCTCGAACGTGTCCGGGAAGTCGATGATCACCCAGCCCGCCGGGCGCCCGTCGACGAGCTTCGCGGCGTCGCTGTCGAAGTTCGCCTGGTCGGGGTTCCAGGTGAGGACGGCGCCGACCCGGCCGCCGAGGCGCCGCCACTCGGCCACGAAAAGCTTCTGCAACGCCGTGCCGAACGCGTCGTTGCGCGCGCCGACGTTCAGCGTCGCGCCCCGGCCGAACTTCGAGAGCGCGGCCCGCGCGAGCACCTTGCCTTGGAGCGCGTCCGAGGGGTAGGCCCGGAAGACGAGCCCCTTGTCCTTCAGGGTGCTGATCTGGGGCGCGCTGGAGGTCGGCGAGACGAGCAGCACGTTGTTCGGGATCGTCACCGACTGGGCCATCGGGATCGTCGCCGAGGACGCCATCTCGCCGATGATCACGTTCGCCTTGTTCACCTTCACCAGCTTGGTCGCCGCTTCGACGGCGGCGGAGGCCTGGGTCTGGCCGTCCTCCGACCCGACGAGCCGCACCGAGGCCCTGGTGAGCCCGGCCGTCTTCAGGGCGGCGTTCTGCAGCTCGATCGCCTTTCGCACCGCGACGTCGAAGTTGGAGCCGTACGCGGACAGGTCACCGGTGAACGGAAGCACGGTGCCGACCCGCAGCTGGAACGCGCACGTGCGCGCCGCGGCGGCCGAGGCGGTGCCGGCCGAGCCCGAGGCGGCCGTGCCCACACCCTGGAGACCGGCGGCCGCGAGGGCGCCCGCGAACCCGAGGGCCAGCATCGCGCCGATCCTCCGTCGCCGCCAGGATCCCGTCGCTTCCCGTTGAGCGGTCATCTCGCCTCCTTTCCTCCGGGCGATCGGTTCCGCACCGCACACCCGGAACCACGCCATATTGACGAATGGGTCATGTTTTTTCAAGAGAAGAAAAATGACTGTTTAGGTTGCCCTCGCGCGCTGATAGGCGCCGACCGCTACCCGCCCTCGAGCAGGAAGAACGGCCGCCCGACCCGCGCCTCGAAGCGGGCGTAGCGGTCCATGCGCACCCCGTCGACGGGCTCGCGGAGGCGCTGGATCATCGCCACCGCGACGTCGAGGCGGTCGATCTCGAAGACGAGGTAGAAGGTGAAGCCCGTCGAGCGCGGCTCCCCCACCATGAGCAGGTCGTCGTCGACCGTGGCGAGCACACGTGCGCCGAGCTCGCGCCACTCGTCCATGAGCTGCTTGAAGCGGGGGAGGATGCGCGACCGCCGCTCCTCCTCGCTCGCCTCGTAGAAGGCGCTCGTCATCGCGCCGAGAAACACCGCGCGCAGCGGGCTCTCCGCGCTCGGGTAGACCATGTCGACGCTCAGAAGATCTGCTCCCGCATGGTCAGCTTGCCTTCGAGCCGCGTCGGACGGAACGGGCCGAGGTCGGCCTGCGGGTCACCGTCCACGATCAGGTTCGCGAGGGCGCGGCAGGCTCCCGGCCCGTAGATGTAGCCGTGGCCGCTGTACCCGGAGGAGACGTACGCGTTCTCCGTGCCGGGGATGCGGCCGATCACCGGCAGCAGGTCCGGCGTCAGGTCGATCACGCCGGCGAAGGCGCGCAGGATCCGGGCGCCGCGCAGCGCGGGGACGAAGCGCGCCAAGTCCTCGAGCTGTCGGCGGCGGTCGCGCGGCCGGGCCGACGGGTTGTAGTCCTGGGGCACGACCGCGCGATGGTTCCGTCCCCGCAGCCGGGCGAGGCTGCAGGCGAGCTCGGCGGCGAGCAGCCGCGGGTCGATGCGCAGCGACACGTCCTTGCGGTTCTTCCACAGGGCGGGCGCCCAGAGGCGCAGGTCCTTGAGATCGTGGAAGCTCACGTCGTGCAGCATCGCCGAGTAGCGGTAGCCGCCAGTGACCCGCACCGTGCCGTTGCGGTTCTGGCGGGCGCCAAAGGTCGAGCCGCGCAGGAAGCCCGGGATCGTGCCCGGCGGCAGCGGAACCGTCTCCGCCGCGGGCGCGCGCACACGCTGCATGGGGATGTGGAGGTCGAGCAGATCGCAGAGCTGGCTCGACCAGACGCCGGCGGCGACGACCACCGCCCCGCAGGGGATCGACGTCTCGCCCGCGCGGACGGCCGACACCGTGCCGCCCGCCCGCTCGAACCCGGTCACGAGCGTGCCGCGCCGGATCTCCACCCCGAGCCGGCCGGCGGCGACGCGCAGCCCCTGCATCACCCGGACCGCATCGACGTGGCCGCCGTAGCGGACCTCGAGCGCGAGGAACGAGCCGCCGAGCTGCGGGAAGCGCGTCTTCGCGGCCCGCGCGTCGAGCAGCTCCCGCTCGGGGTAGCCGGCCGTCTCGTCCCAGAGCGCGCGGTCGATCGCGAGCCAGCGCTGGTCCTCCTCGTCGGCGACCAGGACGTGCCAGCCCTCGTCGTTCAGGTCGATGCCGCACCCCCAGCGCTCCTCGAAGCCCGCCCACTCGTCCGCGGAGATGCGGAGGATGGACTCGGGCGCGGCGGCGGAGGAGCCGCCCGGGAGGTTCACCGCGGCCACCGAGCGGGCGGACTGCTCGAAGCCGATGTCGTCCTTCTCCACGACGAGCACGCGCACCCCCCGCTCAGCGAGCTCGCAGGCGGTGAGCAGCCCGATCAGCCCGCCGCCGACGACCACGACCTCGGACGTCACGGACGCGTCCCCCTGCCGGTCACGAGGGCACTATACGAAGCGCGCGGCGAAATTGGCAATAGACTTACACAGTAACGTTTGATATAGGACTCACAATGACCTCAGGCGGCAGCGCGTTCGGTTCCCGGGGCGGCGGAGCCTCGGCGGCCGCGGCGCGCTCCACGCTCTTCGAGGGCCACCCCTCGTACACGATCCTCTCCGCCCCTCGGCAGGTGGCGGCGGCGATCAAGCGCGAGATCCTGCAGGGGACGCTGAAGCCGGGCGACCGGCTGCCCTCGGAGGAGCAGCTGGCCGAGCTCTTCGGAGTCAGCCGGCCGACGGTGCGCGCGGCGCTGCAGGAGCTCGCGTCCGCGGGGGCGGTGGTCGCCCGCCGCGGTCGCGGCGGCGGCTACCGGGTGAGCGCCCTGTCCCTGGACACGCTGACGCCGGCGTTCACCGAGCTCATCGCGCTCTCCCTCGTCGTCGAGTCGCTCACGCCCGCCCAGTTCCTGGAGGTGCGCCGCGAGCTCGAGCTCCTGAGCGCGGACGCCGCCGCCCGGCGCCGCACGGAACAGCACCTGGAGCGGCTCGAGCGGATGGACCGCGAGATCGCGGCGATCGTCTCCGGGGCCGCGCCGCAGGACCCGCGCGAGGCCTTCGAGATGGATCTCGAGTTTCACCGCGTGCTCGCCGAGGCCGCCGACAACCCGCTCCTCGTCAGCCTGGAGGGCGCGATGATCGTCGTCCTCCACCACCTGTTCGGAAGCGGGGAGTCGATCCCCCCGAGCCGGGCGCTCGGCGACGTCCGGGACGTGATCGACGCCGTCCGCCGCCGCGACCCCGCGGCCGCGCGGGAGGCCATGGCGCGGCACCTCACCCACTCAGCCGAGCATCTGAAGCTCCGGCGTCCCTTCGAGGGGAGCCGAGCCCGCCCGTGACGCAGCCCGGATCGTGCTGCCGCGCTCCGCGGCCGGGCGCGCACCGCGTTCGGTGAGCCGGTCCCCGGACGTCCTCGTCGTCGGCGCCGGCGTCGTCGGGCTCTTCGTCGCGCGCGCGCTCCGGGAGCGGGGGCTTCACGTCGTCGTCCTCGAGCGCGCGGGCGTCGGAGAAGGCCAGTCGGGCGTCCAGCCGGGCGGCGTCCGCCTGCAGTGGGGAACCCCGGTCGCCTGCGAGCTCGCGCGCGAGTCGCACGCGTGGTGGCGGAGGGCGGGCGGGGAGCTCGACGGCCGGGCGTTCGCGTTCTCCGCCTGCGGCTACCTCTTCCTCGCCCACAGCGAGCAGGCGCTCGCGCGGCTCGCCGCGAGCGTCCGCGTGCAGAACGCCGCCGGCATCCCCTCGCGCATCGTCTCGGCCGCGGAGGCGGCGGAGCTCGTGCCCGGCCTCCTCGTCGACACCGTGGTGGGAGGGTCCTACTGCGCGGAGGACGGGTACCTCGACCGGCCGCAGGCCGCGGTCGCCGCGCTCGCGCGCGGGCTCGACGTGCGCATCGCGGCGGTCGGGAGCGTCGCCCGGGACGGCGCCGGGTGGGCGCTGGAGACGAGCGCGGGGCGGCTCGCCGCGCCCGCGGTCGTGCTCGCCGCCGGGGCGGAGACCCGCGCCCTCGTCGGCCCGCTCGGGATCGAGCTGCCGATCGAGCCCGAGCCGCGCCACCTGTTCCTGAGCCAGCCGATCCGGGAGCGGCTGCTCGAGCCGCTCGTCGTCTCCGCCGAGCGGCGGTTCGCGGCGAAGCAGCTGCACAGCGGGCGGGTGCTCACGAGCGACCTGGGCGCGAGCGGCGACCCCGAGTCGGAGGCGCCCCGCTGGCGGCGGAACGTCCGCGCTGCGATCCGGGAGCTTCTCCCCATCCTCGAGTACGTCGACCTCGCGACCGTCGTGAGCGGCGCCTACGACGTGACGCCCGACCGCCAGCCGATCCTCGGCCCCCTCCCGGGGCTGGACGGGCTCCACGTGGCCGCCGGCTTCAGCGGGCACGGGCTCATGATCGCGCCCGCCGTCGGCCGCTTGGTGGCGGCGGCGGTCGCGGGGGAGCGTGACCCGCTCCTCGACGTGCTCGACCCGCTCCGTTTCGCCGAAGGGAGGGCGCTCCCGGAGCCGCAGGTGATCTGACGTGTTCTGGCAGCTGCTCGCGAACGGGCTGGTGACGGGCTCCGTGTACGCGATCGCGGCGATCGGGGTGTCGCTCCTCTACGGGCTGCTCCGGCTCGTCAACTTCGCCCACGGCGACCTGATGGCGCTCGGCGCCTTCCTCTCCTACCTGGCGAACGCGGCCTTCGGCTGGCCGATGGCCGCCGCCGCCTTGGCGGGGATGGCCGCGACCGCCGCCCTCGCCGTCGTCTGCGACGCGCTGCTCTGGCGGCCCCTGCGGCGGCGGCGCGCGGGGTTCATGAGCCTCTTCCTCGCCTCGATCGGGCTCGCGCTCGTCCTGCGCCAGGCGATCCTCCTCCTCTGGGGTCCGCAGCCGCGCTCCTACGACGTCGACCCCTTCAAGGTCTACGCGCTCGGCGACGTGCGCCTCTCGCTCGCCCAGACCGCGACGATCGTCGTGGCCAGCGCCGCGATCGCCGCCATCGCCGTCTTCCTCGCGCGGAGCGCGACGGGGCGCGTCATGCGGGCGATGGCGGACGACCGGGCGCTCGCTCAGCTCTCCGGCATCGACGTCAACCGGGTCATCCTCCTCACCTGGGTGCTCGCCGGCCTCACCGCCGGGCTCGCCGGCACCTTGGCCGCGCTCGTGCAGGGGAGCTTCGACCCGAACTTCGGCTTCCAGCTCCTCCTCCCCGTGTTCGCGGCCGTCGTGCTCGGCGGTATCGGCAGCGCCTACGGCGCCCTCGCGGGCGGGCTCGCCCTCGGCCTCGCCACCGAGCTCTCGACCTGGGAGGGGTTCGCCGGCGGGGTGGAGCCGGCGTACAAGCCGGTGGTCGCGTTCACGGTCCTGATCGGCGGGCTGCTCCTGCGCCCGCAGGGGCTGTTCGGGCGGGCGAGGGTCGTGTGAGCGTCCTCTCCAGCGCGGAGTTCTGGGCCTTCGTCGGCGTGATGGCGGGCATCTACACGCTGTTCACGCTCGGCCTGCAGATCCAGTTCGGGCTCGCCGGGCTCCTCAACTTCGGCCAAGTGGCGTTCATGGCGGTCGGCGCCTACACGATGGCGATCCTCGTCGTCAAGCAGGGGTGGAGCATGTGGCTCGCCGCCCCGCTCGGGATCGCCGCCGCCGCCCTGGCCGGCCTGCTCGTGGGGCTGCCCGCGCTCCGCCTGCGCGGCGACTACTTCGCGATCGTGACCATCGCGTTCAGCGAGATCGTGCGCTGGGTGGCGACCAACGAGGACCGGCTGACGGGCGGCTCGCAGGGGACGATCAACCTGCGCGGGGAGGGGGTCGCCGCCCAGTACAACGGCCAGTGGGAGCGGTTCCAGGGCTGGCTCGGCGAGCAGCTCGGCATCGGGAGCAAGGACGTGGTCATGCTCCTCCTCGTCTGGAGCGTCGCGCTCCTCCTCCTCTGGGTGGCGGGCCGGCTCGCGCGCACGCCCTGGGGGCGCGTGCTGCGCGCGATCCGCGAGGACGAGGACGCCGCCGCCTCGGTCGGCAAGCCCGTGTTCCGCTACCGCCTGCAGGCGCTCTCGCTCGGCGCCGCGGCAGCCGGGCTCGCCGGCCTCTTCTACGCCTGGCAGTTCGGCTTCTTCTCGCCCGACGACTTCCAGCCGCTGATCACGTTCTTCGGCTGGATGATCCTCATCCTGGGCGGGGTCGGCCGGGTGTGGGCGGTGCCCGTCGGGGCCGTCGTCTTCGGATTCCTGTTCGCCGCCACCCGCTTCTTCGACTTCCCGCCCTTCTCCTACCTCGACTCGGCCGACCGCGCGTACGTCCGGCTGCTGCTGATCGGGCTCCTCATCATCGCCCTCGTCCTCCTGCGGCCGCAGGGGATCCTCGGCCGCCGCCAGGAGATGGTGCTCGAGTGACCGCGCTGCTCGAGGCGAGCGGGGTGAGCAAGGCGTTCGGCGGCGTGCGCGCGGTCGAGGACGCCTCGCTCGCCGTCGAGGAGGGGTCGATCACCGCTCTCATCGGCCCGAACGGGGCGGGCAAGTCGACGCTCTTCAACTGCCTCTCCGGGTTCCTGCGCCCGGACCGGGGGCGGATCACGCTCGCCGGGCGGCGGATCGAGCGGCTGCCGCCGCACGCGATCGTGCGCGCGGGGCTCGCGCGCACGTTCCAGACGGCGCGCGCGCTCACGCGGATGACGGTGCTCGACAACGTCCGCCTGGCCGCGCCGGGCCACCCGGGGGAGCAGCTGCGGAACCTCCTCGCGCGCAGGCGGGCGGCCCGCCGCCGCGAGGCGCAGGTCACCGAGGAAGCGCGCGCGCTGCTGCGCCTCGTCCGCCTCGAGGAGCACGCGGACGCGCTCGCGGGGACGCTCTCGGGCGGCCAGCGGAAGCTCCTCGACCTCGCCCGCATCCTCATGGCCTCCCCCCGCCTGATCCTCCTCGACGAGCCCATGGCGGGCGTGAACCCGGCGCTGCGCGAGGAGCTGCTCGCGCACATCCTCCACGTGCGGGCGACGCGCGGGATCACGTTCCTCGTCATCGAGCACGACCTCGCCTTCGTCATGCAGACGGCCGACCGCGTGTTCGTGATGGCGGAGGGCCGGATCCTGACGGAGGGCGCGCCCGAGCAGGTGCGGCGCGACGAGCGGGTGATCGACGCCTACCTGGGGACGCACGGGTGAGCGAGGCCCTGCTCGACGTCAGCGACCTGCGCGCCGGCTACGACGGCGCGGAGGTGCTTCGCGGCGTCTCCCTGCACGCGCGCGCGGGCGAGATCGTCGCCGTCGTCGGGCCGAACGGCGCCGGGAAGTCCACCTGCCTGAAAGCGATCTCGGGGCTCATCCGGCCGACGGGCGGGACCGTCGTGTTCCGGGGAGCGGTGGTGACCGGGATGCGGCCCGACCGGCTGGCGCGGCGCGGCCTCGGCTTCGTCCCCCAGCTCGACAACGTCTTCCCCTCGCTCACGGTCGCCGAGAACCTGCACGTGGGGGCGCAGGCGCTGCCCCGCGGGGAGCGACAGCAGGCCGTCGCGGCGCTGCTCGAGCGGTTTCCCCTCCTGCGCCAGCGCCGCCGCCAGCGGGCGGGGACGCTCTCCGGCGGCGAGCGCAAGCTCGTCGCGCTCGCCCGCGCGCTCGTCGCCCGGCCCGCGCTCCTCCTGCTCGACGAGCCGTCGGCCGGCCTCTCGCCGAAGGCGGCGGAGACCGTCTTCGCCGAGCTCGAGGCGATCCGCGAGGGGGGCATCGGGATCGTCATGGTGGAGCAGAACGCCCGGCGCGCGCTCGCCCTCTCCACGCGCGGGTACGTGCTCGACATGGGTCGGACGGCGCACGAGGGCGCCGGCGCCGAGCTCCTCCACGACCCCCGCGTCGTCCAGCTCTACCTGGGCGGGCTCGCGGCCGCGCCCTCCGAGCCCGGAGGCGTCCGGGACGAGTGAGGCGGGGCGGGCGCGGGCCTCAGCCCGCCGCGACCGGGTTCGTCAGCGCCCCGATGCCCTCGATCTCGATCGTCACCTCGTCCCCCGGGCGGAGCAGGCGCTGCGGCTTGCGGAAGATCCCGACCCCGGCCGGCGTGCCGGTGAGGATGAGGTCGCCCGGCTCCAGGGTCACCGTCTGGGAGACGTGGCTGATGATCTCGTCGACGCCGAAGATGAGGTTCGCGGTCGTCGAGTCCTGCAGCACCTCGCCGCTCACGATCGCGCGGATCCGGAGCGCGTGCGGGTCGGGGATCTCCTCCTTGGGGACGAGGCGCGGCCCGACCGGGCAGAACGTGTCCACCGACTTCCCGCGCGTCCACTGCCCGTCCCCGAACTGGAGGTCGCGGGCGCTGACGTCGTTCGCGCACAGGTAGCCGCGCACCGCCTCGAAGGCGTTCTCCTTCGAGACGCGGCGCACGCGCGCCCCGATCACGACCGCGAGCTCGGCCTCGTAGTCGCACTTGCTGACGAGCGGGGGGATGACGATCGCCTCCCCGGGGCCGATCAGCGCGTTCGGCCACTTGGCGAAGAGGAGCGGCTGCTCGGGGAGCTCCGCGCCCTGCTCCTCGGCGTGGTCGCGGTAGTTGAGACCGACGCAGATGATCTTCTGGGGCCGCTCGATCGGGAGCATCGGGCCCAAGCCTATAGTGGCGGCGTGAGCCTCTCCCCGGCCTTCGTCGCGGAGCTGCGGGGCCTGCTCGGGCCGGAGCACGTGATCGCCGAGCCGGAGCGCCTCCGCGTGTACGAGTGCGACGGGCTGACCGGGCACCGGGCGGTGCCGGAGCTCGTCGTCCTCCCCGGCTCCACGGAGGAGGTGCAGGCGGTCGTCCGCGCCTGCAACCGGGAGCGGGCGCCGTTCGTCGCCCGCGGGGCCGGCACCGGCCTCTCCGGCGGGGCGACCCCGGTCGCGGGCGGCGTCGTGATCTCCCTCGCGCGCATGGACCGGATCCTCGAGGTCGACCTGGGGAGCCAGCGGGTGGTGGTGGAGCCCGGCGTCGCCAACCTGGACGTGACGCGGGCGGTGGCGGCCGCGGGGCTCTTCTACGCTCCCGACCCCTCGAGCCAGCAGGTGTGCACGATCGGCGGCAACGTCGCGGAGAACTCGGGCGGGGCGCACTGCCTGAAGCGCGGGTTCACCGTCCACCACGTGACCGGGCTCACGCTCGTCCTCCCGGACGGGGAGGCGGTGGAGCTCGGCGGCAAGCACCTCGAGCAGGAGGGCCCGGACCTGCTCGGGCTCGTCGTCGGCTCGGAGGGGACGCTCGGCGTCGTCACCCGCATCACCCTGCGCGTGCTGCCCGCCCCGGAGGCGGTGCGGACGCTGCTCGCCGGCTTCCGCTCCACGGACGCGGCGGGCGAGGCCGTGTCCGGGATCGTCGCGGCGGGGATCCTCCCCTCCGCGGTCGAGATGATGGACCGGCTGACGATCGAGGCGGCCGAGCTCGCGGTCGCGCCCGGCTACCCGGAGGGCGCGGGCGCGGTGCTCCTGGTCGAGCTGGACGGCGTGGCCGCGCAGGTGGAGGAGGACGCGGCCGAGGTGGAGCGCATCTGCCGCGCCTGCGGCGCCTTCGAGCTGCGGGCGGCCGAGGACGAGGCGGCGCGGGCGCTCCTCTGGAAGGGGCGCAAGTCGGCGTTCGCGGCCATGGGGCGGGTGGCGACCGACTACTACGTGCAGGACGGCGTCGTCCCCCGCACCCGTCTGCCGGCGGTGCTGCGCCGGATCGCGGCGCTCTCCGAGGAGCACGGCCTGCGGGTGGGGAACGTCTTCCACGCCGGGGACGGGAACCTGCACCCGCTCGTGCTCTACGACGCGCGAGCGGGAGAGGCGGAGCGCGCCCGCGAGCTCGCGGAGGCGATCCTGGAGGCCTGCCTGGAGGCGGGCGGGTCGCTGACCGGCGAGCACGGCGTGGGCATGGACAAGGCGTGCTCGATGCCGCGCATGTTCTCCGAGCGCGACCTCGCCCTGTTCGAGCGCGTCCGCCGCGCCTTCGACCCCGAGGGCCTCTGCAACCCGGGGAAGGTGCTGCCGACGCCGCGCCTGTGCGGGGAGGCGCCCGGCCCCTACCGCGCGCACCCGCTGGAGCGGATCGGCGTTGCCGAGCGTCTCTAGCCTGGAGCAGGCCTCCGCCCTGCTCGCGGAGGCGGCGGCGGAGGGCCGCCGGGTGCGGATCGGCGAGGACGTGACGACGGACGGCCTCGACCGCGTGCTCGAGCACGAGGCGGGCGACCTCACGTGCACCGTGGAGGCGGGCGTCCGCCTCTCGGCCCTGAACGCGCGGCTCGCCGAGCACGGGCAGCGGCTCTCCCTCGACCCCCCGGGCGACCCGACGGTCGGCGCCCTGCTCGCCCGCAACCTCTCCGGCCCGCTGCGGCACCGCTTCGGCGCGCCCCGCGACCTCGTCCTCGGCGTGACCCTCGTCCTCGGGGACGGGACGGTGGCGAGCGCGGGCGGAAAGGTGGTGAAGAACGTGGCGGGCTACGACCTCGCCCGGCTCGTCTGCGGCTCCGAGGGCCGGCTCGCGCTCATCGCGCGCGCGAGCTTCCGCCTGCACCCGCTCCCGAAGGCGTCCGCGACGCTCCTCGCCGAGCCCGAGGACGTGCCGGGGGCGGTGGCGGCGCTCCTCCGCTCGCAGCTCGAGCCGAGCGCGCTCGACGTCCTCCATCCCGGCCGGATCGCGCTTCTCTTCGAGGGCTCGCCGCGCGCCGTGGAGGCGCAGCTCGCCGCCGCCCGCGCCCTCGTCGGGGGCGGGGAGGCGGGCCCGGAGGTCTGGGAGGAGTCGCGCCGCCGCCAGGGGGAGGCGCGCGGCCGCGTCCTCTTCGCGCCGGGCGAGCTGCGCGCCGTCCTCGAGCGCCTGGAGCGGGCGCTCGTGCGGCCGGCGGCGGGGGTCGCGTACACGCCGGAGCCGACGGAGCGGCCGGAGCCGCCCGAGGCGCTCCGCCGCCTGCACGAGCGGCTCCGCGCCGCCTTCGACCCCCGGGGCGTGCTCGCGTGATCCGCGAGTACGTTGAGGACTGCGTCCACTGCGGCTTCTGCCTGCCCACCTGCCCCACGTACGTCCTCTGGCGGGAGGAGATGGACTCCCCGCGCGGGCGCATCCACCTGCTGGAGGCGCGCCTGGACGGGACGCTCGCGCTGAGCCCGACGGTGGCCGTCCACTTCGACCGCTGTCTCGGCTGCATGGCCTGCGTCTCCGCCTGCCCCTCGGGGGTGCGCTACGACCGTCTGATCGAGGCCACGCGGGAGGCGGTCGAGCGCGAGGTGGAGCGGCCGCTCGGGGAGCGGCTCGTGCGCTCGCTCCTCTTCCGGGTGCTCCCCCACCCGCGCCGGATGCGGGCGGCGCTGCTGCTCGCCCCGCTCGGGCGGGCGGCCCCGCTCCCGGCCCGCCTGCGCCCACTCGCCGAGCTCGCCCCCCGCTGGCGCGGGCGCGGCC
>DATLYP010000032.1:0-26160 GCA_035574655.1 Gaiellaceae bacterium
CGGCCGCGCCGCCCGCCGGGACGCGAGCGCGCCTCCGCCCGAGGCCGAGCCCGGACGCGGCCAGGGAGCGGGAACGCGCGTCCAGGCCCGAGCGAGGGGCGGCTCGCCGCCACGGCCGCCCCCGCTACCGGGCTCCTCGTCCTCCCCGTAGAAGCGGGGATGCCGGTCCTGCCGCGGAACTTGCGCGCCCTAACGAAGTCCTTACGCCTCGGCGGCGGGTGCCGGAGGCTACGCGACGGCGCGGCGCGGGCGGAAGAACGCGTACAGGGCCGGGCCGGCGAGCGCGGCGAACGCGCCGACGAGGAGCGGCTCGCTCTCCGGGATCGCGCCGCACTCCGCGAGCTCGTGGAGGCCGCCGGCGAGCAGGTAGGCGGCGAGGAGCAGGAGGAGCGCGCTCGTGACGGTGAAGAAGCGGCGGAGATCGAGCCGGGCGCTCCCCCGGTAGAAGAGGTAGCCGAGCGCGATCGCGGCCGCGAGGCCGGCCGCGCCGCTTGCCCCCGAGACGAGCGCGCCGGCGCCCTTCAGCGCGCCGTTCAGGAAGAGCGCCGTCTCCATCCCCTCGCGCAGCACGGCGACGAACGCCGTGAGCGCGAGCGCGAACGACGAGCCTTCCGCGAGGGCGCGCTCCACCTGCGCCTCCAAGTCGCGCCGAAGGCTGCGCGCCTGACGCCGCATCCAGAAGACCATCCAGGTGAGCAGCCCGGCGGCCGCGAGCATCGCCGCTCCCTCGAACGCGGCCCCCGCCGCTCCCTCGAGCTCTCTCCCGACCACGATGAGGGCAGAAGCGGCGGCGACGCTCAGCGCGATCGCCGCGAGCGCGCCCGCCCAGACGGCGCGGAAACCGTCCCGGCGCCCCGACCGGGCGAGGAAGGCGAGCACGATCGCGACGATGAGGGACGCCTCGAAGCCCTCTCGCAGCGTCACGACCCCCGCAGTCATGGCTCGACTCCCCTGACGCCCAATGTAAGGGAAACCTTACAGCAGGCGTCGAGCTCTGCCAAACGGGTCGCGAGCGGAGGGGCGGGAAGGCCTAGACGAGGTCGGGCGGCCCTCGCCGAGGGGGCGTGTCAAGGGCCGCGACGCCGGCCGCCCGATCGACCGAGGGCGTCGACGTCAGGCCTCATGCGGGTCCCAGGACGCGAAGACGCCGCTCGCCCGAGCCGAGCCGGCTCACGCAAGGCCCATACGGGATTCGAACCCGCCTGCAAATCGGCACCTTTTCCTCGTCCTGGTATCACCGAGGTATGCACGCGGCGAGCGCAGACGGCCGGGAATGGCACGAAGATCGCTACTCGGCGCGCGGCCAGCGACGTTCAGCGAGTCGATACGCGTGGAGTCTTGCGCGCTCGGCGATCGCGTAGACGGTCGCCTTCGCGGGTGCGCCCTCGTCTGGCTCGAGCCTGTAGACGATCCGGAAGCGCTTGTCGCCGGGGTGTCGGCCTGAGTAGCCCTCGCGATCGAAGTAGAGGTGGCGGCCGTCGACGATGTGCCTGCTTCCTGCGCGGGCGCGGTTCTCTGCTCCCGCCCACGGATTGTCGCGCAGCGCTGCCAACGCTTCGATCGCGGCGCGCTGCACCGCATGGAGCAGGGCGTTGTCCTCGAGCTCGCCGAACTCGCCGGAGCGCTTCCGCCTGCATCTGGTGCGGCATCGCTCGGCGCTCAAGAACCGCATCCACGCCACCCTGATCGCCTTCGGGCATCCCTGCCCGGTCTCAGACCTCTTCGGCCAAGGCGGCCGGCAACTGCTCGAGCGCCTGGCGCTGCCGGAGGCCTGGCGGGAGACGCTCGAGGCGAGCCTGTACCTCGTCGACGAGCTGGACGAGGAGATCGCCGAGTGCGAGCGCGAGCTCCGCAGGCTGGGCGCCGACCACCCGTACGTGCCGCTCCTGACGACGATCCCCGGGATCGCCTGGACGCTCGGGTACACGATCGCGGCCGAGATCGGCGACATCCACCGCTTCGCAAGCCCGGTCAAGCTGATCGGCTACACCGGCCTCTGCCCCCGCGTCTACCAGTCCGGAGAGCAAGACCGGCGCGGGCCGCTGCGCAAGAACGGGCCCCGCTATCTGCGCTGGGCGCTGATCGAGGCCGCCCAGCACGCCGCCAGAAGCCCTGCCTACCCGTACCGGCCTCTGTACGAGCGCACCCGCGCGCGCATCGGCCGCGGGCGCGGCGGCAAGGTGGCCAAGGTCGTGATCGCGCGCAAGCTCGGCGAGGCGATCTGGCACATGCTCACCCGCAACGAGCCCTTCGACCCTTGCTCCGGCAGGCGCCTTGTGTCTCTGACCGCGAACTGACGGTCCCCGTATGCGAAATGCGCTACCGGAGCGAGCTCCCACCAGACCTTCTCACCCGCCGAGGTGCAACAGAGAAATGAGCCCCGCTCGCAAGCTCGGACCCACCGCCCGCGACCCGCCGGCTTCCAGGAACCTCGTCCTATTCGTCTTGACAAGAGGCCCCTCTTCACAGAGAGACCTTTCGACTCACTAGTGAGTCGAAAGGTGCTATCCGAGGCGGGGATTACTGTAAGCCCGCGATGTCTCTGAGGCGGAGAAGGCGCAGCAAGCAGGAGCAGCGGCGCCACCACGTGTCGCGTACGGGGCTTCGCACATCGCCCGCGGTGGGCGAGCGTGACGTCGTGGCCGCGCCGTTTTCTCCCGAGCGGCTATTCGCGCAGCGGACGCTCGAAACGTCCGAAATAGCCGCTCCGCAAGAGCCGAGCCCGGACGACGAGCACGACCTCGCCGCGGCGCCGGCGGCCGTTCCCTCGCCCGAGCTCCGCGGTGCCCAGCAGGTCGAGCGACTCGCCTACACGCGCCGGCAGGCCGCGGAGGCGCTCGGGGTGAGCATCTCCACGATCGACCGCCGCATCGTTCCCGCGATCGAGACCATCAAGCTCCCCTGGGGCCAGCGACTCATCCCCCGTGACGAGCTCGACCGCCTCTTGCGCATGCATCGCGAGCCCGCCCGTGGCCGTCAAACACGACGTCGTGCTGGGCGGCCAGCAACGCTACCTCGCAGCATCGTCGAGCGGATCCGCCTCGAGTACGCACGCGGCCGCGGCCTTTCCGAGATCGCCCGCGCGCTCACGGCCGAGGGCATCCCAACAGCGCACGGCGGCCGTAGGTGGTGGCCGTCGACGGTACGTGCGGTTCTGATCAACAGGGGCTCGTCTGGTGGATGACGCGGCCACGCCGGCTCCGGGTACCTCAAGGTGTCGGGATTGAAGCGGTCCGGCGAGCGCAATATCCTCGACCCTTCCTCGGACTGCGGACCGAGGCTGCGGCCATGGAGACGACGAAGCCCTTCCGAGCAGCCTTGCGCGACCTAGTCGTCGAGAACGACTACGTCACCCAGGGCGGCAAGCCGAACTGGTCCGCCTTCGCTTCCGAGCTTCACGGAGTGCACTACGAGACCTTGCGGCAAGCAGCGACCGGCCGTCGGCGCCCGACGCCGCGACTGATGGAGGAGTGCGCACGAGCGCTTCGCGTGCGGCCTGAGCACTTCCTCGAGTACCGCGTCTATCTGGCTCAACGCGACTTCGACCCCGATGCCGTAGGCGAGCAACGAGCCCTCGAGAACCTCGCGCGATGGCAGAGAGCACGGCTTCCCGACACAACATCTAATCCGTACTCACAAAAAGCCCGCAAATAGCGAGCTTTTCAAGTATTGCATCGTTTACTTTCGTCGCCGGGCGTAGTATGCTCACCTCCTCGATGAAGCGCTGCGCACTTGTCGCGCTTATTCTGGCTCTTGCGTTTCCGGGCGCTGCCTCAGCCGGATACTTCAGTTGGGGCTACAACTACGTGGGCGCGTCGGTCAACACATTCGTCGCATCCGGTTGGAACTATTGGGACGACCAGTACCTCTCTAAGAACAGCGGGGACGGGATCTTCCATGGATTCGTCCATCCGGATGACACCTTCTGCTCAGAGAGCCATAGCGGAGCGACGACCAGCTATCACCTTCGGACGGACCTCGGTCGTGGTCCGTACCAGCGAAGCTTCGTTCACTGGCAGTGGGGGAACAGTCGTACCTCTTCTTCGACTCGTACGCATGATGTCGCGACGCGCTGTGACCCTGGTTAGCGTGGCTCTGGGATCAGTTGTCGGCGCCGCGCTCTATGCGGGCCTGGCGGGCGGCGGCAATCCGCCGCCCGGTCTCGATCGCGTCACGAACGCCGGCACACCCATTCCAACGCTGAGTGCCAGCGATACTCGTGTCCTAGAGAAGGTTGGTCGGCCCGGTGCCGCGACGCGCCTGCTGGCGGCAAGTGAAGGACGCGCGATTTACCGCATCGGGTCCGACTGCTACGGCGTGGGCGAGCTGCCGCCGACGGATCAACGCTTTGGTTCCGTCCACTGTGGAGTCGAATTCCCCTCTTCGAGCCATCCGATCGTCGACTTCACCGTCGTACATGGACGGTTCGACGACGCTGGTAAAGTCGCGGAGATGAACGTATGGCGAAGCGAAGGGGTTGCTGCCGACGGAGTAGCCGCCGTCGCTTTTCGTACCGCGGCCGGTGAGATCGTCGGCAGGGCGGCGGTCACGGACAACGTGTATCGGCACTCGACGATTCCGGAAGGCGAGCTTGTCGCGGTCGTCGCGCTCGACGCGTCCGGGAACATCCTCGCGTCTGAGTCGCTCCGATAGCGGCGCAAGCCCAAGTAAACCTTCCCTAGGCTCCTGACCTTGAGAAACCCAGGTCGGCGTTGACGCCAGGCTGCGGCCCCCTCGTGACATCTTTCGCGGCCGCGTCGCGTCCGTGGGAAGTGCCGTGACTAGCTCCGGAGGTCGCCCACCAGAGCGCGACCGGAGCCGGCTGGAGACCTTGGGGGACCTGACAGGACTTGTAGCCGGCCGCGCCGCAGCGCGGCCAGATCCGCGCTCCTGTCGACCGCGCGCTCCCCGGTCAGCCGCCGAGCCACCAGCCTGCACGAGGTCGAGGACAGCACCGGGACAGCACCGTCCGCGCGTCCGCGACATCTACGACAGGCGGGACGGCGCCCATGCAGGGGTTTCCGCCCGGAGTACCCTCGTGATGCGGCCCGCAGGCTGCGGACGCTTCTCGACGCTCCTTGCCCGCCATGGAGGGCGCCAGCTTCGCGACCGTCGGCCTGTCGCATGATTTGACAACAGCCCGTGGTATCATCGAGGTATGCACCGCATGCGCTTCCGCGGCCCGGACGGCACGCCTAACGGACTATTTCAAGCCAAATCCGAGGAGCCAGGCGGCTCTTGAAGGCCCATACGGGATTCGAACCCGTGCCGCCGCCGTGAGAGGGCGGTGTCCTAGACCACTAGACGAATGGGCCGGGAGCGAAAGGGTAGCGCATGGACGCCGAAGCGCCCCGCGACGCTACAGGGTCGGCTCCGGCTCGAGGGCCGGCTCCGGCTCGCGCGTGGCCAGGCGCTCCTCGAACTCGCGCCGGATCGCCTCGCCGCCCGCGAGCACGGAGGGGTAGCGGGCGCGGCGCGGGGGCAGCTTCACGATGCGCACGTTCTCGTCCCGCTCCCCGTGGCAGCGCGCGTAGGCGGCCGCCTCGTCGAGGGGCCGCAGGCGGTCGCGCTTCCGCCGTCCCCACACGCTGCCCGAACCTAAGCAGATGGGCCGGGGGAAGGAAACCCCCCGGCCCGGCTCGCGCCCGCACGGAGCGCTCGAAACGTGCGGGCGACCACGACCGGCGTGCGGCTACGCCACGTACCAGGGCTTGCACCCCCAGGGACTCCAGTCGCGCCCGGAGCGCACGAAGTAGCGGTAGGCGGCGACGGCCTGCGCGAGCGCGGTCTCCCCGTGCCCGAACAGGCGCCGCTCGTACGCGCCCATCTGGAAGAGCCCGACGTACTGGCCGTTGCGCGCCGTCGTCGAGAGCCGCGACTCGCACCAGGCGACGGCGAGCGCCTGCCGGCAGTAGCGGCCGAACACGGAGCAGATGGCGGCGCGGGGGGAGCGCGCCAGCCGGCGCCGCGCCTCCCGCCGGGCGATCGCGCGCCGGAGGGCGGCGATCTCGCGGGCGAGGCGGGCCAGCCTCCGCTCGGCCCGGCGCAGCGCTCTCCGCGCCGCCGGCCCGTACTCCGGGCAGCGGAGGAGCCAGCGGCGGCTCGAGAAGAAGCGGACGGCGCCGCGGTGCTTTCTCCGGGCGTCGAGCTTGCGCTCGAGACGGTCCTGCAAGGAGAGCCGGGCCCGCTCCGGCGCGGCCGCACCCGTGGCGCCGGCCGCCGGCTGCCCGCCCGCTTCCGCAGCGGCCTGCGCGGCGAAGAAGACGAGCGCGCACAGGCCGACGAGTAGGGCTTTCAGGGTTCCGTACCTCCTCTTCGGGGACAGGTACGCGGCCCGCGTAGGGCAGGCCGCTCGTGTCGCTCGGTCGCGACACGGTACCCGAAGCGCCACGAAGTACGGCGCGCTAGCTCACAAAACGATCAAAAGAGCGTCACGAACGTCAGCCGAGGGGGCAACGTCGCAGCGCTCCGTGACGCGCGGCCGCCGCCCGGCGCGACAGGCTCGGAAGGCTGCGGGGCAGGGATTCGAACCCCAACTTCCTGGTCCAGAGCCAGGCGTCCTACCGTTAGACGACCCCGCAACGGCGCCCGCGCAGTCTAGCGTCTCAGCGCTCGAGGCTCCGCGGGCCGCCGATCTCGAGCCGGTAGACGGGGACGAGCCGCTTCTCGGCCTCCGTGTCGATGCGCGCCACCACCTCCACGTAGGGCTCGAGGCCCGAGCCGCGCAGCTTCGCCCGCAGCAGGCCGTCCACCTGGTAGATGCCGGAGGAGTTGTTCATGACGATCTCGACCATCACCGGCCGCGCCTGGCCGTCCCCGATCCGAACCTCGTCGATCGCGGCCGCCGAGAGGGCGTGGATGGAGACGGAGCCGCGCTCGAAGGGGATGCGGGAGCGGCCCTTGGCCATGTCGAGCGCGTCCGCCACGCGCAGGACGCCCGCCTCCAGGGAGAGCGGCTCCCCGTCCGCCCGGTGGCTCGTGATCGCCTGCAGCACCTCGCACACGATCACCGTCCGCTCCGGCTCCTCGTACAGGCCGGCGAGCAGCTCGCGCAGCTTCGGCTCGGCGAGGAAGAGGCTCCAGTCCTCGTGGTCGCGCCGGTGCACGGACATGCCCACGTCGTGCAGGAGCGCCGCCAGGACGACGACGACCTCCGCGTCGTCGGGGGTCAGCCGGTAGTCGCGGACGAGCGAGGGCTGCACGGCGTGCTTCATCAGCTGGCGCAGCAGCTTGAGCGCGATGTTGGCGACGATCTGCACGTGCACCCAGGAGTGGTCGTTGATCTCCAAGCGGACGACGGCGTTCACGTTCGCCACGTGCCACCAGGCCTTCAGCTGCTCGTCCTCGTCGACCTTCTCCAACAGCCGCCGCAGCGTCCGGTTGCCGCGGGCGGGGATGCGCAGGTGCATCGCGGCCACCGCCTCGGCGGGTGTCAGCCGGGTGTCGCGGACCGCCTCCTCGGAGAGCGGCCCGGCGGCCGACATCTCCGCCGGGGCCGGGGTGTCCCCGTCCGCCCTCGTGTCGCGCTCGAGATCCACCGTCCGCAAGCCTACGCCCGCCGGGCGGTCCGCCGCGGGCCCGGCCGGTCTGCGCCGCCGCTCAGGCGACCTCGGCCGCCCAGTCGCCGTACAGCCGCCGGTAGGCGCCGCCCGCGGCGAGCAGCTCCTCGTGCGTCCCCTGCTCGACGATGCGCCCGTGGTCGAGGACGACGATCAGGTCGGCGCGGCGGATCGTGGACAGGCGGTGGGCGATGACGAAGGCGGTTCTCCCGGCGAGGAGGCGGCGCAGGCCGCGCTCGATCCGCCGCTCGGTGCCGATGTCGACCGACGAGGTCGCCTCGTCCAAGATCAGGATCCTCGGGTCGGCGAGTAGCGCGCGGGCGAAGGCGACGAGCTGGCGTTGGCCGAGCGAGAGCCGGTAGCCGCGCTCGCCGAGCTGGGTGTCGTAGCCCTCCGGGAGCTCGGCGATGAACGCGTCCGCGCCGACCGCGCGGGCCGCGGCCGCGATCTCCTCCCGGGACGCCTCCGGGCGCCCGAAGGCGATGTTCTCGGCCACCGTCCCGGCGAAGAGGAAGCCCTCCTGGGGGACGATCCCGAGCTGGCGCCGGAGCGAGGCCTGCGTCACCGTGCGCAGGTCGTGCCCGTCCACGAGCACGCGGCCCTCGCGCGGATCGTAGAAGCGGGCGAGCAGCTTCGCGACCGTCGACTTGCCGGCGCCCGTGTGCCCGACGAGCGCGACCGTCGTTCCCGGCGGGACGTCGAGGTCGAGCCCGTGCAGGACGTCGGGGTTCTCGCCGTACCCGAAGCGGACGCGCTCGAAGCGGACGTGGCCGCGCACCGGCGGCAGCTCCCTCGCGTCCGGCGCGTCCACCACCTCCGGCTCCTCGTCGAGCACGGCGACGATCCGGTCGAGCGCCGCGGTCGCGGAGAGGAAGGTGTTGTAGAGCTGGGACAGCTGCTGCACGGGGTCGAAGAAGTTCGAGAGGTAGAGCGTGAAGGCGAGGAGCGTGCCCGTCGTGAGGCTGCCGTGGATGACGAGCACGCCCCCGACCCCGAGCACGATCGCGGTCGCGATCGAGGAGAGCACGTCCACCGCCGGGAAGTAGACGCCGTTGAGGACCACCGTCTCGTAGTTCGCGTCCCGGTAGCGGCGGTTGACGCCGCGGAACGTCGCCTGGCTCTGGGGCTCGCGCGTGAAGGACTGGACGACCCGCATCCCGGAGAGGTCCTCCGCGAGCGTCGCCGTCACCAGGCCGAGCCGCTCCCGCACCTGCCGGTAGGCGCGGTTGGAGCGGGCCCGGAACCAGGCGGTGGCGCCCGCCATCAGCGGCAGGACGACGAGGGTGGCGAGCGCGAGCCGCCAGTCGAGGAGGAAGAGGACGACCGCCGTCCCCGCCAGCACGAGGCCGTTCTGGACGAGGCTGGAGAGACCGTCCGTGAGCAGCTGGTCGAGCGCCTCCACGTCGTTCGTGATCCGGCTGACGATCGCCCCCGTCCGGTTGCGCTCGTAGAACCCGAGCGAGAGGCGCTGCAGGTGCGAGAAGAGCCGCGTCCGCAGGTCGGCGAGCGCGCGCTCCCCGACCCAGCCCGTGTAGTAGGTCTGGGCGGCGGAGAGGCCGAAGGCGGCGACCCCGGAGGCGACGAAGGCGGCGACGACGAGCCCGAGCGTGCGCAGGTCGCCCGGCGCGACCCCCTCGTCCACCGCCAGCTTGGCGAGGTAGGGCGGCAGGAGGGCGGCGACCGTGTACGCGAGCAGGGTGACGAGGGCGAGGGCCGTGCGCCCCCGGTAGGGGCGAGCGAGGCGCGCGAGCATCGCCAGCCGGCGGCGCGTCCGCCGCCACGACCAGTCCTCGACCCTGGCGCCCCGCTCCTCGGTGAGGTGCCCGTGGAACTGCCAGACCCTCATCCCGCCACCACCTGCTGGAGCAGCCCGTGCTCGTGGATCTCCCGGAAGAGGGGGCTCGCCTCGAGCAGCTGCGCCTGCGTCCCGCGCGCCGCCACCCGGCCGCGGTCGAGCACCACGATCTCGTCCGCGAGCGCGATCGTGGACAGGCGGTGGGCGATGATGATCGTCGTCCGGCCCCGCATCGCCTCGCGCAGCCCGGCGCGGATCTTCGCCTCCGTGGTCGCGTCCACGGAGGCGGTCGCGTCGTCGAGGATGAGGATGCGGGGGTCGATGAGCAGCGCGCGGGCGATCGCGATCCGCTGCCGCTGCCCGCCGGAGAGCGTGATCCCCCGCTCCCCGATCACCGTGTCGTACCCGCGGGGCAGCTCGAGCACGAACTCGTGCGCCTGCGCCGCCTTCGCCGCCGCCTCCACCGCCTCCTGCGGCGCGTCCGGCCAACCGAACGCGATGTTGTCGCGGACGGAGGCGGAGAAGAGGAAGGGGTCCTGCGAGATGACCCCGATCTCTCGGCGAAGGGAGCGGCGCTCGAGGTCGCGCACGTCCACGCCGTCCACGAGCACCCGGCCCGCGGTCACGTCGTAGAAGCGGGGGACGAGGGCGGCGAGCGTCGTCTTCCCGGAGCCGGTGCGCCCGATCAGCGCCACCGTGCGGCCCGGCTCGAGCTCCAGATCGACGTCCTCCAGCACGAGCCGGCCCGGCTCGTAGCCGAACGAGACCCGCTCGAAGCGGACCCGGCCGGGGCCGGGCGGCAGCGGGCGGGCGCCCGGCCGGTCGGCCACCTCCTCCGGCTCGTCCAGGATCTCGAAGATCCGCTCGCCGGCCGCCGTCGCCCGCTGCGCCTGGCCGATCCACATGCCGAGCATGCGCAGCGGCATGACGAGCATGGCGACGAGGAAGTTGAAGGCGAAGAACTCGCCCAGGGTGAGCGAGCCGGAGACGACCATGTGCCCGCCGGCGAGGAGCACCGCCGCCTGGGCGAGCAGGGGCAGGAAGCCGAGCAGCGGCACGTACAGCGCCCGCTGCCGGTTGGCGGCGAGCGTGCGCTCGAAGACGGCGTCCGCCGCCCGGGCGAAGCGGGAGCGGCGCCGCTCCTCCTGGGCGAACGACTTGACCACGTGCACGCCGCTGATCGACTCCTCGGCGACCGTCGCCACGTCCGCCAGCTTCTGCTGCACGTCCCGCAGCACCGGGTGCGAGACCCGGCTGTACCGGTAGGCGAGGACGGCGAGCAGCGGCGTGACGGCGAGCGCGACCAGCGCGAGCCGCCAGCTGTAGACGAAGAGCACCACCGTCACGACCGCGACCGTGGCCACGTGCTGCGCGAAGAAGATGAGCCCGTAGCCGAGGAAGAAGCGCACGGACTGGAGGTCCATCGTCGCCCGCGACATCAGCTGCCCGGTCTGGCTTCGGTCGTAGAAGCCGAAGGAGAGGCGCAGGAAGTGCGCGTACAGCTCGTCGCGCAGGTCGTACTCGACCCCGAGCGACTGACGGCCGGAGAGCAGGCGGCGGCCGACCATCAGGCCGCCGCGGACGGCGCCCAGCCCCACCACGGCCCCGATCTCGAGCGCGAGCACGCGCGGGTCGGGGTCGCGCACGAGCTCGTCGATGATGAGGCCGGAGAGCACGGGCACGAAGATCCCCGCCACCTGGGAGGCGATCGCGAGCAGGGAGGAGACGACGAGCGACCAGCGGTACGGCCGCAGGAAGCCGAGCAGGCGCAGGAACGTCCGCCACGAGGACCGCGGCCGCTCGCTCACGAGGCCGTCGCTCGACACGAGCTCGTAGGGTACGGGGCGTGCTCGAGGCGGTCCCCAACGTCTCGGAGGGGAGGGACGCGGCGGCGGTCGCGGCGATCGCGACCGCCTTCGCGGAGCACGCCTCCCTGCTCGACGTGCACTCCGACCCCGACCACCACCGCTCGGTCTACACCCTCGCCGGGGAGGCGGGGTCGGTCGTCGCCGCGCTTCTCGCGGGGATGCGGAAGGCGCTGGAGCTCGTCGACCTGCGGCTGCACGAGGGAGTCCATCCCCGAGTGGGAACGATCGACGTCGTCCCGCTCGTCCCGCTCGCGGGCGCCACGATGGCGGAGGCGCGCGCCGCCGCCCTCGAGGTCGCCCGCCGCGCCGGCGAGGAGCTCTCCCTGCCCGTCTTCCTGTACGGCGAGGTGGGGGACGGGAGACGGCCCGCGTTCTTCCGCCGCGGCGGGCTCGCGGAGCTCGAGCGCCGCGTGCGCCAAGGCGAGCTCCGCCCCGACCACGGGCCGGAGCGGATCGATCCCCGGCACGGGGCCGTGCTGGTCGGGGCGCGCCCGCCGCTCGTCGCCTACAACCTCGAGCTCGAGCCCCCCGACCTCGGCGTCGCCCGCGCGGTGGCCGCGGCCGTGCGGGAGTCGAGCGGCGGCCTCCCCGGCGTGCAGGCGATCGGCCTCTACCTGCCGCGCGCCCGGCGCGCGCAGGTGAGCACGAACGTGCTCGACCTCGAGCGGACGCCCGTGCACGAGCTCGTCCGCCGCGTCCGGGAGGAGGCGGCGGCGCGAGGGGCCACTGTGGTCGGCGGCGAGCTCGTCGGCCTCGTCCCCGAGCGGGTGCTCGCGGAGGCCCGGGCCGCCGGCGTCGACCTGCCCGGGATCGACGCGAGCAGGACGCTCGAGCGCGCGCTCGGAATCTAGACTCGGGCCGTGCCGGCGATCGTCCTGACCGGTGAGGGCCTCACCCTCGAGGACGTGTGGGAGGTGGCCGTCGGCGGGGCCGAGGCGGCGCTCGCGGAGGAGGCGAAGGAGCGCATGCGCGCCTCCCGGGAGCTCCTGGAGACGATCCGCGGCGACCACACGTACGGCGTCAACACGGGGTTCGGGCGCTTCGTGACCGCCCGCATCCCGGACGAGCTCGCCGACGAGCTGCAGCTCCGGCTCCTCCGCAGCCACGCCTGCGGCGTCGGGGAGCCCTACCCGGACGAGGTCGTGCGGGCGGCCATGCTGTTGCGCGCGAACGCGCTCGCCAAGGGCTACTCGGGCGCGCGGGTGGAGACGGTGGAGCTGCTCCTCGCCTGCCTCAACCGCGGCGTGCTCCCCGTCGTCCCCGCGCGCGGATCCGTGGGGGCGAGCGGCGACCTCGCCCCGCTCGCGCACCTTGCGCTCCCCCTCGTCGGCGAGGGGGAGGCGGTCGTCGCCGGCGAGCTCCTGGACGGGGCGAGCGCGCTGCGCCGCGTCGGCCTGGAGCCGATCCGCCTCGCGAGCAAGGAAGGGCTCGCGCTCGTGAACGGGACGCAGTTCATGGCCGCCATGGCCGCGCTCGGCCTCGTGCGCGCGCGCCGCCTCGCCGCGACCGCCGACCTCGCCTGCGCCCTCACCCTGGAGGGGCTGCAGGGCTCGCGCTCCTCGTTCGCCCCCGCCGTGCACCGCGCGCGCCCGCTCAAGGGCCAGCAGGAGGCGGCCGCGAACGTGTGGCGGCTCTTGGAGGGATCGGCGATCGTCGAGTCGCACCGCTGGTGCGACAAGGTGCAGGACGCGTACGCGCTCCGCTGCGCGCCCCAGGTGCACGGCGCCTGCCGCGACCTGCTCGACTACGCGCAGGCGACGGTGACGGTCGAGCTGAACGCCGCCACGGACAACCCGCTCGTCCTCCTCGAGGAGGGCCAGATCGTCTCCGCGGGCAACTTCCACGGCCAGCCCCTCGCCTTCGCCCTCGACGCCCTGGCGATGGCGGTGGCCGAGCTCGCGAGCATCTCCGAGCGGCGCATCGAGCGCCTCGTCAACCCGAGCCTCTCCGAGGGGCTCCCGCCCTTCCTGGTCGTCGAGGGCGGGCTCAACTCCGGCTTCATGATCCCGCAGTACGTGGCGGCCGCCCTCGTCTCCGAGAACAAGGTGCTCGCCCACCCGGCGAGCGTGGACTCCATCCCGACGAGCGCGGGCCAGGAGGACCACGTCTCCATGGGGAACGCGTCCGGGCTGAAGGCGCTGCAGGTGCTCGCGAACGCGGAGCGCACGCTCGCCATCGAGTTGCTCGCGGGCGCGCAGGCGATCGAGTTCCTGGCGCCGCTGCAGCCCGGAGACGGCGTTCGCGCCGTGCACGACCTCGTGCGCGAGCTCTCGCCGCGGCTCGTCGAGGACCGCTCGCTCGCCGCCGACATCGAGCGCGTCGCGGAGGCGGTGCGCGAGGGGCGGGTGCTGGCGGCGGCGGAGGCGGCGATCGGAGCCCTCGCATGACGGCGACGACGGTCGAGAGCGCGGTCGAGGCCCTGTGCGGCGACCTCGGCGCGATCCGGGCGCCGCGCGGGCGCGCGCTCAACGCCCGCTCCTGGCAGACGGAGGCGCCGCTGCGCATGCTCCTCAACAACCTCGACCCGGAGGTGGCGGAGCACCCGGAGCGGCTCGTCGTCTACGGCGGGACGGGCCGGGCGGCGCGCAGCCACGAGGCGCTGAAGGCGATCGTGCGCACGCTCCTGCGCCTGCGCGAGGACGAGACCCTGCTCGTGCAGAGCGGCAAGCCCGTCGGCGTCTTCCGGACCCACGAGTGGTCGCCGCGGGTGCTCATCGCCAACGCGCTGCTCGTCCCCCGCTGGGCGACCTGGGACGAGTTCCGGCGCCTGGAGGCGGCCGGGCTGACGATGTTCGGGCAGATGACGGCGGGAAGCTGGATCTACATCGGCACCCAGGGGATCCTGCAGGGCACCTACCAGACCTTCGCCGCCGCCGGCGAGCGGCACTTCGGCTCGCCGGACCTGCGCGGGCGGACGATCCTCACCGCCGGCCTCGGCGGGATGGGCGGGGCGCAGCCGCTCGCGGCGACGATGGCCGGCGCCGCCATCCTCTGCGTGGAGGTCGACCCCTCGCGCATCGAGCGGCGCCTCGCCACCCGCTATCTGGACGAGGCGACGGACTCGCTCGAGGACGCGCTCGCCCGTGTGCGGGCGGCCGCGGCCGAGCGCCGGCCGCTCTCCGTGGGCCTGCTCGGGAACGCGGCCGACGTCGTCCCCGAGCTCGCGCGGCGCGGCGAGCGCTTCGATCTCGTCACCGACCAGACAGCGGCCCACGACCCGCTCCACGGGTACGTCCCTCAGGGGCTCGACGTGGAGGCGGCGGCGGAGCTCCGCCGCCGCGACCCGGACGAGTACCTGCGCCGGGCGCGCGCCTCCATCGCCGTCCACGTGCAGGGGCTGCTCGAGTACGTCCGGGCCGGCTGCTACGTTTTCGATTATGGCAACAACCTCCGGGGAGAGGCCTATGAGGCGGGCGTAGCGGAGGCGTTCACATACCCGGGCTTCGTCCCGGCCTACATCCGGCCGCTCTTCTGCCGCGGGATCGGGCCGTTCCGCTGGGCGGCGCTCTCGGGCGACCCGGAGGACATCGCCGCGATCGACGCCGAGCTGCGCCGGCTCTTCCCGCACGACCGGCTCCTGCAGCGCTGGCTCGAGCTCGCCCCCGGCCGGGTGGCGTTCCAGGGGCTGCCGGCGCGGATCTGCTGGCTCGGCTACGGCGACCGGGCGCGGGCGGGTCTCGCGATCAACGAGCTCGTGCGCAGCGGGCGGGTCTCCGCGCCGGTCGTGATCGGCCGCGACCACCTGGACGCGGGCTCGGTCGCCTCCCCCTTCCGGGAGACGGAGGGGATGCGCGACGGGTCGGACGCGATCGCCGACTGGCCGGTCCTGAACGCGCTCGTCAACACGGCGGCGGGCGCGACCTGGGTCAGCGTGCACCACGGGGGCGGCGTCGGCATCGGCAACTCGATCCACGCGGGCATGGTTGTCGTCGCCGACGGCACGGACACGGCCGCCGAGAAGCTCGAGCGCGTGCTCACCACCGACCCCGGCACGGGCGTCATGCGCCACGCGGACGCGGGCTACGAGGAGGCCCTGGAGGCCGCCCGCGAGCACGGCCTCGACCTGCCCTCGCTGTAGAGAGCGGCAAGGCGCGATGCCGATGGAGCCGACACCGGCCAGGCAGGGGGAAGGGAGCCGTGCGCCCGCCGGCGAGGGCCGGTCCGGGGCGGGCGCCGCCGTCGACCCGGGCCTGCCCTGGGCGTGAGCCGGGCCGGCGCCGCCGCGCCCCTGCTCGTCCGCGATCTCGCCCAGGTCGCGACCCCCGCCGGCCGTTCGGCCCCGCTGCGCGGGCGCGCCCTGCGCGAGCTCGACCTGGTCGAGCGCGCCTACGTGCTCTGCGTGGACGGCCGGGTCGCGGAGGTCGGCCCCATGCGCGCGCTGCGTCCGCTTCCCGGCGAGGTGGAGGAGATCGACGGGCGCGGGCTCTCCGCCGTTCCCGGGCTCGTCGACTGCCACACCCACGCCTGCTTCGCGGGCGACCGGGTCGCGGAGTTCGCGCTGCGCGCCGCCGGCGCAAGCTACGAGGAGCTGCACGCGGCGGGGGGCGGCATCCTCGCCACCGTGCGCGCGACGCGGGAGGCGGGCGAGGAGGGCCTGCGGGCCGCGCTCGCCCGGCACGTCGGCTGGATGCTCCGGGCGGGGACGACGACGTTCGAGGCGAAGTCCGGCTACGGGCTCGACCGCGAGACCGAGCTCGCCCAGCTCCGTGCCGTCCGGGACGCGGGCGGCGTCCCCACCTGGCTGGGGGCGCACGCGGTCCCCCCGGAGTTCGCAAAGGCGGGCGCCGACGCCTACCTCGACTTCGCGCTCGCCGAGGTGCTGCCGGAGGCGGCGCGTATCGCGAGCGCTGCGGACGTGTTCCTGGAGCGGGGCGCCTTCGACGCGGCGCAAGCCCGCCGGTACCTGCTCGCCTGCCGGGAGGCGGGGCTCGCGCTCCGCCTGCACGGCGACCAGTTCACGCAGGCGGGCGCGATCCCGCTCGCGCTCGAGCTCGGCGCCCGCTCCGTCGACCACTTGGAGGCGACGGGGCCCGAGGGCGTCGCGGCCCTCGCCCGAGGCGACGTCGCGGCCGTCCTGCTCCCGGCGAGCGCGCTCTTCCTGGGCCGGCCGATGCCGCCCGCCCGGGCGCTCGTCGACGCGGGCGCGGCGGTCGCGCTCGCCAGCGACTTCAACCCGGGAAGCGCCTTCTGCGAGAGCCTCCCGCTCGTCTGCACGCTCGCCTGCACGCAGCTCCGCCTCACCCCGGAGGAGGCCCTCGCCGCCTGCACGGTGAACGCCGCCCACGTGCTCGGGCTCGCCGGGCGCAAGGGCAGGGTCGCGCCCGGCTTCGACGCCGACCTCGTCCTGCTCGCCGCCGAGGACTGGCGCCACCTCGCCTACCACCTCGCGGGCCCGGTCGTGCACACGGTCGTCCAGGGCGGGCGGCTGGTCTGGGAGAGCCGGGCATAATCGCCGCATGCCCACCCGCAAGCAGCGCCGCCGGCGCGCGAAGGAGCAGCGCCACGAGTACGTGTGGACGGACGCCGAGGGGAACGAGCTCCCCCCCGAGGAGGCTCCCGTCCGCCGCAAGCAGCAGGCGCGCGGGGAGGGCGGCGCCCCGGCCCGCAGGCGCGGCTTCC
Source organism: Gaiellaceae bacterium (assembly GCA_035574655.1). GTDB lineage: Bacteria > Actinomycetota > Thermoleophilia > Gaiellales > Gaiellaceae > GMQP-bins7. The sequence continues at coordinate 16,842 of DATLYP010000032.1, forward strand.
GCGAGCCGCAGCCTCCCTCCTGGGCGCGGAGCGTCAAGCGGGGGCTGATCTTCGCGCCCATCATGCTCGCGACGGTCATGCTCCTCTCCAGCGAGCTGACCTTCGCCCAGCAGGTGAGCCAGACGCTCTTCATCGTCGCCATCTTCATCCCCTTCAGCTACTTCCTCGATCGGCTCTTCTGGCGCGCCTACCTGCGGCGCAGCGGGCAGCGGGAAGGCGCCGAGCGCGCCCGGGGAAGCTGAGCCGCCGCCGCATGCCGCCCCGCGTCGAACAGCTCCCGCTCGGACCGATCGGCACCAACTGCTACATCGTGCGCGCGGACTCCTCCTCGCCGGAGGCGGCCGTCGTCGACCCGAGCGGGAGCGCCGCCGAGATCCGGCTCACGCTCGCCCGCCTGGGGGCGAGGTGCGCCGCGATCCTCGTCACACACGGGCACTGGGACCATCTGCTCGGCGTCGCCGACCTGGCGGAGGGGACGGGCGCGCCGGTGTACATGCCCGAGGGCGAGCGGGCGCTGCTCGAGAGCCCCGCGGGCCTCGCCCCCGCCGGGGTCGCCGTCCGGCCTTGGACGCCGGACGTGCTCCTCCGCGGGGGGGAGACGATCGAGGCGGCGGGCCTGCAGCTGGAGGTGCTCGCCGTGCCCGGGCACTCGCCCGCCCACCTCGCCTACCACGCGGACGGCGCCCTCTTCTCCGGGGACGTCCTCTTCGCCGGCTCGGTGGGGCGCACCGACCTGCCGGGCGCGGACTGGGAGACGCTCCTCGCCTCGCTCCGCGCGCTGCTCGAGGCCTACCCGCCGGAGACGGTCGTCTACCCGGGCCACGGGCCGCCGACGACGCTCGGCGCCGAGCTCGCCCGCAACCCGTTCCTCGCCGAGCTCCGCGCGGAGCGGACCGGGTGAGCGGGCGGCGGATCGAGCGGCCGCGCGGAACCCACGACGTCCTGCCGTCCGAGCAGCCGCTCTGGCGGCGGGTGGTGGAGGAGGCGGAGCGGCTGTGCGCGCTGTACGGCTACCGGCCGATCCTGACCCCGGTCTTCGAGGAGACGGCCCTCTTCGAGCGCACCTCAGGGCCCGGCTCGGACGTCGTGCAGAAGGAGATGTACACGTTCCAGGACCGGGGCGGCCGCTCGCTCACCCTGCGCCCGGAGGCGACCGCCCCCATCTGCCGCGCCTACGTCGAGCACGGCATGCACCGGCAGCCGCAGCCGGTGAAGCTGTACACGATCGCCACCATGTACCGCTTCGCGGCGCCGCAGCGGGGCCGCTACCGCGAGCACTGGCAGCTCTCGGTGGAGGCGATCGGCTCCGACGACCCAGCCCTCGACGCGGAGCTGATCGAGCTCTACCACGCCCTGCTCGGGCGGCTCGGGGTGCGCGAGTTCGCGCTCGAGCTGAACTCGATCGGCTGCCGGGCCTGCCGCCCGCCGTACCTCGAGCGCCTGCGCGCCTGGCTCGCCGCGAACGAGGGGCGGCTGGACGAGGAGACGCGGGAGAAGGCGGCACGGAACCCGCTGCGGGTGTTCGACAACCTACAGGCGAAGCCGGCGTCGGTGCGGGAGGCGCTGCGCGAGGCGCCGAGCATCGGCCGCTCCCTCTGCCCGGCCTGTCGCGAGCACTTCGCCGGCGTGCGGGCGGCGCTCGACGCGTACGGCGTCCCCTACGCCCTCGTCCCCACCCTCGTGCGCGGCCTCGACTACTACACGCGCACGACCTGGGAGTTCGTCGGTCCCGAGGCGGGGGCCCAGAGCGCCCTCTCCGGGGGCGGCCGCTACGACGGGCTGGTGGAGGAGATCGGCGGCCCGCCCACGCCCGGGGTCGGCTTCGGCGCCGGCATCGAGCGGCTCCTGCTCGCCCTCGAGCGGGAGGGGGTGGAGGCGGCCGCCCCGGCCCCGGACGTCTTCTTCGCGCTCGCGGACGGGGCGCCGCGCGAGCGCGTGCTCGCCTGGCTGCGCGACCTGCGCCGAGCCGGCCTGGCGGCGGACACGGACTACGCGCGCCGCTCGCTCCGGGGCCAGCTCACGCACGCCGCGCGCCTGGGCGCGGCCACGGTCGTGGTCGTGCGGCCGGACGGGGCGACCCTGCGCCGGCCGGGCAGGGCGGACGAAGAGGTCGCCCTGGACGAGGTTTCTGCGAGGCTCCGCGCGTGAGCTGGCGCGACCTCTACTGCGGCGAGCCGCGGCTCGAGCACGCCGGCCGCCGCCTGACGCTCGCCGGCTGGGCGGCGCGCCGGCGCGACCACGGCGGGCTCGTCTTCATCGACCTGCGCGACCACACGGGGGCGGTGCAGCTCGTCGTCAACCCCGAGCGCTCCGCGGCGGCGGCGGAGGCGGCGAAGGAGGTGCGCAGCGAGTTCGTCCTGCAGGCGAGGGGAGAGGTCGTGGCCCGGGCTCCCGAGACGGTGAACCCGAAGATGGCGACCGGGGAGGTGGAGCTGCAGGTGGAGGAGCTGCGCATCCTCTCCCGCTCCACGCCGCTCCCCTTCCAGCTCGACGAGGAGGGCGTGGACGAGGGGCTCCGCCTCCGCTACCGCTGGCTCGACCTGCGCAGGGAGCGGATGCAGCGCAACCTGCGCCTGTCCGCGACCGTCGTCGCCGCCATCCGCAGGCGCATGGAGGAGCTCGGCTTCGTCGACCTGTGGACGCCCAGCCTGACGCGCGCGACGCCGGAGGGCGCGCGCGACTTCCTCGTGCCCGTGCGGCTGCAGCCGGGGAAGTTCTTCGCGCTGCCCCAGTCGCCGCAGCTCTTCAAGCAGCTCTTCATGATCGCCGGCTTCGACCGCTACTACCAGATCGCGACCTGCTTCCGGGACGAGGACCTGCGCGCCGACCGCCAGTTCGAGTTCCGGCAGCTGGACGTGGAGCTGGCCTTCCCCGAGCGGGAGGACGTGCTGCACGTGATCGAGGAGGCGGTGCGCGCCGCCTTCGAGGCGCTCGGGCGCGAGCCGCCGCCCGCGCCCTTCCCCCGCCTCCCCTGGCGGGAGGTGGTGGACCGCTTCGGCTCCGACAAGCCCGACCTGCGCTTCGGGCTCGAGCTGCGCGACGCGACCGACGTCACGCGCGGGTCGCGCTTCGGCGTGTTCGCGCGCGCGCCCTCCGTGCGCTTCCTCGTCGCCCCCGCCGCCTTCTCGCGCGCGGAGCTCGCGCGCCTCGAGGAGCTCGTTCGGGAGTGGGGGGCGCAGGGCCTCGCCTACCTGGTCGTGGACGAGGGGGGCGAGGTCCGCTCGCCGATCGCCAAGTTCCTCTCCGAGCGGGAGCTCGGCGCCTTCCGCGCCGACCCGGGCTCGACCGTCCTCTTCGCCGCGGGCGAGCCGGCGGCGACGGCGCGCATCCTCGGCCTCCTCCGCCAGCACCTGGGGCGGGAGCTCGGGCTCGTGGACGAGCGCCGCGACGAGTTCCTGTGGGTGGTCGACTTCCCCCTCTTCGAGCTGGACGAGGAGACCGGGCAGTGGACGTTCAGCCACCACCCCTTCACCGGCATCGCCCCCGGGCACGAAGAGCGCCTCGAGAGCGATCCCGGCTCGGTGCTCTCCCTCGCCTACGACCTCGTCTGGAACGGGTGGGAGCTCGGCTCCGGCTCCATCCGCATCCACCGCCAGGACCTGCAGCAGCGGGTCTTCCGCGTGCTCGGGCTCAGCGACGAGGACGCCCGCGAGAAGTTCGGGTTCCTGCTCGAGGCGCTGCAGATGGGCGCGCCGCCCCACGGCGGCTTCGCGCTCGGCCTCGACCGCTTCATCGCGCTGCTCGCGGGCGAGCCGAACATCCGCGAGGTGATCGCCTTCCCCAAGGTGTCGAGCGGCACCGACCCGCTCACCGGAGCGCCCACGCCCGTTCCCGCCGAGCAGCTCGCCGAGCTCGGCATCCGCGTCCTCGAGCGGCCGGCGTGAGCACCTCCCTCCCCGGCCGCCTGCTCGTGCTCGCGGGGATCGCGCTGCTCGCCGCCCTGGCCGCGGTCGCCGCCAACGAGCGGCGCGGCGAGCCGGGCGAGGAGCCCGGCTTCGCCGGAGCCCCCGCCCCCGCCGGCTGGTACACGGCCTTCGCGGGCTCCCGCGGCCCCGTGGGGGACGCGCTCAGGACGACCTGCGGCCAGGTGCTGACGCCGCGCTCGCTCGGGGTGACGCACCCCGTCCTCCCCTGCGGCGCGAAGCTGATCCTCCGCTACCGCGACCGGCAGGTGCTGACCGAGGTGATCGACAACAAGCTCGTCGAGCCCGGCCGCCAGCTGGAGGTGACGCAGGGGCTCGCGCGCATGCTCGGGATCGAGGGCACGGTGGAGCTCGAGTGGCGCTTCGCGACCGCGGCTGGCGGCGGGTAGCCCGCGCCCGGGGCGCCGCCCGCGGCGCCTCCCGCTAGGATGTCGGCGCTCGACCCTGTGCGTGGCCCCGGCCTAAACGTGAACCAGCACTCACGTGAAGGGAGCCGGAGTCGGGGATAGGCGTCGCCGACGCCTCGCACGGCACCCACCTGGCAGGTCCAGGGTTCGCTCGAACCGGGGCATCACCGGCAGGGTGGAGCACCCTTCCCCGCGGCGCCGTCGGGCGCAGGCGGGGCTAGCCTGCTCCCGTGGCCACCTGCGAGATCCTCGGGGACGCGACGCGCGGCGGCGCGTGGGCGGCCGTCCGCCTGCGGGTCGACGGCGAGCGGATCGTCGCCGCGGACGCGGAGGGCCTGGAGCGCCCGCTCGCGGGGCTCACCCTGCTCGAGGCGGCGCGCGTCGGCGGCGACCCGCTCGCGGTGGAGGCCCTGGCGGCGGCGCTCGGCCCGATCTTCCGCGCCGCCCCGGAGCGGGGGCGGATCGCGGTCGCGATGAGCGGCGGCGTGGACAGCGCCGTCGCCCTGCTCCGGGCCGGCCCGAAGGCGGTGGGGGTGACGCTCCGGCTCTGGCAGGACCCGGCCGGGCCCTCCGCGGAGCGCGCCTGCTGCTCCCCGGAGGCGGTCGCAGCCGCGAGGGCGACCTGCCACGCGCTCGGCCTCCCCCACGTCACCCTCGACCTGCGCGGGCAGTTCCGCGCCAGCGTGGTCGACCCCTTCGTCTCGGGCTACGCGCGCGGCGAGACGCCGAACCCGTGCGCCCGCTGCAACGGCGCCTTCCGCTTCGACGCGCTCCTCGCCTTCGCCAGGCGCGCGGGCGCGGAGGAGCTCTGGACGGGCCACTACGCGCGGATCGTGGAGCGGGGAGGCGTCCGGCTCCTCGGCCGCGCCGCCGACCCGGAGAAGGACCAGTCCTACATGCTCGCGCCCCTCGACCCGGCGCTCCTCGCCCGCATCCGCTTCCCGCTCGGGGAGCAGACGAAGCAGGAGACGCGCGCGGAGGCCGCGCGGGCGGGGCTCGCGGCGGCGACGCGCGCGGAGAGCCAGGAGGCGTGCTTCCTCGCGGGGGGCGACTACCGGGCCTTCCTCGAGCGGAGCGGCCTGCCGGCGAGGCCGGGGGAGATCGTGGACGAGGAGGGGCGCCTGCTCGGCCGGCACGGCGGCTACTGGCGCTTCACGCCGGGGCAGCGGCGTGGGCTCGGGCTGGCCGCCGCGCGGCCCCTGTACGTCCTCCGCACGGAGCCGGCCGCGAACCGGGTCGTCGTGGGGCCGCGGGAGGCCCTCGCCGCCCGTCGGGTGGAGGCGGAGGGCCGCCTGTACGCCCCCGTGCGCCGCGCCCAGGCGAAGCTGCGCTACCGCTCGGACCCGGTCCCGACCCGCGTGCGCGCCGGGGAGGGGGGCTTCGCGCTCGAGCTCGAGGAGCCGGCGTACGCGGTCGCGCCCGGCCAGCTGGCCGCGCTCTACGACGGGGACGCCGTCGTTGGGGCGGGCGTGATTCGGGCTGCGTCCTGAGCGGGAAGAAGTAGGATCGCGTGACCGTGCTCGCCTCCCTCTCGAGCGACGTGCTCAACTACGCGCTCGCCGCCTTCTTCGCCCTGACCGGGCTCGCGCTCGCGTACATGCTCGTCCGCCTCGGCGGCACCTTCGGCCGCCTCACCTCCTTCATCAAGGGCACGGAGCGCGACTTCCTGCCGGTGCTCGTGAAGGCGGGGGGCACCGTCGACCGCGTGAACGACCAGCTGGACAAGCTGGACGTGGTCACGGACAGCGCGGTGGCGATGGCGGAGAGCGCGGACACGGCCGTGCGGGCGGTGTCGACCGCGGTCACGACGCCGGTGAAGAAGGTGACGAGCCTCGCCGCCGCCGTCTCGCACGGGGCCGCCGCCTTCCGCGCGCACCGCGACCTGGGGGAGGCGCTGCAGGTGGCGAGGGAGGCCGCCGCCCGCCGGGAGCGGGAGCTCGAGGAGGAGCTGCGCGCCTCCGCGCAGGCCGCCGGCGGGGGCGCGGCCGCCGGGCCGCCCGGGTAGCCGGGCCTGGGCGGGCGGCGGAAGGGCCGCTCGTAGAATCCCGGGATATGCGCACGACGCCCGAGCTCCGCGAGGGGTTCCTCTCCTTCTTCGAGGAGCGCGGCCACCTGCGCGTCCCCTCCGCCTCCCTGATCCCCCGCCCGGAGGACCACTCCACCCTGCTCACCTCCGCCGGCATGCAGCCGCAGATGCCCTACTTCCTGGGCCTGGAGCCGCCGCCCGCGCCGCTCACCACCACCGTCCAGAAGTGCTTCCGCACCCAGGACATCGACTCGGTCGGCCTGGACGGGCACCACCTGACCTTCTTCGAGATGCTCGGCAACTTCTCGTTCGGGCAGTACTTCAAGGAGGGCGCGATCGAGTACGCGGCCGAGTTCGTGCGCGAGCGGATGCGCCTGGACTGGGACCGGATCTGGGTCAGCGTGCACGCCGGCGACCCCAACCTCGGCCTCGGCCCGGACGAGGCGACGATCGGCTTCTGGCAGAAGGTGGGGATGCCGGCGGAGCGGATCGTGCCCCTCCCGAGCTCGGAGAACTTCTGGTCGGTCGGCGGGCCGGGGCCGTGCGGGCCCGACTCCGAGCTCTACTTCGACTGGGGGCCGGAGCACGGCTGCGGCGAGCCGGACTGCAAGCCCGGCTGCTCCCGCTGCGAGCGCTTCCTCGAGTTCTGGAACCTCGTCTTCATGGAGTACGAGCTGCACGCGGACGGGACGCTCACCCGGCTGCCCGCCCAGAACATCGACACGGGCATGGGGCTCGAGCGGGGAGCGGCGATCCTGCAGAACGTCCGCTCCGTGTACGAGACGGACGGCTACCAGAAGATCATGGCCTGGATCGCCGCCGAGTCGGGGGTGGCGTACGGGGACTCCCCGCAGGCGACGAAGGCGCACCGGATCCTCGCCGACCACGGGCGGGGCATGACCTTCCTCGTCGCGGACGGTGTCATGCCCTCGAACGAGGGCCGGGGGTACGTGCTGCGCCGAATCGTCCGCCGGGCGGTGCAGCAGGCGCAGCGGATCGGGCTCGAGGGGCTGTACCGGCTGCCGGCCGCCGTCGTCGAGCAGATGGGCGACGCCTACCCGGAGCTGCGGGAGCGCCAGGCGGAGATCGAGCGCGTCATCCGCGCCGAGGAGGAGCGCTTCCTGGAGACGCTCGAGCGCGGCCTCAGGCTCTTCGAGGAACTCGCCGGGCGGGAGACGATCTCCGGCGAGGACGCCTTCACCCTCGCCGCCACGTACGGCTTCCCGCTCGAGCTGACGGTCGAGCTCGCGAAGGAGCGCGGGCAGAGCGTGGACCTGGACGGCTACCAGGCGGCGATGGAGCGCCACCGGGCGATCTCCCGGGGGGTGGGCGCCGCCGAGGCGGAGCGCGCCGCCCGCTTCGCGCGCGAGGCCGGGTTCGAGACCGAGTTCGTGGGCTACGAGAAGCTGGACGTGCTCACCCAGATCGGCGCGCTCGAGGAGCTCGGGGACGGGCTCTTCCTGGCCAAGCTGCGCGAGTCGCCCTTCTACCCGGCGGGCGGGGGGCAGGTCAGCGACCAGGGCTGGATCGAGCTCGACGGCAGGCCGGAGGTTCGGGCGGAGCTCGCCGAGGCCTACCGCTTCGACGGCGACCAGGCGCTCCTCTTCCGGGGCGAGGGCTTCCGGGACGGAGACCGCGTGCGGGCGGTCGTCCCCTGGCGGGTCCGCTTCCCGACGATGTGCAACCACACCGCCACCCACCTCCTGCACAAGGCGCTCAGGGAGGTGCTGGGCGAGCACGCGCGGCAGGCGGGCTCGGCCGTCCGTCCCGACAAGCTGCGCTTCGACTTCACGCACGAGCAGGCGCTCTCCGCCGAGGAGCGGGAGGAGGTGGAGCGGCGCGTGAACGAGAAGATCTTCGAGAACCTGCCCGTGCACGTGTTCGAGACGCCGCTCCAGGAGGCGCGGCGGCTGGGCGCGGTCATGCTCTTCGGCGAGAAGTACGGGGAGATCGTGCGGGTGGTCGAGATCCCCGGCTACTCGCTCGAGCTCTGCGGCGGCACGCACGTCGGCTCGACGGCCGAGATCGGCGGGTTCGCGATCCTCTCCGAGGGCTCGGTGGGCGCGGGCGTGCGCCGGATCGAGGCGGTCACCTCCGGCGCCGCCTGGGCGTACCTGCGAGAGCGGGCGCGCGAGGCGGAGGAGCTGCGGGCGCAGCTCGCCGACGCGCGCCGCCGAGCGAAGGCGAAGCCGGCCGCACCCCTGGCCGAGGCCGTGCCGGAGCCGGAGGTGCGGGTCGAGGGCGGGGTGAGCGTGATCGTGCACTCCGTCGAGGGTCTCGACCCGGACGCCCTGCTCGCCCTCTCCGACCGCTTCAAGCAGCGCCACGCCCCGGCGGCGGTCGTCCTCGGCTCGCGCGAGGACGGGAAGGTGCACCTCGTCGCCAACTTCGACCCGGCGGTGGCCGAGCGGGTGAGCGCGTCCGACGTCGTCCGGCAGGCGGCGGCGATCGTCGGCGGGGGCGGCGGCGGCCGACCGACGATGGCGCGCGCCGGCGGGCGCGACCCGGCGAAGCTGCCGGAGGCGCTCGCGGAGGCGGAGCGGCTCATCCTCGCCGCCCTGTGAAGGCGCTCGCGCTCGACTACGGCGCCGTGCGCACCGGCGTCGCCGTCTCCGACCCCACGGGGACGCTCGCGCGGCCGCTCGGGGTCGTGGAGCGGGCCGCCTCGCCCGAGGGCCTCGCCCGGATCCGCGCGCTCGTGCAGGCGGAGCGGCCGGACGTCGTCGTCGTCGGCCTGCCGCTGACCCTGCGCGGCGAGCGGGGGCGGCAGGCCGAGGAGACGGAGGCGTTCGTGCAGGCCCTGCGGGCGGCGCTTCCGGTCCCGGTGGAGACGCTCGACGAGCGCTTCACGACCGCGCTCGCCGCCCGGGGCCGGGGCGGCGCGCCCGAGGACGCCCGCGCCGCCGCCCACCTGCTCGAGACCTACCTGGCGCGCGCCGGGGGCAGGCGGGCGTGAGCCGCGC
>DATLYP010000033.1:0-2464 GCA_035574655.1 Gaiellaceae bacterium
GGCGGGCGCGTCCAGACCCTCGGCGCCCGCGCCCGCGCTCCCGAGCCCCTCGCGCTCGCCCTCCGCCGCGAGCCCCGCATCCACGCGCCGCGACCACCCGGCGAGGACGTTCTCGCTCGAGTCCTCGAGATCCCTGCTCACGCGTCCTCCTCCCCGCCCGGCTCCGGATCCAGCCGCCGGCCCTGATGGTGGATGCGCGTGATCGTGTGCCCGAGCTTCTCCCGCTTGGTGGCGAGGTAGTGCGCGTTCTCCGGGGTTGGCTCCACCTCGATCGGGACCTGCTCGACCACCGTCAGCCCGTATCCGTCCAGTCCGGTCAGCTTGCGGGGATTGTTCGTGAGGATCCGGATGGTGCTGAGCCCCAGGTCGGCGAGGATCTGGTTGCCGATCCCCCACTCGCGCGCGTCCGCCGGGAAGCCGAGCTCGAGATTCGCCTCCACCGTGTCCAACCCCGCCTCCTGCAGCTCGTACGCCTTGAGCTTGTTCAGGAGGCCGATCCCGCGCCCCTCCTGCGCCATGTACAGGAGCACGCCCCGGCCCTCCGCCTCGATGCGCTCGAGCGCGTGCTCGAGCTGCTCGCCGCAGTCGCAGCGCAGCGAGTGGAAGACGTCCCCGGTCAGGCACTCGGAGTGGACGCGGACGAGCACGTTCTCCTGCCCCTGCACCTCGCCCTTGACGAGCGCTACGTGCTGCTTGTCCGTGAGCAGCTCCCGGTAGGCGATCGCCTGGAACTCCCCGAACTCGGTGGGCAGCCGCACGGAGACGACGCGCTCCACGAGCTTCTCGCGGCGCCGCCGGTACTCGATCAGGTCGGCGACGGTGATCATCTTCAGCCCGTGCCGCGCGCAGAAGCGGGCGAGGTCGGGCACGCGGGCCATCGTCCCGTCCTCGTTCATGATCTCGCAGACGACGCCGGCCGGGTTGAGGCCGGCCAAGCGGGCGAGATCGACGGCCGCCTCCGTCTGCCCTGCGCGCTGGAGGACGCCCCCCGGCCTCGCCCGGAGCGGGAAGACGTGGCCCGGCTGGATCAGGTCCTCGGGCCGCGAGCGCGGGTCGATCGCGACCTGGATCGTGCGCGCCCGGTCGTGGGCGGAGATGCCGGTCGAGACGCCCTCCCGCGCCTCGATGGAGACGGTGAAGGCGGTGCCGAGCGGGGTCTCGTTGCGCTCGGTCATGGGGCGTAGGCCGAGCTCGTCGCAGCGCTCCGGCGTGAGGCAGAGGCAGATCAGGCCGCGAGCGTGCGTCGCCATGAAGTTGATCGCCTCCGGCGTCACGAACTGCGCGGCGATGGTCAGGTCGCCCTCGTTCTCACGGTCGGCGTCGTCCACGACGACGACGAACTTGCCCGAGCGGATGTCCTCGAGCGCCTCCTCGATCGTCGCGAACGGCGACGCGGTCTCCGGCGCCTGCACGTCCACGCTCACGGCCGGATCGTAGCCCTCACCCGGAGGCGGCTCGAAGCAGGCGCTCCGCGTACTTGGCGAGCACGTCCGCCTCCAGGTTCACCCCGCGCCCGGGCGCGAGCGCCGAGAGCGAGGTCGCCTCCAGGGTGTGCGGGACGAGCGCGACGCCGAAGGCGTCCTCGTGCACCTCGGCGACGGTCAGGGAGACGCCGTCCACGGCGATCGACCCTTTCTCGACGCAGTAGCGCAGCACCTCGGACGGCGCCTCGATCAGCACCCGCAGCCCCTCTCCTTCGGCCTCCACGGACTGGATGCGGCCCACGGCGTCCACGTGCCCCTGCACGTAGTGGCCGCCGAGCGGATCGCCGACGCGGAGCGCGGGCTCGACGTTGACGGCGTCCCCCGGCCGCAGGCCTCCGAGGGTCGTCCGGGCGAGCGTCTCGGGGACGACGTGGAAGGAGAGGCGGCCGTTCTCGACGCGCTCGACCGTCAGGCAGCAGCCGTTCACGCAGACCGAGTCGCCCACGCGCGCCTCGGCCGCCGTCGCGGGCGCCTCGACCGTGAGCGCGAGCCCCCGCTCCCCGCCGTGGGCGGCGGCGACGCGCCCCAGCTCGCGGACGATCCCGGTGAACACGCTCCTACGGTACTCGCGGCTCAGGGCTCGTGGAGGTACGCCTGCAGCAGCACGTCGGCCCCGACGGCGCGCGCCTCGAGGCGGGTCAGCTCCAGCGGCCGGGGCAGCGCGGCCAGCATCGGCGGCCCCGCCCCGGCGAGGCGGGGGGCGACGAAGACGAGCAGCTTGTCCACCAAGTCCTGGGCGAGGAACGCGGCCGCGAGCGTGGGGCCGCCCTCGAGCAGGAGCGACTGCACCCCCTCCGCGGCGAGCGCGCGCAGCTCCTCGCCGAGCGGCCCCCGCCGCAGCTCCAGCTCCGAGCCCTCGGGGAGCGGCCCGCGGCCGAACGCGAGCCGGCGGGGCTGGCGGCGGACGGGGACGCCGCGCGCGTCCAGCCGCGGGTTGTCCGAGCGCACGGTCCCCATCCCGACGGCGACCGCGTCCGAGC
>DATLYP010000034.1:0-21710 GCA_035574655.1 Gaiellaceae bacterium
GTGCCCTGGGCGGTAGCCGTCCCCGCCGCGGACGCCGACCTCCTCGCCCGGGTGCGGCTGCGCCCGCCCGCCGGGCGCGTGTCCGACGCGACGCCCGCCGTGCTCGAGCTCGTCGCCGGCGCGGTCGGGCTCGAGCCCGGCCCGCAGATCCGGCCGCTCCAGACGCTCGAGGTGCAGCTGTGGCGCGGGGAGCGGCTGCTGGGCGTGCTCGCGCGCCGGCGGGAGCTCCTCCCCGGCCGCTACGCGTTCGGGCTCACCGGTCGCGGCCCCGGGGGCGAGCGCCTGCGCCGGGGCGTGTACACCGTGCGGGTGGTGGCGCGCCCCGGGGACGGGACCCGGCGCCAGGTCGAGCGCGTGGCGTACCGGGTGCCCTGAGCGGGCATATACTCGGCGCGGCGGCAGGAGGTGGAACGCATGTCAACGGCAGAGGCGCCATCGCACCTTCGCGAGAACCCGTTCGAGATCGCGAGGAGCCAGCTGCGGCGGGTGGCGGAGATCTTCGCGATCGACCCCAACCTCGTCCGCGTCCTCTCGGAGTGCAAGAAGGCGGTCGAGGTGTCGATCCCGGTGCAGATGGACGACGGGGCGATCGAGGTCTTCACCGGCTACCGCGTCACCCACAACATCGCCCGCGGGCCCTCGAAGGGCGGCATCCGCTACCACCCGGACGTCACCCTCGACGAGATCAAGGCGCTCGCGATGTGGATGACCTGGAAGTGCGCCCTCATGGGGCTGCCGTTCGGCGGCGCCAAGGGAGGCGTGATCTGCAACCCGAAGACCCTGTCGGCGCGCGAGCTGGAGCGGCTGACGCGCCGCTACACGACCGAGATCATCAACGAGATCGGCCCGGAGCGCGACATCCCCGCGCCCGACGTGGGCACGGACGCCCGCGTCATGGCCTGGATCTTCGACACCTACTCGATGAACAAGGGCCACTCCGTGCTCGGCGTGGTCACGGGCAAGCCGCTCTCCGTCGGCGGCTCGCTCGGCCGCGAGGAGGCGACCGCGCGCGGGGCCCTCTACTGCATCCAGGCGCTCGCGGCCAAGCAGGGGGCCCGGTTCACCGACTTCTCGGTCGCGATCCAGGGCTTCGGGAACGTGGGGGCGAACCTGGCGCGCCTCCTCCATCTCGCGGGGACGAAGGTGGTCGCCGTCTCCGACTCGCGGGGCGGCGTCTACAACCCGAACGGGATCGACGTGCCGGCGGCGCTCGCGCACAAGCAGGAGCGCGGCATCCTGGAGGGGCTCGCGAACGCGGAGCCGGTGACGAACGAGGAGCTCATCGAGCTCCCCTGCGACGTCCTCGCGCCCTGCGCGCTCGAGCAGGTGATCACCGAGGAGAACGCGGACCGGGTGAAGGCGCAGGTGATCTGCGAGGGCGCGAACGGCCCGGTCACCCCGGCCGCGGACGCGATCCTCGAGGAGCGCGGGATCCTCGTCCTCCCGGACGTGCTCGCCAACGCCGGGGGGGTCGTCGTCTCCTACTTCGAGTGGGTGCAGGGCCTGCAGGAGTACTTCTGGCACGAGGACGAGGTGAACGCGAAGCTGCACGACATCGTCGCCCGCGCCTTCGAGGAGGTCTGGCACACGCGCGAGCGGTACGGGACGAGCATGCGCATGGCCTCCTACGGGCTCGCCGTGCAGCGGGTCGCGGAGGCGACGACCACGCGGGGCCTGTACCCGTAGCGCGCGTCGTCCTCTACCAGGCGCCCGGCTGCGCGCTCTGCGAGCGCGCGCTCGAGGTCGTGGAGGCGGCCCGCGCGGAGCTCGGCTTCGAGCTCCAGACGGTGGACGTCTCCGGCGACCCCGCCTTGGAGGCGCGCTACCGGGCGCACCTGCCCGTGCTCGAGATCGACGGCGAGCGGGCGTTCGTCTACTTCGTGCCCCCGGACGCGCTCCGGGAGCGGCTCGCGGGCGGCTGAGCGGCGACGGTTGCGCGGACGCCGTCCGCCGGGGCGCTGGCAGAATCGCTGTCCTTGTCACAAGCGAGGACGAAGGGGGACCACGTGGCCGAGCGTCTGACCGTCGGGGTGGCGGCGCGCCTGAGCAGGTACCTGCAGGTGCTGACCCAGGCGAAGAAGATGGGGAAGGAGCGCATCTCCTCCCAGGAGATCGCGGAGTACACGAACATCAACGCCACCCAGATACGCCGCGACCTCTCCGGCTTCGGCAAGTTCGGCAAGCGCGGCGTCGGCTACCGCACGGACGCCCTGCTCGAGGAGATCCGCAAGATCCTGCGCACCCAGGGGCAGCACAACATCGCCCTCGTCGGGGCCGGGCGCCTGGGAAGCGCGATCGCGAGCTCGCCGATCTTCGCCGAGCACGGGATCACGATCGCGGCCGTCTTCGACAACGACCCGGCCAAGATCGGGACCCGCGTCGGCGACCTCGTCGTCCGCTCGATGGACGAGCTGGGCCGGGTCTGCCGGGAGCGGAACATCATCGTGGGCGTGATCGCGGTCCCGGCGGAGAGCGCGCAGGAGGTCGCGGACGCGCTCGTCGACGCGGGCGTGAAGATCATCTTCAACTACTCGGAGGCGCTGATCCACACGCCGCCGGACGTCCAGGTGCACAGCTCCAACCCGGCCGCCGACCTCCTCTACGCCCTCTACTTCCACCTCGCCTGAGCGGGGCGGCGCGCGCGGCGCGGGCGTGGAGGGAGAGCCGCCCGGGTGGCCTTGAGGATCGTTCTCTGGCACGGGTACCTGCTCGGGGGCACGGGCTCGAACGTGTACACGCGGCAGCTCGCCCGGGAGTGGAGCCGGGCCGGGCACGAGGTCGTGGTGCTGAGCCAGGAGCCGCACCCCGAGCGCTACGACCTGGGCGGCGCGGAGGCGGCCCGGCCGGAGGTCGGCGGCCTGCTCCCGGTCTTCGTCCTCGACCGCTACCCGGGCTACGAGGCGCGGCTGCTCCAGGACTGCCCGCGCGACGCGCTCGAGCGCTGGGTGGAGGCGAACGCGGCGGCCGTCCGCGAGCGCCTTCCTGCCGACCTCGTCTTCTGCAACCACGTGCTGCTCGGCGGTGCGGTCGGCGCCGCCTCCGGCGCCCGCTACGCGGTGAAGGCACACGGCTCGGAGCTCGAGTACTCGTTGCGCGGGCGTCCGGAGCTCGCAGCCTGGGGGAGGGAGGCGCTCGCGGGCGCCGCCGCCGTCTTCGTCGGCTCCGCGCACATCCGCTCCGTGCTCGAGGAGGTGTGCGGGCACGTGGAGCGCGTGTACGAGGTGCCGCCCGGGGTCGACGTCGAAGAGTGGCGGCCGCGCCCTCGCGCGGAGGCGCTCGCCGGGCTGCTCGCGGAGGCGCGCCGCGACCCGCCGAACCCCGGGAACGCCGAGGAGCGCCTGCCCGACGAAGGGAACGCCGAGCGGCTCGCCGCCTTCCTCGCCGGGAAGCGGCCGACCGTCGTCTACTTCGGGAAGCTGCTCCGGAACAAGGGTGTGCACGTGCTCCTGGAGGCGCTCGAGGGGCTGGACGCGCGCGCCGTGGTCGCCGGCTTCGGCGACTACCGGCGGGAGCTCGAGGCCCGCGCCGACCCCGCGCGCGTCCTCTTCACCGGCCCGCTCGAGCACCGCCACCTCGTCCACCTGCTCGCGCTCGCGGACGCCTGCGTCGTCCCCTCGATCTTCCCCGAGGCGTTCGGGATGGTGGCCGCGGAGGCCGCGGCCGCCGGCTGCCCGCCGCTCGTCGCCCGCCACTCCGGGCTGGCGGAGATCGCGGACGGGCTCGAGGCGGAGTACCCGCCCGGGCTCCGGCGCCTCGCCTCCTTCCCGACCGGGGACGCGGACGCGCTCCGGGAGCGGCTGCGCGAGCTGCTCGCCCTCCCCGCCCGCGAGCGCCGCGCCCTGTCGGCGGCCGCCCGCCGGGCGGCGGAGGCGCGCTGGAGCTGGGCGAGCGTCGCCGAGCGTCTTCTCGCCCTCAGCCTCGGGGAGCGCTTCGCATAAGCTCGGGCGGGATGGGCGAGGAGCAGAAGCTCTCACCGGACGAGCAGATCGCGCTCGCGCGCAAGCAGTTCGAGGAGGCGGAGGACTTCACGCTCGCGGTGGAGGAGGAGTTCGCGCTCCTCGACCCGGAGACGCTCGACCTGGTGAACCGCTTCGAGGAGGTGCAGGCCGCCTCGGAGGGCACGGCGCTCGCAGACCACCTCGTGGGGGAGCTGATCGCCTCCGAGGTGGAGGTGCGCACCGGGAAGCAGGAGACCTTCCCGGACGCGGCCGCGGCCATGGCCGAGCGGCGGGCGCAGCTGCAGGGGCTCGTCGAGCCCATGGGCCTCCTCCTCGGCGCCACCGGCACCCACCCCTGGGCGGACTGGAAGAAGCAGCGAATCATCGACACGCCGCACTACCGGCGAAACGACGAGATCCTCCGCTACGTCGTCTGGCGCAACAACACCTTCGGGCTGCACGTGCACGTGGCGGTGAACGGGCCCGACCGGGCGATCGCCGTCCACGCCGGCCTGCGCAACCTGCTCCCGGAGCTGCTCGCCCTCTCCTGCAGCTCGCCGTTCGTGGAGGGCGTCAACACCGGGCTCCACTCGGCCCGCAGCCAGATCTTCACCCGCTTCTTCCCCCGCTGCGGCGTCCCCGACGCGTTTCCCTCCTGGCAGGAGTACGAGCGGTTCGTGCGCTTCCTCTACGACACCGGCTCGATCACGGAGCACACGCAGATCTGGTGGAGCGTGCGCCCGCACCTCGCCTTCCCCACGGTCGAGATCCGGATCTGCGACGGCCAGCCCGAGCTGGCCGAGGCGCAGTCGCTCGCCGCGCTCGCCGCCTCGGTGGTCGTGCGCACGGCGCTCGCCTACGACGCGGGGGAGCCGGTGGAGCTGCTGCCGCATCGCCTGATCGAGGAGAACCTGTGGCGGGCGATCCGCTACGGCCTCTCCGGGGAGCTGCTCGACTTCGCCCGCGGGGAGCCGGTGCCGGCCCGCCAGCGGCTGGAGGAGCTGATCGAGTGGGCGCTCCCCGCCGCGGAGGCGATCGGCGCCGCCTCCTACCTCGCCCTCCCCGAGCGCAACGCGGCCGAGCGGCAGATCGAGCGCTACGAGGAAGGGGCGTCGCTGCAGGAGATCTACGCCGAGCAGGTGCGGGCGACGGAGAGGATCGGTGGCTGAGGAGCGGCGGGAAGCCCGCATGCCGACCGAGGAGGAGCTGCGGGAGGCGCTCGACCGGGTCGCGATCGGGGACGTCCTCGTCCAGTCGCTGACCGCCGCCGTGTCGCTCGGCTTCCGCCGGGTCTCGCGGGAGGCGCGCGACCTGCGACAGGCGCGGCTCGCGATCGAGGCGCTGCGCGCGCTCGAGCCCGTCCTCCGCGAGGGGGGCGTGGAGGAGCAGGTCGTGCGCGACCTGGAGCAGGCCCGCGTGAACCTCCAGCTCGCCTTCGCGAAGGCGGTCTCCGAGGAGGAGGCGACGCCGGCCGAGGAAGGGCGGGAGCAGCCCCGGGCCGCGGCGGAGCCGGCCCCCCGGAGGGAGGAGCCCGCCGGCGAGGACGAGGGTGCGGCTGAGACGGCAGAGCCCGCCGGCGAGGGGGAGGCCGCGCCCGAGGAGGCCGCGCCCGAGGAGGCCGCCCCCGAGCCGGGCGCGGGTGGCGGGCGCGGCGACGAGGAGGCGGGCGGCGGACGCTGAGATCGGCATCTTCGGCGGCTCGGGCTTCTACGAGCTCTTCGACGGCGCCGAGGAGGTCGAGCTGGAGACGCCCTACGGGCCGCCCTCGGCGCCGCCGGTCGTGGGCGAGATCGCGGGCCGGCGGGTCGCCTTCCTCCCCCGGCACGGCCGCCGCCACGAGCTGCCGCCCGCGCAGATCAACTACCGCGCGAACGTGTGGGCGATGCGCGAGCTCGGCGTGCGGCGCCTGCTCGGCCCCTGCGCCTCGGGCTCGCTCCGGGCCGACCTGGAGCTGGGGACGTTCGTCGTCTGCGACCAGTTCGTCGACCGCACCTGGGGGCGCCGGGACACGTTCTACGAGGGGCCGGAGACGACGCACGTCTCCGCCGCCGACCCGTACTGCCCGGACCTGCGGCGCGTCCTCGTGGAGACCGCGCGCGAGCTTCGCATCCCCGTGCACGACGGCGGCACCGTGGTCGTGATCCAGGGGCCGCGCTTCTCCACGCGCGCGGAGTCGCGCTGGTTCCAGGCGATGGGATGGGACGTGGTCAACATGACCGCCTACCCCGAGTGCCACCTCGCCCGCGAGCTCGCGCTCTGCTACGCGACGGTCGCCATGGTCACCGACTACGACGTGGGGGTGGAGGGCTCGGAGCCGGTCAGCGCGGAGCGGGTCGTCCAGGTCTTCGCCGAGAACAACGCGCGGCTCCGCGAGCTCCTTTTCGCCGCCATCCCCCGCATCGGGCCGCAGCCGGACGACGTCTGCGCGCGCGCCCTGCAGGGGGCGCGCGTGTAAGGAGGCGCCCCGGCGCGGCGCGGCCGGGGCGCCGCGCTGCGGGCGGGTGTCCGCCGGCCGCCTCCGCCGCCTGTGATAGATAATCCGCCGCGCCGAGCCCCCTCGGCGCTCGGTTTGTCACGGCTCTCCCACCCGGAGGAACATGGACTTCTTCGTCGACCGCCCCGTCGCCTTCGCGCTCGCGTGCGCCGCCGTCGCCGTCCTCTACGGCCTGTGGCTGATCTGGTGGCTCCTCCGCCAGCCCGCGGGGAGCGAGCGGATGCAGGAGATCGCCCGCGCCGTCCAGGAGGGCGCAGCCGCCTACCTGCGCAAGCAGTACACGACGATCGCGGCGGTGGCGGTCGTCCCCTTCCTCCTCCTCGGCCTGTACGGCGAGCTCGGCTGGGGCACGGCCTTCGGCTTCCTGATCGGCGCCGTCTTCTCCGGCGCCGCCGGCTTCATCGGCATGAACGTGGCCGTGCGCTCCAACGTGCGCACCGCCGAGGCCGCCCGGGAGGGCCTGCAGCCGGCGTTCAAGGTCGCCTTCCGAGCGGGCTCCGTCACCGGCCTGCTCGTCGTCGGCCTCGGCCTGCTCGGGGTCGCCGGCTACTACTGGGTGCTGACGGGGTGGCTCGGGAACAGCCCCGAGTCGGCCGTCGACGACCTCGTCGGGCTCGCCTTCGGCGGCTCCCTGATCTCCGTCTTCGCCCGGCTCGGCGGCGGCATCTACACGAAGGCGGCGGACGTCGGCGCCGACTTGGTGGGGAAGATCGAGGCCGGCATCCCCGAGGACGACCCGCGCAACCCGGCCGTGATCGCGGACAACGTGGGCGACAACGTCGGCGACTGCGCGGGGATGGCGGCCGACCTGTTCGAGACCTACGCCGTGACCGCGGTCGCGGTCATGCTGCTCGGGATCGGCTTCGAGGACACGAGCCTCTGGCTGTACCCGCTCGCCCTCGGCGGCGTCTCCGTGCTTGCCTCCGTGATCGGCACCCTCTTCACCCGGGTCGGCCGGGGGCAGAACGCGATCATGAACGCGCTCTACCGGAGCGTCGTGATCGCCACGGCGCTCTCCGCGCTCGGCTTCATCCCGGTCACGCTCGCCTACGACGGGGCCGAGTTCAGCTTCTGGAACCTGTACGGGTCGGCGCTGATCGGCCTCGCCGTCACCTTCCTCCTCGTCGCCATCACCGAGTACTACACGGGCACCCGCTGGGGCCCGGTGAAGAAGATCGCCGCCGCCTCCCAGACCGGGCACGCGACGAACATCATCGCCGGGCTCGCCGTCGGCATGCAGGCGACGGCGCTGCCCGTGATCGTGATCGCCGCCGGGATCGTCGGCGCCTACTACACGGCCGGCGAGGAGCTGTACGGGATCGGGGTCGCGGTCATGGCGCAGCTCTCGATGACGGGCCTCATCGTCGCCTTGGACGCGTACGGGCCGGTGACGGACAACGCCGGCGGCATCGCGGAGATGGCGGAGCTCCCCGACTCGGTGCGCGGGATCACCGACCCCTTGGACGCGGTCGGCAACACGACGAAGGCGGTGACGAAGGGGTACGCGATCGGCTCCGCCGGGCTCGCCGCCCTCATCCTGTTCGACGAGTACGTGCACGGGCTCGCCGAGGAGGGGCTGCGGGTGGCGTTCCAGCTGAGCGACCCGTGGGTGATCGCGGGCCTGTTCGTGGGCGGGCTGATGCCGTTCCTCTTCGCCTCGCTCGCCATGCAGGCGGTGGGGCGCGTGGGCGGCGAGGTGGTGGAGGAGGTGCGCCGCCAGTTCCGCGAGAACCCGGGGATCATGGAGCGCACCTCGCGGCCCGACTACTCGCGCGCGATCTCGATCGTCACCGGGTCGGCGATCAAGGAGATGATGGTGCCCGCCCTGATCCCGGTCGCGATCCCGATCGTGGTCGGGATCATCAAGCCGGAGATGCTGGGCGGCCTGCTGATCGGGACGATCGTCACCGGGCTCTTCCTCGCCATCGCCATGACCTCGGGCGGCGGCGCCTGGGACAACGCGAAGAAGACGATCGAGGACGGCCTCTACGGCGGGAAGGGCTCGGAGGCGCACGCCGCCGGCGTGACCGGGGACACGGTCGGCGACCCCTACAAGGACACCGCCGGCCCCGCGATCAACCCGATGATCAAGATCGCGAACATCGTCGCCATCCTGCTCATCCCGCTCATCGCCACGATTCACGGGTAGCGGCGCCGGGCGGCGCCGCCGGCGCCCCGCCCCGGTGTTGCGCACGGCGGCACGGCGGTCTAGGATCGGTCCGCCCGGTGGGGGCGCACGATGCGTCAAGCCTGAGCTGAAAGGGGAGAGGCTATGAACAGAGAAAGACGCGCTCGGGGGCGCGGGCGCCTGCTCGCCGTCCTCGCCGCGGCGGCGGCGGTGACAGGGGTGCTCGCGCTCGCCGCCCAGGGAGCGGTCGCCGAGGAGGAGTCGCCGGCGCTCGCTTCGTTCACCCGTCTCGACACCTCGCTCGTGCAGCGCGCCGGCTGGCTGCCAGCCGCCCTCTCGGAGGAGCGCCAAGTCACCGTCATCCTCAAGGTGCGCGGCGACTCGGTCGCCGAGCGGGTCGCGCAGGCCCGCCGCCAGGGGAGGGACCTCTCCAAGCCGGAGCGCGACGCGCTGCGGGCCGAGCTCAAGGCGGCCCAAGACGCTTTGCAGGGGCGCATCCAGGAGGCGGGCGGCCGGGTGCTCTTCGACTACCAGGACGCCTACAACGGGATCGCCGTCCGCGCTCCCCTCCGCGCCATCCCCGCCCTCGCGGCGCTTCCAGGCGTGGAGCGCGTCTTCCCCTCGCGCGTCTTCGAGCGGGACAACACGGCGGGCGTGCAGTACGTCGAGGGGAACGACGCCTGGGCCGACCTCGGGCTGACCGGGGACGGGGTGAAGATCGCGATCCTCGACACGGGGATCGACTACTTCCACGCCAACTTCGGCGGCTCCGGCAACCCGGACGACTTCGCGAAGGACAACGGGACGATCGTCGAGCCCGGCTCCTTCCCGACCGCGAAGGTCGTCGCGGGGACGGACCTCGTCGGAGACGACTACAACGCGAGCGACCCCGCCCGCGCGACGCCCCAGCCCGACCCGGATCCGAAGGACTGCAACGGCCACGGCTCGCACGTCGCCGGCAGCGCCGCCGGCTTCGGCGTGCTCGCGAACGGCGACACCTATCCGGGGCCCTACGACGCGACGACGTACACGAACACGTTCCGCATCGGGCCGGGGGTCGCGCCCGAGGCCGACCTGATCGCGGTGCGCGTCTTCGGCTGCGCGGGCTCCACGAGCGAGGCCGTGCTCGTGGCCGCCCTCGACTACGCCTTCGAGCAGGGAGCGGACGTGGTGAACATGTCGCTCGGCAGCCCGTTCGGCCGCGACGACGAGCCGAGCACGGAGGCGTCGAACGACCTCGCGGAGGCGGGCACCGTCGTCGTCGCCTCTGCAGGAAACAGCGGGGCCGGGGCCTACGTCACCGGCGCGCCCGCGGTCGCGAGCCGGGCGATCTCGGTCGCCGCGCTGGACGCGTCCAGCGCGACCTTCCCGGGCGCGACCATCGCCCTCAGCACCGGCAAGGCGATCGTCGCCCAGAACTCGAACGGGGCCGCCCTCCCGAGCGGGTCGCTGCCCGTGGCCGTGCTGCGCACGAGCTACCCGGACGGCCCGGTCTCGCTCGGCTGCGACCCGAGCGAGTACGGGAGGTACCCGGGCGGCGTCGCGGGCAAGCTCGTCGTCACCGTCCGCGGCGTGTGCGCCCGCGTCGCCCGCGCCGTCTACGGGCAGAAGGCGGGCGCCGCGGCGGTGGCGATGATCAACACCGACTCCGGCTTCCCGCCGTTCGAGGGCGAGATCACCTCCAACCCCGATACGGGCGAGCAGTTCACGGTCACGATCCCGTTCCTGGGCGTGCGCGGCGTTCTCGGCCCCTCCCCCACGGCGGACGGCGACGACCTCGTCGCCGCCGACGGCGGGACGGCGACGCTGAGCGCGACGACGGTGCCGAACGCGGGCTACGCCCGCTTCGCCGGGTTCACCTCGGGCGGCCCCGCGAACGTCGACAGCGACGCCAAGCCCGACGTGACCGCGCCGGGGGTAAGCGTGCTCTCGACCGCGGTCGGGACCGGGAACCGGGGGACGCGGCTCTCCGGCACCTCCATGGCGGCGCCGATGACCGCCGGGGTCGCCGCGCTCGTCACCGAGGCGCACCCCACCTGGCCGACCGAGGCGATCAAGGGCGCGATCGTGGGGACGGCCCGGGTCGACAAGTTCGCCGGCGGGTACAACGTCCGCCGCGGCGGAACGGGTGTCGTGGACGCCCGCAGGGCCGTGGACACGCTCGCCTACGCGACGACGAGCGACGGCACGGCGGCGCTCAACTTCGGCTACGAGCCGCGGGACGGCGCCTACAGCGAGACGCTGCCCCTGACCCTGCACAACACGGGCGGGTCGGCGATCACCTACACCCTGAGCACGTCCTTCGTCGGGTTGACGCGCGGCGCGGACGTGTCCTTCTCCGCGAACCCGGTGGCGGTGCCCGCCGGCGGGAGCGCCACGGTGGAGGTGACGCTCGCGCTCGACGCGGCGGAGGTCGCCGCCCTGCCTCACGCGACCGCGTCCAACTTCGGCGCGCTCGCGCACATCGTGCAGGGGGCGGTCGTGGCGACGCCGTCGGCGGACGGCCCGGGCGTCTACCCGCTGCGCGTCCCGCTCGTCGTCGTCCCGCGCGGGCTCTCGAACGTGACCGCCGGCGCGAAGTCGGCGTACACGCGCGGGCCCGGCGGGACGCTCACGGCGACGATCCCGCTCTCGAACACCGGCGTGCACGCGGGCGCGGCCGACGTCTACGCCTGGGGGATCGAGGACGGGAACGACGTCCCGGGGCCCGCGGACGACCCGCTCGACATCCGCGCGGCGGGCGTCAAGGTGCTGCCGGCGGACGTCCTCGGCTCGACCGACGTGAACGACCGCGCGCTCTTCTTCGCGGTCAACGCGCACGGTCTCTGGTCGAACCCGTCCGTGAACGAGATCGACATCGCGATCGACCACCAAAACGACGGCCGCGCCGAGTTCTTCGTGGTCGGCGTCGACCTCGGCGCCGTGCTCGCGGGCTCGTTCAACGGCCAGTTCGCGTCGTTCATCGTCGACGCCCGGACGGGGGCGCTGGTCGGCGCCTGGGTCGCGGAGGCCCCGATGAACGGCTCCACGGTCGTCCTGCCCGCGCTCGCGAGCGAGATCGGGCTCGGCCCGACCGGGCAGAAGACGTTCCGGTACGCGATCGCCGGCTTCTCGATCGTCCCGGGCGGGCTCGTCGACACGACGGCGACCGCGGAGTTCCGACCCTACGACCCGCCGCTGACGACCCCATTCGCCGAGCTCGCCCCCGGGGCGTCCGCGAGCCTCGAGGTCAGCGTCGACCTCGGGAAGTTCGCCGACGCCAGGCAGCTCGGGTGGATGATCGTCACCCAGGACGACGCGAACGGCGGCGCGCAGGCCGACCTCGTGCCCGTGGGCCGGCTGGGCTGAGCGAGCGCGCATAACGCGCACGCGGGGGCCGGCGGATCGCCGGCCCCCCGCGCGTTCGGGGCCCGGCGCGGGCGTACACTCACGCCCCGTGCCGCGGCGCCGCTACCGGAGGCGCGAGATCCAGCTCGAGCGGGTGCTCGGCGCGCCCGGGCTCTTCGCGACCGTCTACGGGAACGTCGGCTCCTCCATCTACTACGCGCTCGGCGTCACCGCCGCCTTCGCCCTCGGCCTCACCCCGCTCGTCTTCGTCCTCGCCGGGGCGATCTTCGTGTGCACCACCATGACCTACGCGGAGGGGACGGTCCGCTTCCCGGAGGCGGGCGGATCCTCCAGCTTCGCCCGCCACGCCTTCGACGAGCTCGTCAGCTTCGGGGCGGCCTGGGCGCAGCTCCTCACCTACGTGATCACGATCTCCATCTCGGCGTTCTTCGTCCCCCACTACCTCTCCATCTTCTGGGCCCCGCTGCGGGAGAACCCGTGGGACATCGCCGGCGGCGCGCTCGTCATCGCCCTGCTCGTCGCGATCAACGTGCTCGGGGTCAGGGAGTCCGCCCGCGTCAACATCGCGCTCGCGCTCGTCGACCTCGCCACCCAGCTTCTCCTCGTCGCGCTCGGCGTCGCGCTCATCCTCAGCCCCGAGACGCTCGTCGAGAACGTGCGCCTCGGCGTCGCCCCCACCTGGGGCGAGCTCGCGCTCGCGATCCCGGTGGGGATGATCGCGTACACGGGGATCGAGACCATCTCCAACCTGGCCGAGGAGGCCCGCGACCCGGCGCGCAACGTCCCCCGCGCCTACCTGTACACGGCGCTCGCCGTCTTCGCCATCTACCTGACCCTGCCGGCGGTCGCCCTCTCCGCGCTCCCCGTCGAGCCCCGGCCGGGCGGCGGCTACGAGACGCTGCTCGGGCTCCCGCCGGAGGAGGGCGGCTACGCCAACGACCCCATCCTCGGCGTCGTCCGCAACCTCGGCCTCGAGCACGGGCTCCTGGAGGACGCGCTCGAGCTGTACGTGGGCGTGCTCGCCGCCACCATCCTCTTCATCGCCGCGAACGCGGGGGTGATCGGCGCCTCCCGGATCGCCTACGCGATGGCCTCCTACCGGCAGCTCCCAGAGGCGTTCCGGCGCCTGCACCCGAGGCTGCGGACCCCCTGGCTCTCGCTCGTCGTCTTCGCCGGCGGCGTCTCCATCGTGACGCTGCTCCCCGGCGAGCTCGACTTCCTGGGCACGATGTACGCGTTCGGGGCGATGCTCTCGTTCACGATCGCGCACGTCTCCCTGGTGGTGCTCCGCTACCGGAGGCGGGAGGAGGAGCTCGTCTTCCGCGGCCGCCCGAACCTCAGTCTGCTCGGGGTGGAGTGGCCGCTCTTCGCGCTCGTCGGCGCGCTCGGCACCGGCCTCGCCTGGGTAGTCGTCGTCGCCCAGGCGCCGGAGACGCGCTACGCCGGCCTCGCCTGGCTCGCGCTCGGGTTCGCCGCCTACGCCGGCTACCGCACGCTCGTCGTCCGCGAGCCGCTGCGCGCGACCGTGCGCGCCCCGGTCGCCTTCGGCCCGGCGCTCGCGCTCGAGTACCGGCGGCTGCTCGTACCGATCGTCCCGGGGCAGCCCTCGGACGCGGCCATGGACCTCGCCTGCCGGCTCGCGGCCGAGCGCGGGGCGGAGATCGTGGCCCTGAGCGTGCTCGAGGTCCCGCTCGACCGGCCGCTCCTCGACGGCCTGCCCGAGCTCGAGCGGGCGGCGAACCGCGAGCTCGACGAGGCGATGGCGATCGGCGACGCCTACGGGGTGCGCGTCCTCACCCGGCTCGAGCGGGCCCGCGCCGCCGGCCCCGCGATCGTGTCCGAGGCGAAGGCGCGCGAGGCGGAGATCGTCGTCCTCGGCGCCCCGCGCCGCCACCTCACCGGCGCCCAGACGTCCGTCTTCGGCCGGACCGTGGACTACGTGCTGAAGCACGCGCCCTGCCGCGTGCTCGTCACCGCCTGGGACGGACGGTGAGGCTCTACTCCGCGGCCGTGGTCGCCTTCTCGGTCGCGTTCCTCCTCATCGGGGCCGCGCTCCTCGTCCGCACCGCGGCCGCGGGCGGCGGCGCCGTCGGGTTCCTGGCCGGCGCTCTCTTCCTCGCGCTCGGCGCCGCCCGCCTCGCGCTCGAACGGAGGCGCCGTGGCCCGTAAGCTGCGCGGCCTCGAGCGGGTCCTCGACGCGCCCGCGCTCTTCGCAGTCGCCTACGGCGAGGTCGCCTCCTCGCTCTACATCGCCCTCGGCATCGTGGCCGCGGCCGCGCTCGGCCTGACGCCGCTCGTGCTCCTGCTCAGCGGCCTCCTCTTCCTCACCGTCTCGCTCTCCTACGCGGAGGGCACCGCCGCCATCCCCGAGGCGGGCGGGGCGGCCACGTTCGTCCGGCGCGCGGTCAACGACCTCGCCGGCTTCGTCACCGGGTGGGCGCTCATGCTCGACTACCTGATCGTCCTCGCCCTCTCCGCCCTCTTCGCGCCCCACTACCTGGGCGAGGCGCTCGGCCTCGAGCACCTGCGGGAGTCGCCCTGGGACGCGCTCGCCGGCTGCGCGCTGGTCGCCGCGGTCGCCGGCGTCCGGCTCGCCCGGCGGACGCGCCTGCACGCGGGGGCGATCGCGATCGCCGTCCTCGACCTACTCGTGCAGGCCCTGCTCGTCCTGCTCGGCGCCGCCCTCCTCCTCTCGCCGGGCACGCTGCGCGAGGGCCTCGGGCTTCCGAGCGGCCAGGGCTGGGGCGACCTCCTCTTCGCCCTCCCGCTCGCCATGCTCGCCTACACGGGGCTGGAGACGGTGGCGAACCTGGCGGAGGAGGCGCGCGAGCCGGGCCGCACCCTGCCCCGCTCCCTCTTCTCCGCGATCGGGCTCGTCGTCACCGTCACCGTGCTCATCGCCGCGGTCGGCGTCTCCGCCTACCCGGCCTCCGGGGGCGAGACCGCGCTCGGGGAGGAGTGGCTGGAGGCGCCGCTCGTCGGGATCGCGGCCGCGTTCGCGGGCGAGCTCCCCGACGTGCTCGTCGAGGCGCTCGAGACCGCCGTCGCCCTCTCCGGCGCCCTGATCCTCGCGGGCGCCGCCGCGACCTCGATCTCCGGGCTCACGCGCCTCACCTACTCCCTGGCCGGCCACGGCTCCCTGCCCCGGGAGCTCGCCCGGCTCGAGCGGCGGGCGCTGATGTCGAGCGAGGCGATCCTGGGCGCCGCCGCGCTCGCGATCGCCGCCATCGCGCTCACGGAGCTCGCCGCGGGCGGCGACCCCGCCTTCCTCGCCGGCGCTTACTCCTTCGGCGTCCTGCTCGCCTTCACCTGCGCGCAGGCCGCCGTTCTCCTCCTGCGCGTGCGCGAGCCCGACCTGCCCCGGCCGTTCCGCGCCCGGCCCGAGCTGCGCGTCCGCGGGCGGGCGCTGCCGGTCGCCGCGCTGGTCGGCGCGCCGCTCACCTTCGCCGTCTGGGTGCTCGCGCTCGTCACCCACGCCGGGGCGCGCTACGCCGGCACCGCCTGGCTCGCCGCCGGCCTCGTCGTCTACGCCGGCGTGCGCCGGGCGCGGCGGCGGGGCCTGCTCGAGCACGTCGGGCCCGTGGCGCCTCCTCCGACCGGCACCGACTTCCGTCGCATCCTCGTCCCCCTCAAGCTGGGCGACATCGGCTCGGAGATGGTCGCGACCGCGATCGCGCTCGCCAAGGAGAGCGGGGCGGAGGTGGAGGCGCTGACCGTGGTGCGCGTCCCCCGGCGCTACCCGCTCGACGGGCCGCTGCCGGAGGACGTCGCCGAGCGCGTGCGCGCCTCGCTCGAGGAGGCGCGGGAGCTGGGCGAGGAGCACGGCGTCGAGGTGCGCACGGGCGTCGTGCGCTCGCGCTCGATCGGGCACGCGATCGTGGAGGAGGCCGCGCGCCGGCGGGCCGACCTGATCGTGCTCGGCTCGTCTCCGCGCTGGCGGCGCCAGTCCCGCTTCTTCTCGCCCACGGTCGACTTCGTCCTCCGCCACGCGCCCTGCGAGGTGCTGGTCGTCGCCTTCCCGGAAGGGGTGTTCGAGCAGGCCTGACCGGCAGGCCTGACCGGGGGGACGGCCCCTCCCCGGCGCGCGCTAGGCTGGGCTCGTGAAGGCCGTCGTCATCGGCTGCGGCCGCGTCGGCTCGGCGGTCGCGAAGGGGCTTGCCGCCGAAGGCTGGGAGGTGACCGCAGTCGACGAGAGCGAGGACGCGCTCACCCGCCTCGGCTCGCGCTGGGCGGGCGGGTTCGTGCTCGGGCACGGGATGGACCTGAGCGTGCTCGAGCGCGCGGGCGTGCAGGAGGCGGACGCGGCCGTCGTCGCCACGGACGGGGACAACACGAACCTCGTCATCGGGCAGGTGCTGCAGAAGCGGTACGGGATCCGCACCGTGGTCGTGCGCGTCCTCGACCCCGCGCGCGCCGCCTTCTATGCCGAGCGGGGGCTGAACACCGTGTGCCCGACCCAGACCGCCATCTCCGTCCTGCTCCAAACCGTCCGCGACGCGGCCCTCGAGCCCTCCCCGAGCCGCTGATGTACGTCCTCGTCGCCGGCGGCGGCAAGGTGGGGGCGAACGTCACCCGCTCGCTGCTCGAGATGGGCCACGAGGTGACGATGATCGAGCAGCGCCCCGCCCGCTTCGCCCGCTTGGAGGAGGAGTTCGGGCCGGTCGTGATCCGCGGGGACGCGACCGAGATCAGCGTGCTCGAGCGGGCGGGCATCGCGCGCCCTCCCGAGCTCCTGCTCGCCGTGACCGGGGACGACGAGGACAACCTCGTCATCGCGCAGATCGGGAAGGAGGGGTACGGGGTGCCGAAGGCGATCGCGCGCGTCAACGATCCGCGCAACCAGCCCCACTTCGACCTGCTCGGGATCACGCAGACCGTGTGCGCGACGACGAGCATCCTCGGCCTCGTCGAGCACGAGGTGCCCGAGCACGGGCTCGTGCGGCTGCTCTCGCTGCAGCGCGAGGGGCTGGAGATCGTCGAGGTGCAGATCGAGCGCGACTCGCCGGCCGCCGGCGCGCGCGCGGGGGGCCTCTCCCTGCCGGCGGGCTCGCGGCTCGTCTCCGTCTTCCGCCACGGGCGCACGGAGCTCGTCGAGCCGCGCACGGTGCTCCGCCCCGGCGACCAGGTGCTCGCGGTCGTCGCGACCGACTCCGCGCCCGCGCTGCGCAGGGCGCTGCTCGGGTAGGCGCAACACTCGGGGTCAGGTCCCGTTTGTTGCGCGCCCGAGCGCGCAACAAACGGGACCTGACCCCCTGTTGCTCACAGGCGCCAGTAGTGCCGCGTCACGAGCACGGCGACGGGGATGATCTCCAGGCGGCCGGCCCACATGAGGCCGATCATCGTCAGCGTCGACACGTCCCCGAGCGGCTCGAAGGATCCCATCGGCCCCGCCACGCCGAAGGCGGGGCCGATGTTGCCGAGCGCGCTCGCCGAGGCCGCGAGCGCGCCGAGCGGGCCCAACCCGGCGCCCGTGACCGCGGTGTCGATGGCGATGACCGCCCCGCCCGCGGCCCAGATCCCCACGTAGAGGAGGACGAACGCGGCGACGGCGCGCAGCGTCCGCTCGTCCACCGGCACCCCGTTCAGCCGGATCGGCATCACGACCTCCGGGCTCACCGTCTGGTCGAGCTCCCGGCGGAGGATCTTCCCGAGCAGGAGGTGGCGGACGACCTTGATCGAGCCGCCGGTGGAGCCGGCCGAGCCGCCGAGGAACATGAGCGCGAAGAGGGAGAGCAGCGCGACCGCCGGCCAGGCGCCGAAGTCGATGCTCGCGAAGCCGGTCGTCGTCACGATCGTCACCGCCTGGAAGACACCGTGCCGCACGGCCGCCTCGCCTTCCGCGAGCCCGTACGCCCAGACCTCCGCGGCGACGACGCCGGCCGCCAGCGCGAGCAGGAGGACGTACAGGCGAAACTCTTCGTCCCGGAGGAAGGCGCGCCCGTGCCGGCGCACGAGCCCGCGGTAGAGGAGCGCGAAGTTGGCCCCGGCGAGCACCATGAACAGGGCGATCACCCACTGCGTGGCCGGAGAGAAGGCCTCGATCGAGCGCGGCTGGGTGGAGAAGCCGCCGGTCGGCATCGTGCTGAACGCGTGCGCGACCGCCTCGTACGGGCTCATCCGCGCGTCCACCCCCGTCCAGCCGAGGACGGCGAGCGCGAGCACGAGCGCCGCCGTGAGCGCCCCGTACAGCACCCAGAGGCGCCGCGCGGTCGAGCGGATCCGCTCTGAGAGCTGGGCGATCTCCGGCCCCGGCAGCTCCGCCTCCAAGAGCTGGCGCCCGCCCACGCGCAGCCGGGGGAGGACGGCGAGCGCGAGGACGATGATCCCCATCCCGCCGAGCCACTGCGTGAACTGGCGCCACATGGCCATCGACCTGGAGAGCTCGCCGAGGTCGGTGACGACGCTCGCGCCCGTCGTCGTGAACCCGGACATGGCCTCGAAGTAGGCGTCGAGCGGCCGCCCGAGCTGCTCGCCGCCGGCGAAGAGGTAGGGGAGGGCGCCGAACCCGGCCGCCGCGAGCCAGGTGACGGAGACGACGAGAAACCCCTCGCGGACGCCCACGCGCTGCGCCTCTCCCGGGGCCAGCCGCTCGAGGCCGAGCCCGACCCCGCTCGTGATCGCCCCCGCGGCGAGGAACGGCCAGACGGGCTCCCGGTACCAGAGCGCGACCGCGGCCGGGAAGAGCGCGGCCAGCCCCAGGTACTTGAGCAGGGTGCCGAGCAGGTCGGCGCAGGCGGCGAGATCGACGGCGAGGCGGCGCGGCCGGCCGATCACGGGCGCGCGCGCCGCCTCGCGCATGCTCACGCGCCCCTCCCGCTCACAGCGCCTCGATCACCCAGGGCGCGTTCTGCGCCTCCGTGAAGATGATCACGCGGTCGCCCGCCTGCAGGACGTCGTCCCCGTGCGGGAAGATCGCGCTCCCGTTGCGCACGATGGCGCCGATCAGCGCCCCGTGCACCGGCATGTCCCGGAACTTCGTGCCCACATAGCGGCTCGTCGGCCGCGTGGTCACGTCCAGCACCTCGTACCGGTTCCCTTCCAGCATCGCCACCTGCTTCGTGCGCGGGTCGTGCGCGAAGCGGACGATCTCCTCGGCCGTGACCGCCCGCGGGTTGACCGCCACGTCGATCCCGGCCTGCTCGAACGCGAGCACGGACGCCGCCTCGTGCGCGACCGCGATCGTGAAGGGGACGCCGTACACCTTGGCGAGCGCGGCCGCGTACTGGTTCTTCGCGTCGTCGCGCATGGCGAAGATCGCCGCCTGCGAGTGCCCGATCCGCTCCCGCTCCAGGAACTCGGGGTCGATCCCGGTCGCGTTGTAGACGCGCGCCTTCGGGAACGCCTCCGCCGCGCGCCGCGCGCGCTCGCGGTCGGCCTCGATCAGCCGCACCGCGATCCCTTGCTCGAGCAGGGCGCGCGCGATCGCGGAGCCGACCCGGCCGGCGCCGAAGACGACCACGTTGCGCACTGCGGCGCCGCCCGGAGCGAGCAGCGCGCTCCACGCCTGCGCCGCCCGCGGGGAGCCGATGACGACGATCCGGTCGCCGGGCAGGATCACGTCGCTGCCGCCCGGAAGCGTCGTCTCCTGCCCGCGGATGATCGCGGCCACCTTGGAGTCGCGCGGCACGGGGGCGTCCCGGAGCGGCACGCCCACGATCTCGCGGGAGGCGCCCTCCTCCACGTCGAACTCGACGATCTGCACCTGGCCCTCCGCGAAGACGTCCGTCTGACGGGCGGCGGGGACGCCGATGATGCGGCTGATCGCGTGCGCCGTCTCCAGCTCCGAGCAGACGACGAAGTCGACGTCGAGCTGGCCGGCCCGCCACAGCTCCACGTACTCCACGTTGGAGGTGCGGATCACCGTCGTCGCGCCGCCCGCGTCTCGGCGCGCGAACATGCCGGCGACCAGGTTCACCTCGTCGCGGGACGTGCAGGCGATGACGAGGTCGGCGCTCGCGATCCCCGCGGCCGCGAGGTCGCGCCGGCTCGTCCCGTCCCCCTCGAACGTGCGCACGTCGTAGCGGTAGCCGAGCGCGGTGAGACGGGCGGGCTCCGTGTCGAGGACCGTGACCTCGTGCTCGGCGTGGAGGGCGTCCACCACCGTGGAGCCGACCTGGCCGGCGCCGATCACGAAGACCCTCACGCGCGCAAGCGTACTCCCGGCGCCAGCCGGCTCAGGTACCGTGACCCGGGTGCGCGCCCTCGGGCTCCTCGCCCTCGCCGCGGCTCTGTGCACCGCGGCCGCCGGCGCCGCCTCCGCTCGGGAGAGCGCCTTCTCGCTGCGGCCCGTCGCCCGGGGCCTGAGCGACCCCGTGCTCCTCACCTCCGCCCCCGGCGAGCCGGGCACGCTGTACGTGGTCGAGCAGCCGGGCCGGGTCGTCCGCATCCGCTCCGGCAGGCGGAGCGTGTTCCTGGACATCCGGCCGCGCGTGGCGTACGGAGGCGAGCAGGGCCTCCTCGGGCTCGCCTTCCACCCGCGCTACGCCCGCAACCGCCTCCTGTACGTCGCCTACACCTCGAGCGACGGGCGGAACGTCGTCGTCCGCTACCGCTCCAACGGACGGGCGGCGCTCCCCGGGAGCGCGCGCACCCTGCTCTCCGTCCGCGACCCGTACGCGAACCACAACGGCGGCCACCTCGCCTTCGGCCCGGACGGGGCCCTGTACACGAGCATCGGCGACGGGGGCGCCGGGGGGGACCCCGAGGACCGCGCGCAGGACATACGCTCCCTCTTCGGCAAGCTCCTGCGCCTGGACGTCGCGCGCGCAGGCGCCCGCTGGCAGATCGTCGCGCTCGGCCTGCGCAACCCCTGGCGCTTCTCCTTCGACCGCGCGACCGGCGACCTGTACATCGGCGACGTCGGCCAGAGCGCGGTGGAGGAGGTCGACTACACGCCGCGCCGCAGCCCCGGGCTGGAGAACTACGGCTGGGACCTGTACGAGGGCTCGCGCCGCTTCGAGGAGGGGGAGCAGGGGCCGGGACGCCTCATCTTCCCGCTCTACGAGTACGGGCGCGAGGGCGGCAACTGCACGGTGATCGGCGGCTACGTCTACCGTGGCCGCGCCCGGCCCTCCGAGCGCGGCCGGTACGTGTTCGGCGACTACTGCAGCGGGGTGATCTGGAGCCTGCGCGTGCAGGGCGGGGAGGCGCGCGACGTGCGGCGGGAGCCGTTCCGGATCGGGCAGCTCTCCTCCTTCGGCGAGGACGCGGCCGGCGAGCTGTACGCCACCTCGCTGGACGGGACGCTCTACCGGCTCAGCTAGCGCGCCGTCGCACGCGGGGCGGCGTCTGCCCGAGCGCGGCGTAGGCGAGCGCGTTCAGCGAGTCGCGGAGCTCGCGCAGCTCGCGCGCGACGAGGGCGAAGCCCTCGAGCTGCTCCGCCATCCGGTTCAGCCGCTCGAGCTCGGTGGTGATGCGGTCGAGGCGCTCGAGCACCGCGTCGAGCTGTCGGTCGCCGACCTCCCTGCGCTCCACCGGCGGAATTGTACGAGCCGCCCCCGGGTGAGGGCGGGCGGCACACGGCTCTGCGGGTGGATGCCCTTACGGGGCCGGGAGCGCCGCCGCCCGCGCGAGCTCCTCCCGCGTGCGCACGACCTCGGCGCCCGGGCCGAGCTGCTCGAGCAGCCGCTCCAGGGCGCCCCGGCCCGTCTCCACCGTGTTCAGGCGCCGGTCGGCCCCGAGCTGGGCGAGCGCCACCCGGGCGAGCGGCTCCGGCGCGTCCGTGAACGCGCCCAGCCGGCAGCCGGCGGCGGCGAGCGCACGCAGGGCGGCGCTCACCTCCGGGTCGCGGCGGAGGTGCACG
>DATLYP010000035.1:0-21650 GCA_035574655.1 Gaiellaceae bacterium
CGCTCGACGCGCAGCGGGTGCTCGCCCGACTCGAGCGAGGCGCGCGGCCGCTCCGACAGGGCGCGGGCGGGATCGCGGCGAGCACGGCGAACGCCGCCTTCCGCTCGAGCCCGCGTGCGTCCGCGAGCGCGCGCGGGCTCCCCGACGCCGGCGAGGCTGACGAAGAGGACGGTCAACCGGCCCTCCTCCGCCTCGCCCCTGCCTCCGGGCACGGGGCGTCGAGGGGCGCACGCCGTCCGGGAGCGCGCGGCGAGCGGCGCCGCCCGCTCCGCCCTCCGGTTCCAGACGACGACGTCCTGCCGTGCGCGGGGAACCGCTCCGCGACGCGCTCCGCATCGCTCGCAGGCCGACGCGGGCGATCCGGCTCGCGCCGGGATTCCTTGCGACCGGCGAGGAGTCGTCCTCCCGGTGCGGAAGAATGCGCGCATGATCAACCTCGCCATCGGCGTCGTGCTGCTCGTGCTCGGCGTCCTCTTCGCCCTCCTCGGCGGCACGTTCTGGACGATCGTCGGCATCGTCGCGATCGTGCTGGGGCTCTTCATGCTCTTCCGCGGGTACAGGGCGGCGCGGACGACGTAGCGGGCCTCCGCCCAGCAGCGCGCTAGCGCTTCGTGAAGACGAAGTCGGTGGCGCGCGCCTGCACGTGGCAGCTCACGCAGAGCTGCCCCTGGGCGAGCACCGTGTAGCGCGAGCCGGAGAGCTGGTACTCGACGAAGCGCCAGCGGCCGCGCGTCTTGCGCATGACCGCCACCTGCGAGGGGCGGGCGGGCCGGTCGCCGGGGCGGGCGATCGTCTTCACGATCACCGTCCCCTCCGGGAAGCGCGCGCCCGTCCTGCGCTTGCTCGCGTACACGTTCTTCACCCCGCGGTGCGCCGGCGATCCTCCCCGCACCGGCGTCCGGTTCAGCGTCGGCCAGCCCTGGTAGCCCTTCGTGTACGCGGGGAGCCCGGGGGCCTGCGACTGCGCGGAGGCGACGACCACGCCGGTGGCCGCGGCCCCCGCCGCGAGGACGACCGCCACCGCCCTCGCCCGCATACCCGGATCATGCCGGCCTCGCGCCGCCGGGAAAAGAGGGGCGGCCGCGCTCGTTCTCCTAGGCGGAGGCAGGTTGCAGGAGTCGGGTCGTCAGGCGAGACTTGAGCGGGGACCGGGGGCGACGGGATGAGCTCGGAGCTGGCAGGCGAGATCGCGGAGCGGGCGGCGCGGCGGCCGCGGGCGTCCG
The DNA here is from genome assembly GCA_035574655.1 of Gaiellaceae bacterium. Classification (GTDB taxonomy): domain Bacteria; phylum Actinomycetota; class Thermoleophilia; order Gaiellales; family Gaiellaceae; genus GMQP-bins7. Next base: position 1,224 of record DATLYP010000035.1, read on the forward strand.
GGCGGGGCGGGCGCGCGCTCGCCGTGCAGGTCCTGGGGCCGCTCACCATGCTCGCGGGCGTCGTCTGGGCCTTCGCGCAGCCGTATCGGATCGTCTTCCTCCACCCCGAGGGCAAGGGCGCCTACGACTTCCTCGTGCAGCCCCCGCTCCTCGTCGTTGTGGTGGGGCTCCTCTTCTCGGTGCTGATCGCGCCCGGCCTCGTGGAGGACCTGGAGCGGGGAGACCGTGGTCCCGCGCGCTGAGATCGCGCACTGGCTCGCCGCCTCCGTCGCCCTGCTGCTCGGGCTCGTCCTCCTCTCGGAGGTGATCGTGGGGAGCGAGGTCTTCCGGCGGCGCGCCTGGCGGGCCTACCTGTGGCCCTCGCTCGCCCTCGTCTCCGGCGTCCTCCTCTGGGTGGTCGCGGTCTTCTCCACCTTCTCCACGATGCACCTGCTCGCGCACGCCCTCTGGGCGCAGGCGGCGATGACCGTCGGCGCCGTCCAGCTCGCGCTCGTCCGGGGCAAGCTCACCAGCCCCCACTGGCCGCTGCTCACCGCCGCCGCCCTCTTCCTCTCGGGTGTCGCCTTCCTCGTCCACGAGCAGAACCCCTGGCTCGCCTCCCGCTCGGCGTTCCTGCACCACGTGATCGGCTGGACGATCGTGCTCGCCGCCGCCTTCCCGGTGGGGCAGGCGCTGCAGCCGCGGCGTGCGCTCTGGGGCGCCGGCTTCGCGCTCACCTTCGTCGTGCTCGCCGTGCTCCTCTACGCCGACCGGGACGCGGCCCCGGCGCTCGGCGCCGCGCTCCCATGAGGCGCCCCCTCGCCTTCGGGGCGGCACTCGCCGCGCTCGCGGCGCTCGCCCTGCCCGCGCCTGCCGCCGCGCACGCCGTCCTCGAGCGCGCCCTTCCCGAGACGCAGGCCCGGGTCGGGTCGCCCCCGGCCCAGGTCGTCCTCTACTTCAGCGAGCCGGTGCTCGCGGGGCCGGACGCGGTCCGCGTCCTCGGCCCGGACGGCCGCCTCCTCTCCGGTGCGGCCCTGCTCTCGCCCGACCGGCGCGTGCTCCGCGCCGTGCTCGCGCCGCTCGCGCGCGGGCAGGCCTACACGGTGCGCTGGCGGGTGACGGGCCGCGACGGCCACTCGCCCGCCGGCGTGTACACGTTCGGCGTCGGCGTCGCCCCGCCCCCGCCCACCGAGGCCGTGGGCGCGCAGGGGACGACGTGGCGCGACCACCTCGCGCGCTGGCTTCTCTTCGCCGCCCTCGCGCTGCTCGTGGGGCCGCTCGCGCTGCGCCTGCTCGTCCTCCGCGGCCCGGTCCCGCCCGCGCTCGAGGAGCGCTTCCACCTGCTCGCGATCGCCGCCGCCTTCCTCGTCATCGACGCGGGGATCGCCGCCTTCGTCGTCCGCGCCTCGAACGCGCTGCAACTGCCCCTCGTGGACCTGCTCTTCGGCGACCTGCAGCCGTTCGCGGAGAAGACGCGCTCCGGCGCCGCCTTCCTCGTCATGACCGTCGGCTTCGCCGTCGTCGCCGCGCTCCTCGTCCTCGCCTGGGTCTTCGACCGGCCCCGGCTGCGGGCGCCGGCGCTCGCGCTCGCGCTCGCCCTCGCCTCCGGGCTCTCCCTCTCCGGGCACCAGGCCACGGAGGCGAACGCGAGCCTGCTCGCGGAGCTCGCCGACTGGCTGCACCTCGCCGCCGCCTGCGTCTGGGTGGGCGGGCTCGCCGCCCTCGCCCTGCTCGTCTGGCCGACAGCCCCGGAGCTGCGGGCGCGCGCGTTCCTCGGCTTCTCCCGGCTCGCGGTCGCGCTCGTGGCCGCCCTCGTCGCCGCGGGCGGCTACCTCGCGCTCGCCCGCCTGCCCGCCCTCGCCGCGCTCTGGGACACGGGCTACGGGCGCATCCTCCTCCTCAAGCTCGCGCTCGCCTCCCTCGCCCTCGCCTGGGGCGCGTTCCACCACCTCGTCGTCCGCCCCCGCCTGGCCGCCGGGGAGGAGCTGCGCCTCCGCCCCAGCCTGGTGGGGGAGCTGACGGCGGCGCTGGCCGTCCTCCTCGCGGCCGCCGTGCTCGCGAACGCGGCTCCGCCGCCTCCCTCGGGGACGCCGGGCGCCCTCCCCGGCGGGTAGAAACCAGCCGTGGCCCACGGGCACGCCCACGGCCGCCGGGCGGAGCGCAACGCGCTCGCGCTCGCGCTCGCCCTCACCGCCGCGTACACGGTCGTCGAGGCCGTCGGCGGGCTGCTCACGGGCAGCCTCGCCCTGCTCGCGGACGCCGTGCACATGCTCTCGGACAACGTCGCGCTCGGCCTCGCCCTCCTCGCCTCCTGGCTCGCGGGGAAGCCGGCGACGCCGAAGCGGACCTTCGGCTACCAGCGGGCGGAGGTGCTCGCCGCGCTCGCGAACGGGGTGGCGCTCGTCGCGCTCGCGGGCTGGATCTTCTACGAGGCGGTGCAGCGCCTCTCCGACCCGCCTCCGGTGCTCGCGGGCTGGGTGCTCGCGCTCGCCCTCGCCGGCGTCGGCGTGAACGTCGCCGCGGGCGCGCTCCTCGTCCGCCGGCGGGGGCGCAGCCTGAACGTCGAGGCCGCCTTCCGGCACGTGCTCGCCGACCTGCTCGGCTCGCTCGGCGTGCTCGCCGCCGCCGCGGTGGTGCTCGCCACCGGCTGGCTCGCCGCCGACCCGCTCGCCGGCCTGCTCATCGGCCTGCTCGTACTCGCGAGCGCGTGGACGATCGTGCGCGACGCGACCGGCATCCTCCTCGAGGCGGCGCCGCCCGGGCTGGACGCCCGGGCGGTCGGGGAGCGGCTCGCGCGGGCGGAGGGGGTGGTGGAGGTGCACGACCTCCACATCTGGACGATCACGCCGGGCTTCCCCGCCCTCTCCGCGCACGTGCTCGTCGGGCGCGGGGAGGACTGCCACGAACGGCGCCGCCAGCTCGAGCGGCTGCTCCGCGAGGAGTTCGGGATCGAGCACACGACCCTGCAGGTGGAGCACGCCGGGGACGGCGGCTTGGTCGAGCTCGGCCGCTTCGGATAGACGGTCGCCGTGAGCGCCTCCGACGCGCTTCCCAGCGACGACTGGCTCCGGGCCGCCCGGTGGGCGCGGCTCCTGTCCTGGCTCTCGCTCGCCTGGATGGCGGCGGAGGGCGCGATCGCTCTGGTTGCCGGCGTCGTGGCCGGCTCGATCGCGCTCGTCGCGTTCGGGATCGACTCCGCGATCGAGGGCTTCGCCAGCCTCGTCATCGTCTGGCGCTTCACGGGCGGGCGGCTGCTCTCGAAGCGGGCCGAGCGGCGGGCGCAGCGGCTCGTCGCGCTCCAGTTCTTCCTGCTCGCCCCGTACGTCACCTTCGAGGCGGTGCACAAGCTGGCGACCGCCGAGAAGCCCGACACGAGCTGGCTGGGCGTGGCGCTCGTAGCGACGAGCCTGGTCGGGATGCCCGCGCTCGGGCTGGCCAAGCACCGCCTGGCGGAGAGGGTGGGCTCGGCTGCCACCCGAGGCGAGGGGACGCAGAACATGCTCTGCGCCGCCCTCGCCGCCGCCGTGCTGGCCGGCCTGAGCGGCAACGCGCTGCTCGGGCTGTGGTGGCTCGACCCCGCGGCCGCGCTCGTCGTCGCCGCGGTCGCGCTCCGGGAGGGGCTCGCGAGCTGGCGCGGCGAGGGCTGTGCCGACTGCCGCTGAGGCAGGCTAGGGAACGAGCACGGCGGCGCCGCGCAGCCTCCCCTCCCGGAGGCGGGCGAGCGCCTCGTTCGCCTGCGCGAGCGGGAAGACCTCCACCTCGGTGCGGACGGGAACGGCGGGCGCGAGCGCGAGAAACTCCTCGCCGTCCCGGCGCGTCAGGTTCGCGACCGAGCGCAGCACGCGCTCCCCCCACAGAAGCTCGTAGGGGAAGGAGGGGATGTCGCTCATGTGGATCCCGGCGCACACCACCGTCCCTCCCCTGCGCACGTGGGAGAGCGCGGCGGGCACGAGCGCGCCCACGGGCGCGAAGACGATCACCGCGTCGAGCTCCTCCGGGGGGCCGGCGGCCGCGTCGCCCGCCCAGGCGGCGCCGAGCGAGCGGGCGAAGGCCTGCGTCTCCTCGTCCCCGGCGCGCGTGCCCGCGTACACCGTGCGCCCCTCGTGGACCGCGACCTGGCAGACGATGTGGGCGGAGGCGCCGAAGCCGTACAGCCCGAGCCGCTCCGCGTCCCCCGCGAGCCGGAGCGCCCGGTAGCCGATCAGGCCCGCGCAGAGGAGCGGCGCCGCCTGCTCGTCCGGGTAGCCGGCCGGGACGGGGAAGCAGTAGCGCGCGTCCGCGGCCGCGAGCTCCGCGTACCCGCCGTCCACGTCGTAGCCGGTGAAGCGCGCGCGCTCGCACAGGTTCTCCTGCTCGGAGCGGCAGAAGCGGCACTGCCCGCACGTCCAGCCGAGCCAGGGGACGCCCACGCGCGCCCCGGGCTCGAAGCGGCCTGCGCCCGCGATCACCTCGCCGACGATCTGGTGGCCGGGGACGAGCGGCAGCTTCGGGCGCGGGAGCTCCCCGTCCACCACGTGCAGGTCGGTGCGGCACACCCCGCAGGCGCGGACGCGGAGGAGCACGTGGCCCGGCGCCGGCTCCGGGTCGGGAAGCTCGGCCGCGCGCAGGGGGGAGCGCGGCTCGTCGAGGACCATCGCGCGCACGGGGCCAGGCTAGAGGACGGGGGAGGCGCCCGCCCGCCCGTCTCGGGCAGACTCCCGGCCATGCGCGACCTCCTCGAGTACCGGGCCGAGTTCCCGATCCTCGAGCGGACGACGTACCTCGTCTCCCACTCGCTCGGCGCCATGCCCCGGCGCGCCGCGGAGCGGCTCGGCGAGTACGCCCGCGCGTGGGCCGAGCGGGGGATCCGGGCGTGGGCCGAGGGCTGGTGGGCGACGCCGTGGACGGTCGGCGACCAGGTGGGGCGGATCATCGGCGCGCCCCCCGGCTGCACGGTCCTGCACCAGAACGTGACGATCGCGGAGGCGGTCGTGCTCTCCTGCTTTCGCCCCCCACCGCCCGGGCGCAACCGGGTCGTCTACGAGCGCGGCGCCTTCCCCTCCGTCCGCTACCTGTACCAGGCCCAGCCCGACCTGGAGGTCGTCGTCTGCGAGAGCGCCGAGGAGCTTTTGGCCGCGATCGACGAGCGGACGCTCCTCGTGCCGATCAGCCACGTGCTCTTCAAGGTGGGCGAGCTGCAGGACGTGGCCCCCGTCGTCGAGCGCGCGCACGCCGCGGGCGCCGAGGTCTGCCTCGACTGCTACCAGTCGGCCGGGATCGTCCCGCTCGACGTCACCGCGCTCGGCGTCGGCTTCGCGGTCGGCGGCTCGGTGAAGTGGCTCTGCGGGGGCCCCGGAAACGGCTGGCTGTACGTCCGCCCGGACCTCGCCGAGCGGCTCACGCCGACGCTCGTCGGCTGGCAGGGGCATGCCCGCCCCTTCGCCTTCGAGGAGGAGCTCGAGCCCGCCCCGGGCGCCCTGCGCTTCCTCACCGGGACGCCGAACCCCGCCGCCCACTACGCGGCCACGGCCGGCTACGACCTGATCGAGGAGGTCGGCGTCGAGCGGATCAGGGAGCGGTCGCTCGAGCAGACGCAGCTGCTCCTCGGGCTCGCCGACGAGCAGGGGTTCGAGGTTGTCAGCCCCCGCGCGCCCGAGCGGCGCGGCGGCACGGTGGTGCTGCGCGTGCCCGAGTTCGCGGCCGTCCACGCGGAGCTCGAGGCCCGCGGGGTCCTCTGCGACGTCCGCCCCGACGCCGGGATCCGGCTCGGCCCGCACTTCTACAACACGGACGAGGAGCTCAGGCTCGCCGTCGAGCAGATCGCGGACATCCTGGAGACGGGCGCCTACGAGCGCCATCTCGGCGCCGCCGTCCTGCACTGAGCGCCGCGCCCGCGCCTGTGCTCCCGCCCCGCCCTGGACGGCCGCCTGCCACGGCGCCTACGATCCCGCAAAATGGCCCTGCAAACGGCGGAGAAGACGCTCCAGCAGATCGTCTCCACGGTCTCGTCCTCGCTCGAGCTCAAGGAGGTGCTGCGGGCGGTGGTGCGCCTGATGTCGGAGGCGAGCGGCGTGCACGCCTGCTTCGCCTACCTGCTCGAGGAGGGCGGGGAGCGGCTCGTGCTCCGGGCCGCCTCGCCCCCGTACGAGCGGCTGGCGGGCAAGGTCGCGCTCGAGCGCGGGGAGGGCCTCGCCTGGTGGGCCGCCGAGCGCAAGGAGCCGGCCTTCATCCGCGACAACGCGCTCGCCGACCCGCGCGTCAAGTACGTGCCCGAGCTCGAGGAGGAGCGCTTCCAGTCGCTCGTCGCCCTCCCCGTGATCGGCCGGGCGGGCGACGTGATCGGGGTGATCACGGCGCACACGGAGGCCCCGCGCGAGTTCTCCGACGACGAGGTCGACTTCCTCGTCACCTCCGCCTCCCTGGTCGCGGGCGCGATCGAGAACGCGCGCCTGTACGAGGAGGCGCGCCTGCGGGTCGCAGAGCTCGAGCAGCTGACCGAGCTCGGGGAGGCGATCGCGCGCGCGGAGACGCTGGAGGAGCTCCTGCGCACGGTCGCGGAGGGCGCCGCCGCGCTCCTGGGGGCGGGCGCCTGCCACGTCTACCTGCTCGAGCCGGCCCGCGAGGAGCTCGAGCGCCGGGCGAGCCACCCCGAGCCGGGCGGTGCGCGCGACCGCCTCGGGCTCGCCGAGCTCGGCCCCGAGCTCGCGCGCGGCGGCCGCGGCGCCCGGCTCGCCGTCCCGCTCGTGGTGGACGGCGAGCTCACCGGCCTCCTCGTCGCCGAGGGGAGCGCCCGCGTCGAGCTCGGGCGGGCGGTGGCGAGCCAGGCGGCGGTCGCGATCCGCAAGGTGCAGCTGATCGAGCAGCTCACCGAGAAGAACCTGATCAAGGACTTCTTCGAGGAGCTCGCCGGCGGCCGCCCTCGCGGCGACCTGGAGGGCCGGGCGGCGCGGCTCGGCTGCAACCTCGACCTGCCGCACCTGGTCGTGATCGCCGAGCCCGCCGACGAGGCGCTCGAGCGCGCGCTGCGCTCGGCCGCGCCCGGCTCCCTCTTCGACCGCCGGGAGGAGTCGCTGCGCGCGCTCGTCAAGCTGCCCTCCCCGAACCCGCAGCCGTTCCTCGAGCGGCTGCGGAAGCTGCACGGCGAGCTCGAGCGCCCGGTCTCGATCGGCGTCTCCAGCGTCTGCCAGGGCCAGGCGGCGTTCGCGGACGGCTTCGCCGAGGCGCAGGAGGCCCTGCTCGGCACGGCCGTGCTGCGGAGCGGCCCCGCCGTGCTCGCCTACGAGGAGCTCGGCGCCTACAAGTACCTGCTCCGGGTCGCCGCCGACGGCGGCATCCGCGACCCGGTCGTGGACGCCGTCTCCCGGCTCGCCGAGTACGACGCGCAGCGCGGCTCGCAGCTCGTCGCCACCCTGGAGGAGTTCCTGCGCCGCCACGGCAACATCAGCTCCACCTCGGAGGCGCTGTACGTGCACCCGAACACGCTCCGCCAGCGGCTGCGCCGGATCGGGGAGCTGTCCGGGCTCGACCTGCGCCGCGACGACTGGCTGATGATCGAGATCGCCGTCAAGATGGTGAAGCTGCAGCGCGCGCTCGGCCAGCAGGCCGCGCGGACCGCGAAAACGCACACATAGCCGGCGCAGGTGTGGAGGGAGCGCACCTTCCCTGCCGGGGAGCGGGAGTGGTACGCGTTACGCCGCACGCGCCACGTCAGAGGGAGGCCATCGCATGGCTGTCAGCACAGCACCGACCGTCGACTCCGTGTGGGAGGACATGCAGCGGCGCGGGGTCGAGTTCGTCTTCGCCCAGTTCGTCGACATGTACGCGCGACCGAGCGCGAAGCTGGTCCCCGTCCGCTCCCGCGAGGACTTCGACACCCTGCTCGCCGAGGGGGCCGGCTTCGCCGGCTTCGCGGCCGGCGAGATCGGTCAGCTCCCGAGCGACCCGGACATCGCCGCCATCCCCGACCCGGCGAGCTACACGCCGGTGCCCTGGCAGCCGAACCTGGCCCGCTTCGCCTGCGACGTCACGGTCGAGGGGGAGGAGTGGCCCTACGACCCGCGGACGATCCTCCGCCGCATGCTCGCCCGCGCCCGGGAGAAGGGCTACGAGCTGAAGATGGGCATGGAGCTCGAGTACTTCCTCGTCGTCCAGGAAGAGGACGGGTCGATCCGCATCGCCGACCCCCTCGACACCCTGGAGAAGCCCTGCTACGACATGCTCGGCCTCACCCGCCGCTACGAGTTCCTGACCACCGTCTCCCGCTACTGCAACGAGCTCGGGTGGGGGAACTACGCGAACGACCACGAGGACGCGAACGGCCAGTTCGAGCAGAACTTCACCTACGCCGACGCGCTCACGAGCTGCGACCGGGCGATCTTCTTCCGGTACATGGTGCACGCCCTCGCCGAGCAGCACGGGATGATCGCCACCTTCATGCCGAAGCCCTTCTCCCACCTGACGGGCAACGGCTGCCACTTCCACATGTCCCTCTGGGACGGGGACACGAACCTCTTCCTGGACGAGTCCGACCCGCGCGGGCTCGGCCTCTCCGAGCTCGCCTACAACTTCATCGGCGGCCTGAAGGCGCACGCCCGCGCCTACAGCGCGGTGACCGCGCCCACGGTCAACTCGTACAAGCGGCTCAAGCTGGGCACGACCACGAGCGGCGCCACCTGGTCGCCGATCTGGATCTCCTACGGCTACAACAACCGCACCCAGATGCTGCGCATCCCGGGGCCGGGGCGCGTGGAGGACAGGACGATCGACGGCTCCTGCAACCCGTACCTGGCGGCGGCGGCGGTGCTCGCGGCCGGCCTGGACGGGATCGAGAAGGGCCTCGACGCGGGCGAGCCGAACGCGGACAACATGTACGCGTTCTCCTACGAGGAGCTGCGCGCCCGCGGCTTCGAGACGCTGCCTTCCACCCTGCTCGAGGCGACGTACGAGCTCGAGCGGGACGAGGTGCTGCGGGAGGCGCTCGGGCGCGGCCGGGACGAGGACTACGTCGACTACTTCATCCGCGTCAAGCGCGAGGAGTGGAACCGCTACCACGAGCAGGTGACCCCGTGGGAGATCCGCGAGTACCTCACCCGCTTCTAGGTATGTGGAGAGTCTCCACATATAGGTCGCGAAGTTTGGCCGACGAGCGCGGCCACTGCGTCCTCTCGATGTGTAGATTCTGAACACATGTGCGGGATCGTCGGGCTCTTCGCCAAGTCGGCCGCGATCGAGGAGCGCCTGGGGGAGCACCTCGCGGCCATGCTGCGCCAGCTCTCCGACCGGGGGCCGGACAGCGCGGGCGTAGCCGTGTACCGGGACCCCGTCCCCGCCGGCTGGAGCAAGCTGACCCTCTTCTCCCCCGACCCGCGCGAGGACTGGCAGGCTCTCGCGCGCTCGCTCGCCGAGGTCTTCGGGGAGGCGGGCGAGCCGGGCGTGCGGGCGAGCCACGCGGTGCTCGCGGTCGCCGCCGAGCCGGGGGAGGCGGAGGCGTGGGTGCGCGCCGCGCGGCCCGACCTGCGCGTGATGAGCGCGGGGCGGGTGATCGAGATCTACAAGGAGATCGGCTCCCCGACCGTCTTCGTGGAGCAGTTCCGGCTCGCGGAGCTAGCGGGCACGCACGCGCTCGGGCACACGCGCATGGCGACGGAAAGCCGCGTCACGACCGAGGGCTCGCACCCGTTCTCCACGGGCTACGACGTCTGCCTCGTCCACAACGGCTCCCTCTCCAACCACAACCGCCTGCGCCGGGAGCTGCGGCGGCAGGGGATCGAGTTCCACACGGAGAACGACACCGAGGTGGCCGCCGGCTACCTCGCCTGGCGCCTGCGCGAGGGGGCGACGCTGGAGCAGGCGCTCGAGGGCTGCCTGGAGGACCTGGACGGCTTCTACACCTTCGCCGTCGGCACCGCCGACGGCTTCGCCGTCCTCCGCGACCCGATCGCCTGCAAGCCGGCGGTGCTCGCGGAGACGGAGGAGTGGGTGGCGATGGGCTCGGAGTGGCGGGCGATCGCCGTCCTGCCGGGGGCCGCCGAGGCGGAGACGTGGGAGCCCGCCCCCGGGGTCGTGTACGTGTGGGAGAAGGCGGCGGTGGCCTAGTGGCGGCCGTCGCCGAGCGCGAGCTGGCCGCGGTCGAGGTCGTCGACCTGGCGACGACCCCGCTCCGGGAGCTGAACCAGCGCCTGCACGACCTGGCGAAGGCGCCCGGCCCGGCCCGCTGGCGGATCCTCAACCCGAACGGCGCGCACGCCGTCGCCTGCGGGATCGACGCCGAGATCGAGGTCGACATCGAGGGGCACGTGGGCTACTACTGCGCCGGCATGAACAAGCGCGCGACCGTGCGCGTGCACGGGAACGCGGGCCCCGGGTTGGCGGAGAACATCATGTCCGGGCTCGTCGTCGTGGACGGCAACGCGAGCCAGTCGGCCGCCGCGACCGGGCGCGGGGGCCTGGTCGTGATCCGCGGGGACGCCTCCGCCCGCTGCGGCATCTCGATGAAGGGCGTGGACATCGTCGTGGGCGGGTCGGTCGGCCCCTTCAGCGCCTTCATGGCCCAGCGCGGCACGCTCGTCGTGTGTGGGGACGCGGGCGAGGCGCTCGGCGACTCCATCTACGAGGCGCGGCTGTACGTGCGCGGGAAGGTGGCCGCGCTCGGCGCCGACTGCATCGAGAAGGAGCTGCGCGAGGAGCACGCGCGCGAGCTCGCCGGCCTCCTTCAGGCGGCGGGCGTGGACGCCGACCCGGCGGACTTCCGCCGCTACGGCTCCGCGCGCCAGCTCTACACCTTCAAGATCGACCACGCGGGCGAGTACTGATGGCCGCCGTGGGCGAGCTCCCGTGGCACCTGCGCGAGTCCTACCTCTTCCCGCGCCACGTCATCGCCGAGATCCAGCGCGCGGCGCGGGAGGGGATCTACGACATCCGCGGCTTCGGCGCGAAGCGGCGCCTGCCCCACTTCGACGACCTGCTCTTCCTGGGCGCGAGCATCTCGCGCTACCCGCTCGAGGGGTACCGGGAGCGGTGCGCCACCGACGTCGTGCTCGGCACCCGGTACGCGAAGAAGCCGCTCGAGCTGAAGATCCCGATCACGATCGCGGGGATGAGCTTCGGCGCCCTCTCCGCGCCCGCCAAGGAGGCGCTCGGGCGCGGCGCGAGCGAGGTGGGGACGTCCACGACCACGGGCGACGGGGGGATGACGCCGGAGGAGCGCCTCCACTCGAAGCTCCTCGTCTACCAGCTCCTCCCCTCCCGCTACGGCATGAACCCCGACGACCTGCGCAAGGCGGACGCGATCGAGGTCGTCGTCGGCCAGGGGGCGAAGCCGGGCGGGGGCGGGATGCTGCTCGGTCACAAGATCTCCGACCGGGTCGCCGAGATGCGCGACCTGCCGAAGGGGATCGACCAGCGCAGCGCCTCCCGCCACCCCGACTGGACGGGGCCGGACGACCTCGAGATCAAGATCCACGAGCTGCGCGAGATCACGGACTGGGAGAAGCCGATCTTCGTCAAGGTGGGAGCGACCCGCACCTACTACGACGTCCAGCTCGCGGTGAAGGCGGGCGCGGACGTGATCGTCGTGGACGGGATGCAGGGAGGCACGGCCGCCACCCAGGAGGTGTTCATCGAGCACGTGGGCATCCCCACCCTCCCCGCCACCCGGCTCGCCGTCGACGCGCTGCAGGAGCTCGGCATGCACCGCAAGGTGCAGCTCATCGTCTCCGGCGGCATCCGCACCGGCGCGGACGTCGCGAAGGCGCTCGCGCTCGGCGCGGACGCGGTCTCCATCGGGACGGCGGCCCTGATCGCGATGGGGGACAACAGCCCCGCGCTCGACGAGGAGTACCGCAAGATCGGCAGCGCGGCCGGCTTCTACGACGACTACCAGGAGGGGCGCGACCCGGCCGGGATCTCCACCCAGGACGACGAGCTCGCCGCCCGCCTCGACCCGGTGCTCGCCGGCCACCGGGTCGCGAACTACCTGCGCGTCCTCACGCTGGAGACGCAGACGCTCGCCCGCGCGTGCGGCAAGTCGCACGTGCACAACCTGGAACCCGAGGATCTCGTCGCGCTCACGATCGAGGCGGCCGCGATGGCGCGGGTGCCGCTCGCCGGGACGGACTGGATCCCCGGCTGGAACGGCCGCGACTGACTTAGCCAGTCGGCAGGCGTTCGATCCGGGGCAGCAGGTCGGCTTCGGGCCGCTCGGGGAAGAACCGCCTGCGCAGCTCGTCCATCGTCGCGCGCTGCCGGTCGGAGAGGGGGCCGAACGAGCCCATGCGCGCGATGCCCGCCCGGAGCTGGTAGAGGGCGAGGGGGGACGCCACGCGGACGGCGATCCCGTCCAGCTGCGCGGGCGGATGGGCGAACGTGTCGGGCGGCATGAGCACCCGGTACCCGGCCGGGGGCTCCGCGCCGTCCACGTCGAAGAAGAGCTTGTGGACGCAGATCCAGCGCTCTCCCTCGATCTCGTCCACGACGCCGATCTCGAGGCGCAGCTCGCCGGCGGCCGCGGAGAGGTAGAACGGGAGTCCCGGGGCCGCCTCGCCCCAGGTCCCGAAGCCCTCGAACCCGAGCCCGGCGGCCTGCGCGAGCCGCAGGTCGAGCTCGCCGCGCGGCACCAGCCAGTCGACGTCGCCGTGCGGCCGCGTGACGGTTCCGGCCAGGAGCGCGTCCTCGGCGTAGCCCCCCATGAGGCAGGGGGGCGGGTCGAGCGCGGCCATCTGCCGCAGGAGCCCGAGCTGCGCCTGGGCGAGCGGAGTCACGGCGCCTCCGGGAGCAGGCCGTGCGCCCGCAGGAGGTCGCGGATGGCGGGCCACGCCGCCAGCGGATCGGCGGCGAGCTCGAACCCCACCGAGGCGTGGCCGCCCGCGACGGGCACGACCAGCTGATGGAAGTTGCCGTAGCCGATCACCAAGCGTAGCCCCCGCAGCCGATCTCCCCTCGCCGGCGGGCGAGCGTGACGAGCGTGGGGTTGACGATGAGCTCATCGTAGCGGTCGGACGCGCCCGAGCACGCGTTCGCGAGCCCGGGGCGCTCGCGCAGCACGACGTCCTGGCCCGACGCGAGCGCGACGTAGCGGACGTCGGGCGAGACGCCGAACAGCGCGTCCAGCACTGCCTCCGCGTCCCACGCGGCACCGGAGGAGCGGCTCAGCGCGTTCCCTCCTGGCCGCGCCAGCCGAGCTCGCGGGAGACGGCCTGCGCGTGCTCGAGCAGGAGCGGCAGGGCGGCGTCCATCGCCGCCCGGTCGAAGCGGTCGCTCGGCCCCTGTAGGGCGACGATCGCCTCGAGCTCGCCCCGGCTGCCGAGGATCGGCGCCGCGATCGCGGAAAGCCCCGGCTCGCGCTCGCCCACCGCCTCGGCGTAGCCGCGCTCGCGGACGCGCTCGATCTCCTCGGCGAGCGCGCGCGGATCGGTGATCGTCCGCGGCGTGTACGCGCGCAGCGGCCCCTCCGGGAGGTCGCGGCCGGAGAACGCGAGCATCACCTTGCCCGCCGAGGTCGCGTGCGCGATCGAGGGCCGGCCGAGCCGGGACACGGGCTGCACCTGGTGGCGGCCGGGCACGAAGTCGACCGTGATCGCGTCCTCGTCGCCGGGGACGGAGAGGGTCGCCGTCTCGCCTGTCGCCTCCACGAGCGCGACCAGGTGCGGGCGGGCCACCTCGCGCACGTCCAAGCGGGCGAGGAGAGCGTTCGCCAAGTGCACGATCCGGATCCCGAGCCGGTAGCGGCCGCTCGCGGCCGCGCGCTCCACGAGCCCGGCGTGCACGAGCGTCCCCAGCTGGCGGGAGACCGTGCTCGGCGTCATCCCCGTCCGTCGCGCGAGCTCGTTCGTCCCCAGCTCGCCCCCCTCCGCGAGGGCGTCGAGGACGGCGACCGCGCGCGCGGTGGCGCCGATACGGCGGGTACTGGGTTGACGAGCGCGCGACATCCGTGTAGGTTCGTTGCGGATTCTGGCACTATGTTGGCGAAAGTGCAATAGTTCGATGTCGTTCCTGCTTTCCTGCCCCCGCTGCGGAGCACGCCCGGTCGACGAGTTCGCCTACTTCGGGGAGGTTACGCGGCGCCCCGGCGCCGGGGCGAGCCTGCGCGAGCTCACCGAGTACGTGTACTTCCGCGACAACGTGGCCGGCGTGCAGCGCGAGTGGTGGCAGCACCGGCTCGGCTGCGGCGAGTGGTTCCTGGCCGAGCGGGACACGCGCACGAACGAGGTGCGGGCCGTCTTTCTGCCCGAGGCTGCGGCCGCGCACCCGCCGGCCGAGGCCGCCGGCGCCGAGCTCGCATGAGGGACGTCCGGCTTTCACCCCAACCGCACGAGCTCCTCGACCGCTCCCGGCGGGTGGTCTTCACCTACGCCGGCGCCGAGGTCGCGGGCTACGAGGGGGACACGATCGGCTCCGCGCTCTTCGCCTCCGGCCGGCGCGTCTTCTCCCGCTCCTTCAAGTACCACCGCCCGCGCGGGCTCCTCTGCTGCACGGGGCACTGCCCGAACTGCCTGATGACCGTGGACGGCGTGCCGAACGTGCGCGTCTGCGTGGAGCCGATCCGGGAGGGCGCGGTCGTCGAGCCCCAGAACGTGTGGGGCTCGGCCGAGCGGGACGCGCTCGGGGTGGTGGACAAGGTCGCCGGGCCCTTCACCCCCGTCGGCTTCTACTACCGGACGATGATCCGGCCGCGCCGGCTCTGGCCGCTGTACGAGAAGGCGCTCCGCAGCCTCGCCGGCCTCGGGAAGCTGTCCGAGCACGCCGGGCACACGCGCCGCTACGACGTCGAGCACCGGCGGGCGCGGGTGCTCGTCGTCGGCGGCGGCGCGGCCGGGCGCACCGCCGCCGAGGCCGCCGCCGCGCTCGGCCCCGGCGTCGTGCTCGTGGACGAGGGCCCGCGCCTGCGCGGCGCCCGCCTCGAGGGGGTGGAGGTGCTCGCGCCGGCGCGCGCGCTCGGCATCTGGGAGGGGAACCTCGTGCCGGTCGACTGCGGCACCGTGCTCTACCGCTTCCGCGCCGAGCGGATCGTCGTCGCCGCGGGCGCCCTCGACCAGCCGCTCCTCTTCCCCGGCAACGACCTCGTCGGCGTCATGCTCCCCACGGGCGCGCGCCGGCTGCTGCGCGACTTCGCGCTGCGGCCCGGCACGCGCGCGGTCGTGCTCGCGGCGGACGATCGCGACCTCGAGCTCGCCGAGGAGCTGCGCGAGGCGGGCGTGGCCGTGCCCCGCGTCGTCGACCTGCGCTCGGAGCCGGTCGCGGGGATCGCCGCCCAGGGAGCGCGCGGGCGGCTGCGGCGCGTCCTCCTCGACGGGCAGGCGGTGGACTGCGACCTGCTCGTCGCCTCCGCGGGCCGGCAGCCCGCGTACGCGCTCCTCGCGCAGGCGGGGGCGCGGATCGAGTACGACGCCGAGAAGGGCGTCTTCGTCCCGACCGGGCTCCCGCAGGGGGTGGAGGCGGTGGGCGCGGTGACAGGGGAGGGCTGCGCGTGCGTGCACCCGTTGCGGACGCCCGCCACGGCCGGCGGCAAGTGCTTCGTCTGCGTCTGCGAGGACGTGACGACGAAAGACGTGAAGCGGGCGATCGCCGAGGGCTTCGACTCGCTCGAGCTCGCGAAGCGGTACACGACGGTGACCATGGGCCCCTGCCAGGGCAAGCTCTGCCAGCTCGCCTCCAACCGCCTGTACGCGCAGGCCACGGGCGCCTCCGAGGCGGCGGTGGGGACGACGACGGCCCGGCCCCCCTGGGCGCCCGTCGAGCTCGGCCTCCTCGCCGGGCGCGAGCACACCCCCGCGCGCCGCACCTCCATCCACTTCCGGCACGAGGAGGCGGGGGCGACGATGATGTGGGCCGGGCCCTGGCGCCGCCCCTACGCCTACTCCGACCGGCCGGAGGAGGAGGTGCGCGCGGTGCACGAGGGGCTCGGGATCATCGACGTCTCCACGCTCGGCAAGCTCCTCGTCGAGGGCCCGCAGGCGGCGGAGCTCCTGGAGCGCCTCTACCCGAACCGCTTCTCCGACCTCCGGCCGGGCCGCATCCGCTACGGCGTCCTGACCACGGACGGCGGCCGGATCATGGACGACGGCACCGTGGCCCGCCTCGCCGACGACCTCTACTACGTGACGACGACCTCCACCGGCGCCGACTCCGTCGCCGCCTGGTTCGAGTGGTGGAACGCGGTCTGGGGCTACGCCGCCGAGATCGTCAACGTGACCGGGGCCCTCGCCGCCGTCAACCTGGCCGGGCCGCGCGCCCGGGAGGCGCTGCAGGGGCTGACCGAGACGGACGTCTCCGCGGAGGCGTTCCGCTACCTGGACGCGAAGGAGCTCGAGGTCGCGGGCGTCCCCTGCCTCGCCCTCCGCATCGGCTTCGTCGGCGAGCTCGGCTACGAGCTGCACGTCCCGAGCCCCGCCGGCGAGCACCTCTGGGACGCGCTGCTCGCCGCCGGGGCGCGCCCCTTCGGCTTGGAGCCGCAGCGCGTGCTCCGCCTGGAGAAGGCGCACATCATCGTCGGCCAAGACACGGACTCGGAGTCGAACCTCCTCTCCGCGGGCCTCGGCTGGCTGCCCAGGCTGGAGAAGGAGGACTTCGTGGGCAAGCTCGCCCTCACCCACCTCGCCGAGCGGGAGGAGCGGGAGCGGCTCGTCGGCTTCCGCATGGAGGACCGGGTGGTACCCCCGGAGGGGGCGCAGGTCGTGATCGACGGCCGCCCCGCGGGGCGCGTGACCAGCGCCCGCTGGAGCGAGGCGGTGGGGGCCGCCATCGGCCTCGCCTGGGTCCCGCCCGAGCGCGCCGAGGAGGGGACGCGGTTCGAGATCCGCGTCGACCGGCGGACGCTCGGCGCCCGGGTCGCGCACGGGCCGTTCTACGACAAGGCCGGGGAGCGGATGCGGGCGTGAGCGGCCTCGCGTTCCTCTCCCCCTCCCGCTGCGCCCCCGGGGTGGAGCTCGCCTCCCCGCTCCGCCGCGCGCTCGCGGGCGCCGACCCCGAGCGCGTCCGCGACCTCAGTCTCACCCCTGTCCTCGAGCTGCGCGGCGAGCTCGCGTCGGATGCGCTTCCCGTCGAGGGGGAGCTCGTGCGCCTGACGCCCCGTCGCGCGTTCCTCTTCCCCGGGGGGGACGCAGCGGACGCGGCCCGGCGCCTGCGGGCCGCGGGCGTTCTCGCCTACGACGCCTCGGGCGCGCTCGCCGGGCTCGAGATCGCGGGCGAGAGGGTGATGCGGCGCCTCACCGACCTCGACCTCGACCGCCTCCCGGCGGCGGGCCCGGTGGCGGGCGTCTGGGCGCTCGTACTCCCCGGGGGCGACGGCCGCTACCGCGTGTTCGTGCACCAGGAGCTCGGCCACTACGTCGCCGAGGCCGTCCTCGACGCGCTCGCGGGCGTGGAGGCGAACCCGTGAAGGACCTGTTCCGCGTCCGGCGCATGTGGCGGCCGCCCGGCGAGCTCCGGCGCCGCTACGAGGTCGTGGTCGTCGGCGGCGGCTCGCACGGCCTCGCCACCGCCTACTACCTCGCGCGCCGGCACGGGATCCGGGACGTGTGCGTGCTCGAGCGCTCGTACATCGGCTCCGGCGCCGCCGGGCGCAACACGACCATCGTCCGCTCCAACTACCGGACGCCCGAGGGCGCCGAGTTCTACGACGAGAGCGTGCGCCTCTACCAGGGGCTCTCCGCGGAGCTCGACTTCAACCTCATGTTCTCCCAGCACGGGCACCTCACGCTCGCCCACACCGACCGCTCGCTCGCCGTCATGCGGGAGCGGGCGGAGGTGAACCGGCTGCTCGGGATCGACTCGAGCGTGATCGGCCCCGACCGGATCCGCGAGCTCTGCCCCCAGCTCGACCTCTCCAACCGGCCCGCCTACCCGATCCTGGGCGCCCTCTACCACCCGCCGGGGGGGATCATCCGCCACGACGCCGTCGTCTGGGGCTTCGCGCGCGGGGCCGACCGGCTCGGGGTGGAGATCCACCCCTACACGGAGGTGACGGGGTTCCGGCGCGAGGGGGAGCGGATCGTCGCCGTGGAGACGACCCGCGGCCGGGTCGAGTGCGGGCAGGTGGTGTGCGCGGTCGCCGGCTGGTCCTCGCTCGTCGCGCGCCTCGCCGGGCTGCGCCTGCCCATCACCACGCACATCCTGCAGGCCTTCGTGACCGAGCCCCTGAAGCCGTTCCTGCACGTGATCGTGGTCTCCTCGCAGCTGCACGTCTACATCTCCCAGACCGACCGCGGGGAGTTCCTGATCGGGGCCGAGATCGAGCCGTACACGACCTACCGGGGGACGGGGACGTTCTCCTTCCTCGAGTACTCGGCGCGGCACGCGCTCGAGCTCTTCCCCCAGCTCGAGCGGGTGAAGGTGCTGCGCACCTGGACCGGCCTCTGCGACCTGTCCCCGGACTACAGCCCGATCCTGGGGCGGACGGAGATCGAGAACTTCCACCTCTCCGCGGGCTGGGGGACGTACGGCTTCAAGGCCGCTCCCATCGTCGGCGTCACCCTCGCCGAGCTCGTGGCGAGCGGGAGGACGCCCCGGCTGATCGAGCCCTTCGCCCTCGAGCGCTTCTACACCGACACCCTCGTATCCGAGCTCGCGGCCGCGGCCGTGAGCCACTAGGAGAGACCATGAAGACGATGCCGACGAGCCTGGAGATCGCGCAGCGCGCCGTCCTCCGTCCCATCCTCGAGATCGCGGAGGAGGCCGGGCTGCGCGCGGAGGAGGTCGAGCCCTACGGCCGCTACAAGGCGAAGGTCGACCTCGCCGTCCTCGACCGCTTGGCGGGCGAGCCTGACGGCAAGCTGATCAACGTCACCGCGATCACGCCCACCCCCGCCGGGGAGGGGAAGACGACCACCTCCGTCTCGCTCGCGCAGGGGCTGGGCGCGATCGGGCGCAAGCCGATCCTCTGCCTGCGGGAGGCCTCCCTCGGCCCGGTCTTCGGGAGCAAGGGCGGCGCGGCCGGGGGCGGCTACGCGCAGGTCGTGCCGATGGAGGACCTGAACCTCCACTTCACCGGCGACCTGCACGCGATCACCGCGGCGAACAACCTGCTCGCGGCGATGATCGAGGCGCACCTGCTGCACGGCAACGAGGCCCGCCTCGACCCGCTCTCGATCACCTGGCGGCGCTGCCTGGACATGAACGACCGCTCGCTGCGCGACGTCGTCACCGGCCTCGGGGGGCGGGCGAACGGCTACCCGCGCCAGACCGGCTTCGACATCACCGCCGCGAGCGAGGTGATGGCGGTGGTCGCCGTGGCCCGAGACCTCCACGACCTGCGCCGGCGCCTGGGCGAGATCACGGTCGGGACCACCTACGAGGGGGAGCCCGTCACCGCCGAGCGGCTGCGGGCGGCGGGAGCGATGACGGTGCTCCTGAAGGACGCGATCAAGCCGAACCTCGTGCAGACGCTCGAAGGCCAGCCCGCCTTCGTCCACTGCGGCCCCTTCGCGAACATCGCCCACGGCAACAACTCGCTCGTCGCCGACCGGGTCGCGCTCAAGCTCGGCGAGTACGTCGTCACCGAGTCCGGCTTCGCCTCCGACATGGGCATGGAGAAGTTCTTCGACATCACCTGCCGCATCGGCGGCCTGCGCCCGGACGCGGTCGTCGTCGTCGCCACCGTGCGCGCGCTCAAGCACCACGCCGGCGACCCGGAGGGCGGCCTGGAGGCGATCGAGATCGGCGCCCAGAACCTGGCCCGGCACATCGCGAACGTGAAGAGCTTCGGCTTGGAGGCGGTCGTCGCCGTCAACCGCTTCCCCGGGGACACCGAGGAGGAGGTGGAGGCGGTGCGCCGGCTCGCGCTCGAGCAGGGCGCGTACGCGGCGGAGGTGAACGAGGGCTTCGAGCGCGGCGGGGCGGGCGCGGCCGCGCTCGCGGAGGCGGTCGTGGACGCCGCCGAGCGGCCCTCCTCGTTCGAGTTCGCCTACCCCCTGGAGGCGCCGATCGAGGAGAAGATCCGCCTCATCGCCACCAAGCTGTACGGGGCGGCGGGCGTGGAGCTCCTGCCCGCGGCCCGCCAGAAGGCGGCGGCGTACGAGCAGGCGGGGCTGGGCCGCCTCCCCATCTGCATGGCGAAGACGCACCTTTCGCTCTCGCACGACCCGGCGCTCCGCAACGCGCCCACCGGCTTCACCGTGCCCGTGCGCGACCTGCGCGCGTACACGGGGGCGGGCTGGATCGTCGCCCTCTGCGGGGACCTGCTGACGATGCCCGGCCTGGGGAAGACCCCCGCCGCCTTCTCGATCGACATCGACGAGTCGGGCGCGACCGTGGGCCTCTTCTGACCGGCGCGTCCCCGGCCGGCGGCAGAGGCGTGGCCCGGGATATCCTCGCGGCGTGGCGACGACGAGAGAGCGCCCGCGGGACGCGGCCGCTGCTCCCCGGCCCACCCGCCCCTCCCGCGAGCGCGCCCTTCTCCTCCTCGTCGCGGTCGCGCTCGCCCTGGCCGCCGCGGCGGGCTGGCGGCTGCGCGGCGGCGGGCCGGCGGTCGCGGAG
>DATLYP010000036.1:0-6315 GCA_035574655.1 Gaiellaceae bacterium
GACGCGCCGAGCACGATCTCGGGCGTGGACATGGGCAGGAAGACGAGCAGGTTCGCGGCGCCGCGCCCGCGGAAGCGGTGGCGCACGATGGCCATGGCCATGAGCGTCCCGAGCGCGGTGGCGACGAGGGTGGCCAGGAACCCGAGCTCGAGCGAGGTGACGACCGCGTCCCGCAGCCCGAGCGGGGCGTCCCACTCCCACCAGTTGTCGAGCGTGAACCCGCTCCAGACGTAGTTGAAGCGGCCCGCCGGGTCGTTGAAGGAGAAGAGGATGACGACCGCGATCGGCAGCATCAGGTAGCCGATCGCGAGCAGCGCGTAGGCGGTCAGCACGTGGCGGCGGAGCGCCCTCATCCGGTCAGCTTCTCCGACCCGACGGCGCGCGCGTACGCGAGCACCGCGACGAGGATCGCGGCCATGAGGACGAACGAGAGCGAGGCCGCGGTCGGGTAGTCGAGCGACTCCAGGAACTTGCCCTGGATGACGTTGCCGATCATCTGCTGCCGCGGGGTGCCGAGCAGCTCCGCGTTGATGAAGTCGCCGGCCGCGGGGATGAAGGTGAGGAGCGTCCCGGCCACCATCCCCGGCGCGGAGAGCGGCAGGGTCACGCGCAGGAAGGCCTGCGCAGGCGAGGCGTACAGGTCCTTCGCGGCCTCGAGCAGGCGCGGGTCGATCTGCTCCAGCGACACGTACAGCGGGAGCGCCATGAAGGGCAGGAAGTTGTAGGTGATGCCGGAGACGACCGCGAAGCTCGTCGCCAGCAGGCGGTCGTCCTCGCCGAGCAGGTGCAGCCACTGCAGCGCGCCCACCACCGGCCCCTCGTCGGCGAGGATGTTCAGCCACGCGAGCGTGCGGATCAAGTACGTGACGAAGAAGGGCGCGACGATGGCGAGCAGGAAGAGGTTGCGCCAGCGGCCGGCGCGGAACGCGATCCAGTACACGAGCGGGTAGGAGAGGAGAAGCGCGGCGACGGTGGCGAGCCCCGCGTACAGGAAGGAGCGCTGGAGCTGCTCGCGGTAGTCCCACACCTCCGCGTAGTTCGAGACCTCCCAGGTGAACTCGAAGCTCGGGTAGATGCCCGAGCGGAGCGACTGGTAGCCGAGGTAGGCGAGCGGAACGAGGAAGAAGACGGCGAGCCAGAGGAGGCCCGGGGCGAGGAGCAGGTACGGGGTCAGGCCCCGGTGGCGATGGAAGAAGCCGCCCACGCGCGGGGTCGGGGTCAGGCCGCGGCCGGCCCGACCCCGCTGCCTTCGCCTACTGGCCGAGGACCTGCTGCCACCGGGTGATGTGCTCGTCGTTGTTCAGCGCCGCCGAGTCGTACTGGTGGAGCTGGGCGAGCAGGGCGTCGTCGGGGAAGATGAGCGTGTTCGCCGCGGTCTCCGGATCGGTCTTGGCGAGCTCCTCCTTCGCGCCCTTGACCGGCGTGACGTAGTTCACGTACGCGGCGATCTTCGCCGCCACGTCCGGCCGGTACACGAAGTTCATGTACGTCGAGGCGGTCGGGACGCTGCCGCCGGTGGGGATGAACATGTTGTCGGTCCAGATCATCCCGCCGTCCTTCGGCACCGCCCACTTGAGCTTCGGGTTGTCGGCCAGGAGCTGGATGACGTCGCCCGACCACGCGACCGCGGCCGCCAGGTCGCCGTTCGACAGCGGCTGCGCGTAGTCGTTGCCGGTGAAGCGCCGGATCTGGCCGGAGTCCTTCGCCGCCTGGATGCGGTCGATGGCGCGGCCGAAGGTGTCGTCGTCCACGGAGCTCGGGTCGTCGCCGTTCGCGAGCATGACGAGGCCGACCGAGTCGGCGAGCTCCATGAGCATCGTCACCTTGCCCTTCAGGTTCGGGTCGGTCAGCAGCTGCTCGACCGACTCCACGGGACCGGTCACGTCCTCGTTCCAGGCGATCCCGGTCATGCCCGACTGCCACGGGAGCGAGTACCTCCGCTCGGGGTCGAAGGGCGGGCTTGCCTGCGCGTCGATCAGGTTCTCGATGTTCGGGATGAGGTCCCTGTCCAGCTCCTGCACCCATCCCTGGTCGACGAGCAGCCCGGGGAAGCGCGAGTTGTCGGTGAAGACGAAGATGTCGCGGTCGATGCCCTGGCCCTGCGAGAGGCGGCCCTGCACGGTCGCGAAGTACTCCGCGTTGTCGTTGATTTCCTCGAAGTAGTTGACCTTGATCCCGGTCTCCTGCGTGAACTGGTCGAGCGTGGGATGCTTCTTCGTCTTCTCGTCCACGTCGATGTAGAGCGGCCAGTTCGCGAAGTTGAGGACGTCCTTCAGCTCGTCCGACCCACCGCCGCCGTCCCCGCCGCCGCAGGCGGCCAGCAGGCCCGGCAGCGAGAGGACGGTCAGCCCCGCCGCCCCGCGGCGCAGCAGCTGGTCCCTCGTCAGGTATGGGTTCACTCGCTCTCCTCCTCTCGTTCGACGACGACGAACGTCGCGTCTCGGCTCCAGGTGAGTGTCACGGGCGCCCCCGGCCCCGGGAAGCGGCCGCCCGCTCCGGCGTTCTGGGCGAACACCTGCACCTCGCCCGCGGGCGTCCGCACGAGCACCTGCGTCGCCACCCCGATGTACGCCGTCTCCACGACCGTCCCCGCGAGCTGGTTCTCGCCCCCTCCCGGCCCGAGCGTGATCTTCTCGGGCCGCACGCCCGCGGCCACCCGGCCGCTGTGGCCGTTCACGTTCGCGTGCACGACCTCGCCGGTCTCCAGGCGCACCGCGCCCGGGCCCTCGACGGTCCCGCGCAGCAGGTTCGAGACGCCGAGGAAGCCGGCCACGAACGCCGTCGCCGGGCGCTCGTACAGCTCCTGCGGCGGCCCGAGCTGCTCGATCCGGCCGGCGTTCATGACCGCGATCGCGTCCGCCATGGTCATCGCCTCCTCCTGGTCGTGCGTGACGTGGACGAACGTGATCCCCACCTCGTGCTGGATCCGCTTCAGCTCGAGCTGCATCTGCTTGCGCAGCTTCAGGTCGAGGGCGCCGAGCGGCTCGTCCAGGAGCAGGACGCGCGGGTGGTTGACGAGCGCGCGCGCGAGCGCGACGCGCTGCTGCTGGCCGCCCGAGAGCTGCCTGGGCTTGCGCCGCTCGTAGCCGGCGAGCCCGACGAGCTCGAGCATCTCGGCCACGCGCCCGCGGATCTCCGCCTTCGGCACGCCCCGGCGCTCGAGCCCGAAGGCCACGTTCTGGGCGATCGTCATGTGCGGGAAGAGCGCGTAGCTTTGGAAGACGGTGTTCACGTCCCGTTTGTAGGGCGGCAGCCCGACCACGTCGCGCTCGCCGAGGAGGATGCGCCCCGCAGTCGGCTCCTCGAAGCCGCCGATCATGCGCAGCGTGGTCGTCTTCCCGCAGCCCGAGGGCCCGAGCAGCGCGAAGAAGGAGCCGCGCGGGATCTCGAGCGTGACGCCGTCCACGGCGACCACCTCGTCGAAGCGCTTGACGACCTCCTCGAGCCGGACGTCGGCGGGCGGCGCGCCCTCCATCAGCCCGCGAGCTTCACGGCCACGTGCTTGATCCGCGTGTACTCCTCCATGGAGTAAAGGGACATGTCCTTGCCGTAGCCCGACTCCTTGAAGCCGCCGTGCGGCATCTCCGAGGAGAGCGGGAAGAGGTGCTCGTTCACCCACACGGTGCCGAAGTCGAGCTGCGCCGCGACCTTCAGCGCCCGGCCCACGTTCTCCGAGAAGACGGACGCGGCGAGCCCGTAGCGCACGCCGTTCGCCATCGCGATCGCCTCCTCGTCCGAGGAGAAGGGCTGCACGGTGACGACCGGGCCGAAGACCTCGTCCTGCACGATCTCCGAGTCCTGGGTCACGTCGGTGACGATGGTCGGCTTGACGAAGAACCCGCGCTCGCCGAGCGCGGAGCCGCCGGTGACGATCGTGGCCTTGGCCTGGGTCGCCCGCTCCAGGAAGCCGAGCACGCGCTCCTGCTGCTCGCGCGAGATGACGGGGCCCATGTCCACGTCGTCGCCCTCGGCCGGGTCGGCGACCTTCATCGCCTCCACGACCTTGACCGACTCGGAGAGCACGTCGTCGTAGAGCTTCTCGCTGACGAGGATGCGGGAGGACGCGGTGCAGTCCTGCCCCGAGTTCCAGTAGCCGCCGATCTTGATCGCCTCGGCCACGGCCGCCGGGTCGGCGTCGTCGAGCACGACCATGGGCGCCTTCCCGCCGAGCTCGAGGTGGACGCGCTTCAGCGTCTGAGCGGCGTTGGCGGCGATGGTCTTGCCGGTCGCCACGTCGCCGGTGAGCGAGACGAGGCGGATGTCGGGGTGCCGGACGAGCGCGTCCCCTACGGGGATCCCGTCCCCGGTCACGACCTGCAGGACGCCGGGCGGGAGCACCTCCTGCGCGAGCTCCACGAAGCGGAGCGTGGTGAGCGGGGTCTGCTCGGCCGGCTTCAGGATCTGGACGTTCCCGGCCGCGAGCGCCGGGCCCATCTTCCACACCACCATCATCAGCGGGTAGTTCCAGGGCGTGATGCCGGCGACGATGCCGAGCGGCTCGCGCCGGATGAGCGAGGTGTAGCCCTCGACGTACTCGGCCGCGGACTTGCCCTCCAGGTTGCGCGCGGCGCCGGCGAAGAAGCGCAGGTTGTCCGCGGAGAAGGGCATCTCGTCGCCCGCGATCGCCATCGGCTTGCCGACGTTCTGCGACTCGAGGCGGGCGAGCTCGTCCGCGTGCTCGTCGATCACGTCGGCGAGCGCGAGCAGGAGCTCCATCCGGTCCTTGGGCGTCTTGAAACGCCACTCCTCCCAGGCCTTCTTGGCGGCCTCGACCGCGCGTTCGACGTCCTCCGCCGTGCCGCGCGGCACCTCGGCGATCACCTCGCCGGTGGCGGGGTTCAGCACCTCCATCGTCTCGCCGCTCGACGACTCCACCCACTCGCCGCCGATGAACTGCTTCAACTGGGTTACGGACACGCTCACGGTCGGACCTCCGTCTGCGGGAACCGGGTGAGCGTACCGCCGCCCGCGCGCGGGCGACAACCGAACCGGCCGCCGATGAGCCCGGGCCCCGTTGGTCGTCCAAGCGACGATGACTAGGATCGCGCCATGCCGACGGTGAGGCTGCGTGCTCCCCTGTCCGAGCTCGCCGGCGGGCGGAGGGAGCTGCAGCTCGAGGGCGGGACGGTGGCCGAGGTGCTGCGCGCGCTCGAGGAGTCCTGCCCCGACCTGCGCGGCTGGATCCTCGACGAGCGGGGGCGCATCCGCGAGCACGTGAACGTGTTCGTGAACAGGGACTACGGACGGGAGGAGACGGCGGTGGCGGACGGCGACCGGCTGCACGTCCTCCCCGCGATCTCGGGAGGCTGAGGTGACGGAGCTGCTCGTGGGGACGAAGAAGGGGCTGTTCGTGCTGCGCGGCGAGGCGGGCCGGCCGTTCGAGATCGGCGCTCGCGCGTTCGCGGGGCAGCCGGTGGAGATCGCGATCCGGGACGCGCGCAGCGGCCGCTACCTGGCCGCGGTCACCTCCGACTTCTACGGCCCGAAGCTGATGGTCACGGACGACCCGGCGGGCGAGTGGGAGCAGGCCTCGGGGCCGGAGCTCCCGGAGGGCGGCGAGCAGGCCCTCAAGCGCCTGTGGACGCTCGTACCGGGGGAGGAGGACGGCCTCGTGTACGCGGGCGGCGATCCCGGCGTGCTCTTCGAGAGCCGGGACGGGGGCCTCTCCTGGGAGCTCAACCGCTCCTTCTGGGATCAGCCCACCCGGCCGCACTGGCAGCCGGGCGGCGGCGGGCTCTGCCTCCACTCGATCCAGACCTGGCCCGGCGACCCGGGCCGGCTCGCGCTCGGCGTCTCGGCGGTCGGCGTGTGGCTGACCGACGACGGCGGGAAGACGTGGCGGAACGGGAACGCCGGCCTCGTCGCCCGCTACCTGCCGGAGGAGTCGCGCGAGGGGACACTCGACCTGTGCGTGCACAACCTGCAGCGCGCGCCGCGCCGGCCGGAGCGGATCTTCATGCAGTTCCACGGGGGCGTCTACCGCTCGGACGACGCCGGCGAGACCTGGACCGAGATCGGCGCCGGCCTGCCCTCCGACTTCGGCTTCCCGCTGGCCGTGGATCCGGCCGATCCGGACAGCGCGTACGTCATCCCGCTCACCGCGGACCTCGACCGGGTCACGCCCGAAGGCCGCGTCCAGGTCTTCGAGACCCGCGACGCGGGCGAGACGTGGAGCGCCCGCGGCGACGGCCTCCCCGCCGAGCACGCCTACCTGACCGTGCTCCGGCAGGCGTTCGACCGGGAGGGCGAAGGCGGCTCGCTCGGCCTCTACTTCGGCGCCACCTCCGGCGACGTGTTCGGCTCCGGGGACGCCGG
>DATLYP010000037.1:0-22463 GCA_035574655.1 Gaiellaceae bacterium
GGCGCGGCCGCCCCCCTCGCTACTCGACCGGGGCGAGGTCGCCCGCGAGGAGGTGCCCCTCCACCTCCGGGCCGACGAGCCCGAGGCGGTAGGCGACCGCGACCGCCTGCGCGCGGCTGTGCACGCCGAGCTTGCCGAGGACGCGCTGGATGTGCGTGGCCACGGTCTTCGGGCTGATGACGAGCGCGGCGGCGATCTGCGCCTGCGTCTTCCCCTCCGCGAGCAGGCGCAGGATCTCCCGCTCCCGCGGGCTCAGGTCGGGGACGGGCGGGCGCGCGGCCTCGCTCCCCGGGCGCCCGTTGGCCGACCGCCGCAGCGAGCGGCGCATGCGGGCGAGGAGCTCCCCCGCGTCGACGGGCTTGGCCAGGTAGTCGTCGGCGCCGAGCAGCAGCCCGGCGACGCGGTCGAGCGCCGACGTCCGCCGCGCGGAGACGAGGATCACCGGCAGCCCGTCGCCGTAGCGCTCTTGGAGCAGGCCGAGGAGCTCGAGGCCGCTCGCGCCCCCGGGCAGCTCGACCTCCACGACGGCGAGGGCGGGCGGCTCGGCGAGGTCAGCGAGGAGCTCCTCGGCGCTCGGGAACGGCCGCGGCTCGTAGCCGAGCCGGGCCGCCGCCTGCGCGGCGAGCGCGCGCGCGCGAGCCTCGTGGTCGACGATCGCGATCGTGCCGCAGCTTCGCTCCATCTCTCCCCTCGTTACCCTCGCCGGATCTTGCGGCAGAAGGCACGAAAAATCAAGAGCTCGCCCTAGGGCGGATGCCGTACGCGGATTACGCGATCCGCCGCTAGCCGGAAAGCCGGGCGCTGCCCCACCCTTTGTGGAACGACGCGGGAGACCGGGCGACGCCCGAGGGGGGCGCCGGCGGGCTCGAGGAGGGGGCTCCTCTTACCGCATGACGGGTGGGAGGTAGAAATGACAGAACGAGTTCTCGGGCCGACAGGGAGCAGGCGGCGCAAGCGCATGGCGCTGCTCCTGCCGCTCGCCGCGACGGTCGCGCTCGTCCTCACGGGGCTCGTCGGGGCGGTGCCGCTGCCGCCCGGCGGAGCGGCCGTGAACAATCCCACGTTCGAGTTCGACGCGGCCAGCTCCGCGAACGGCATCCTGACGGACGATGCCGACACCGACGGCGTGCTCGACTGGGACGACGACGGCGACGGCACCGCCGGCCCTGGCCAAGGTGTCATCAACGCGACACGCAACGCGGACGGCACCTGTACCCAGACCAACCTCCCTGCCACCGCAGGGACGACCGGCGTGGTCGGGTCGGGCCTCCTGATCTGCGACGGGAGCGCCGGCAACTTCGACGACCTCGACGGCTTCACGCAGGGGAGCAAGAACGAGGGGACGGCCTGGAACATCGACAACATCGGCCAGCCGAAGAAGGCGGACCTCTCCGAGCTCATGATCTACGCGAAGTTCGGGGACAGCAGCGCCGATAGCGACACGCTCGCGGACGACCTCTTCGTCTTCACGGGCGCGACCCGCCTCGACGTCAACGGCAGCACGCACCTGGACGTGGAGCTGAACAAGCAGGACGTCAAACGCAACTGCCCGGACAGCGAGCCGGGGACCGCCGGCTACCAGACGAGCAACTGCACGCCCCAGAGGACGAACGGCGACATCCTGATCGCAATCGACGTCTCCCAAGGGGGCGCGGTGCCGACGCTCAGGGTGTACCAGTTCAAGACGACGCTCGGCCCGGGCCAGGTCTGCGCGAACGCGCCGCAGGTGACGGCGCCGTGCCTCGTCGACCTGGGCGGCGGGCCGGCGGGGGCGGCCGTCGGCGAGCTGAACGTGAACGGCGAGATCCAGGGGCCGTTGTGGGACGCCGTCGGCTGCGAGAGGACGTCGGACGACAACTCGCCGGGCTGCCGGATCCGCGACGACGTGCCGGCGAAGGGGTTCATGGAGACGTACACGGACCTGACCGCGTTCGGCATCGAGGTCACCTGCCCCGGGTTCAGCAACGTCATCTTCAAGACGCGGTCCTCGGACGAGCTGAACTCGTCGCTCCAAGACGACGCGGAGGGCACGATCAACATCTCCCAGTGCTCGCTCGAGTGGGAGAAGCGCGACGACCTAGGCGCGCTGCAGGGCGGGGCGACGTTCACGGTCCAGGGCTCCACGGCCGGGCCGTTCGCCTGCCTGGACGCGGACAGCACGGGGCCGGACGACGCGAACCCGGTCATCGTCGCCGACAACTCGCCGCCCGACGCCGATCCGGATGCCGGGCAGCTCAAGCTCGACAACATCTGCTTCGGGACGTACACGGTCACCGAGACGGTCGCACCCAGCGGGTTCGCCCGCGACGACGACCTGTCCCGGACGGTGACCGTCGACGCGTCGAACCAGCAGGCGAAGATCGGCACCCAGGGAACGAACGACTGCGCCGCCGCGGCGGTGAACAGCCGCGACTTCTGCAACCGGCTCGGCTCGCTCGCCTGGGAGAAGCGCGACGAGACGAGCGGGAACAGCGGAAGCCACGCCCTGCAGGGCGGGGCGACGTTCAGCGTGAGCGGCGGAAGCGGCCCCTTCGCCTGCCGTGGCACGTCCGGGGCGATCACGGTCGTCGACAACGGCACGAACGACGCGGACGCGGACGCCGGCCAGATCCTCGTCAACCGGGTCTGCCTCGGCACCTACACGATCACCGAGACCGCGGCGCCGAGCGGGTACCAGGCCGACCGTGACACGACCCGCTCGCAGGCGGTCACGGAGGCCGCGCTCGCCGGCGTGGTCGGATCGGCGCTCACGGCTCCGCCGAGCACGGACGACGAGGGGACGCGGAACGCGACCACGGGGGAGTGCACGAACGAGGAGTGCGACTTCCACAACCGCAAGGGCAGCCTGCTCATCCGCAAGGAGGGGAAGGACGCCCGCACGCCCGCGACGAACGACCTGCTCGGCGGGGCGACGTTCGAGATCAGCCCGGACCCGACGGACGGAGTCGGGACGCTCGTTGTCACGGACAACGGCGCCGGTGACGCCAACTCGACGGCGGGGCTGATCTGCATCGACAACGCGCTCATCCGAAGCGACTACTCGATCAAGGAGACGGCCGCGCCGGCGAACTACGCGAAGGCGAGCCCCGACACGCAGACGGGGAAGTCGTCGACCGCTCAGAACTGCTCCGAGCGCTCGGCGACCTCGCCGGACGCCACCTTCGTCAACACGCCGCTGTCCAAGATCCAGGTGATCTTCACCTCGCTCGCGGGCTCCGGGGTGACGGTCGCGAGCATCAACTGCGCCCAGGGCGGGACGGCGATTCCGTCGCAAGACGAGGACGGAAGCTCCGATCCCGCCGTGCGGGACGACACGAACGAGAGCTACGGGAACGGGACGTCGACGCTCCTGCCGGGCGTCTACACCTGCACCGTGGACATCGACCCGTAGGCGGCGACAGGCGGCACGCAGGACGGGCCGGGGCGTACGCCCCGGCCCGTCGCGTCTGGCGCGCGCGAGCTCGCGCGAATCAGACGACGTCGAACGTCGTCGAGGCCATGAGCGTCTGCTTCCGCCCCTTCAGCCTCTGGTAGGTCTCGACGAGGTACGTACCCGGCGCCCCGGTGTACCAGGTGAACGAGATGCACCCGTTGGCGTCGACTGCGGCCGGGAAGAACGTCCCCTTGTTGACGAGCACGTTGACCTGCGTCCCGACGACGTAGCCGCACCCCGACCCCCAGTACTGCGCGCCCCAGGCGGCGACGGGGTTGGGCGAGATGCTCAGCGTCGCTTCGGTTGCTGAGCTGGTTCCGTTCCCGCCCCGCCCGGCGATCGACGCGGGGACGAGGACGAGCGCGACGAGCGCGAGCGCAGAGACGGCGACGATTGTGGCGACCTTTCCTCTCACGAGAAGCTCCTTGCATCGCGTAGGCATGGCGGCCACGCCCACTGTGCTGTGGCGATCGGCACGACCAGGTGTGTTCATGACCCCCAAGACGAGTGAAACCGACGGTCGCGCGAGGCTACCCGCCAAGGCGGACGCCACGGCGCCGGAACCGTCGGCCGGCAGCGGCCGGCGGCGGCGCAGGCGCCGGGGCTCACGGTGCGCAGGCCGGCGAGACGGGCGGCGGCCGCCTGGCGCTCGCTGGTAGCCGACGAAAGCGTCGAGCGGGGAGAGATCGACCGCGGCGACGGTGTGGATCGCGTCGAGCGCCCGGAGTCCGGGCTCAGCGAGGGCGCCAGCCGCTTCGAGGCGCGGCCGGTCGGCGGGCAGACGTGCGACGCCGACCGGCAGCGCCCCGCGCGGTCGAGGAGGAGGTCGACGGGGGGACGCGGGTCGTCCCCGGCGGCCCGGCGCACCGCCCGCGGCGCCTCGGCGGCACGAGCTCCGAGAAGACGAGCCCGGCGTCGTCCACGTACCGGCGCAGGGCCACACTCTCCGGCTCGTCGCGCGCGAGCTGCGCGGGCGCCGAGGCGTCCGCGTCGACGAGCGCCATCTTCAGCGCTCGCCGCGGATCGCCTCGAGCGCGCGCGTCAGCGCGTACGGGTCGCCGTCCAGGCGCAGCGGCTCGGGCAGGCCTCTCCGCAGCCGGCGCGTGACGCGCCCGCGCGCGACCAGGCGGTCGAGCTCGCTCGCGGGCGAGGACGCAGGCCCGAGCTCGGCAACGGGACGGTTCCGATCGGTGACGAGCAGCCGCTTGCCGCGCTCCACCCGACGCAGGTAGCTGCGCAGGCTCCGCCGCAGCTCGGCCACCCCGACCCGGTCCATGGACGGAGAGGTAGCACACCGCCCGCGCGCGACCCCCGGAGCCGCGGGGCTACGATCCGCCGGTGCCCGCGCACGAGCTGAGCGAGCTCCCGACCGGGGAGCGCGTGATCTCCGAGCGCGTCCCCGGCGTGCGCTCGGTCGCGCTCGGCTTCTGGGTGGGCGCCGGCTCCCGGGACGAGCCGGAGGAGCGCGCGGGCGTCACCCACTTCATCGAGCACCTGCTCTTCAAGGGGTCGGCCCGGTACACGGCGCGGGCGATCGCGGAGATCTTCGACGAGCTCGGCGGGGAGCTGAACGCGGCCACCTCCCGGGAGACGACCGTCGTCTACGCGCGCGTGCCGGACGAGCGCCTGGAGACGGCGCTGGACGTGATCGCGGACATGGTCTACCGGCCCACGTTCGCCGACGTGGACGCGGAGCGCGAGGTCGTGCTCGAGGAGATCGCGATGGTCGAGGACACGCCCCACGACCTCGTGCACGACATCGCCGCCCAGGCCGTCTTCGGCGACCACCCGCTCGGCCGGCCGGTGATCGGGCGGGCGGAGGTGATCGCGAACGTCTCCCGGCGGGCGCTCCGCGGCTACCACCGGCGCGCCTACGCGGGCGAGCGGCTCGCGCTCGCCGCCGCGGGAAACGTCGAGCACGAGCGGCTCGTCGAGCTGCTCGACGCCCGCCGGGACGGGGCGCTCCGCGACGGGAAGCTCCCTCCGCGCCGACCGGTGCGGGGGACGCTGCCCCCCGGCCTGCGCTTCCAGCGCAAGGACACCGAGCAGTACCACGTCTGCCTGAGCGGCCCCGGCATCTCGCGCACCGACGAGCGGCGCTTCGCCGCCTCCATCCTGGACGCGATCGTCGGCGGCTCCGCCTCCTCCCGGCTCTTCCAGGAGATCCGCGAGAAGCGGGGCATGGCGTACTCGGTGTACAGCTACTCGTCCCAGTACGCGGACTCGGGGCAGGTCGGCCTGTACGTGGGCACGCGGGAGGAGAACCTGGCCGCGTGCCTCGCCATCGCCGCCGGCGAGCTCCGCGACCTCGGCGCCGGGAACGTCCGTCCCGAGGAGCTCGCCCGCGCCAAGGAGAACCTGACGAGCCGGCTGCTCCTCTCCCTGGAGTCGACCTCGAGCCGCATGACTCGGCTCGGCAAGGCGATCGTCACGGGCGCGCCGCTCCTCGAGGTGGAGGAGGTCGTGGAGCGCTTGGAGCGGGTGAGCGCGGAGGAGGTGGCCGCGCTCGCGGCCGAGCTGCTCGACCCGTCCCGGCTCTCCGCGGCCGGGATCGGGCCCGACGAGAGCCGCTTCCGGGAGGCCGTTGCGCGGGTCAACCCGGCCCTCGCCGCGGAGGCCGCCTAGCCCCCGGTGCGCGTCGCCCTCTTCGGCGCCCGCGGCAAGGTCGGCTCGGTGCTCGCGCCCGCGCTCGCCGCCGCCGGCCACGTCGTCCTCGACGGGCGCGAGCAGGGCCCGGAGGGCTGCGACGCGGCCGTCGACTTCACGCGCCCGGAGGCCGTCCTCGGCAACGTCGAGCGCTGCCTCGCCGCCGGCGTGCCGGTCGTCATCGGGACGACCGGCTTCGACCGCGGCGCGGTCGACGAGCGGGCGCGCGCCGCCGGTCTGCCCTGCTTCCACGCGCCCAACTTCTCGCGGGGGGCCGTGCTGATGATGCGCCTCGCCGAGGAGGCGGCGACGGTCTTCCCCCGGGCGGAGATCGTGGAGCTGCACCA
This sequence comes from Gaiellaceae bacterium, assembly GCA_035574655.1. GTDB lineage: Bacteria > Actinomycetota > Thermoleophilia > Gaiellales > Gaiellaceae > GMQP-bins7. Next base: position 6,427 of record DATLYP010000037.1, read on the forward strand.
CGAGACGAAGCGGGACGCCCCCTCGGGCACGGCGAAGGCGACGGCGGAGCGGATGGGCACCGGCCCGCCGATCCACTCGGTGCGCCTCCCCGGGCTCGTCGCCCACCAGGAGGTCATCTTCGGCGGCCCCGGGGAGACGCTCACCATCCGGCACGACACCACCTCGCGGGAGGCGTTCGTCCCGGGCGTGCTGCTCGCCCTCGAGCGCGTCCGCGCGCTGCCGCCCGGCCTCACCGTCGGCTTGGACGCGGTGCTCTGACCGCCCGGGGGCGGGGCAGCCGCGCCCGCAGGTACGATGTTCTCGTCCTTGCCGCCCACCTGCACGTGGTGTGCCGTTTGCAAGGAGGTGATGTAGACCGCGCACGCGTCCGGGTGGGCGGCAGCCTTTCTCCGATGGCCACCCTGGGAAAGATCCTGCTTCTCAGCGGCGCCGCGCTGGCGCTCGCCGGCGCCCTCTTCCTCCTCCTCGCCCGGCTCGGCGTCGACCGGCTCCCCGGAGACGTCGTCGTCCGCCGCGGGAGCTTCACGCTGTACGCGCCGCTCGGGCTGATGATCCTCCTCAGCGTCGTGCTCACGGTCGTCCTCAACCTGCTCTGGCGCCGCTGAGGCCCCTTGAACGGCCGCGAACGCGGCCTATTGGCATTTTTAGAGACGTGTTGCGTTTTTCGCGCGGACCGGGAGCGAGACCGACGATGACCGAGGCGAGCTTCGAGCGGGAGGTGCTCCAGCGCTCGCACGAGCGCCCCGTCGTCGCGCTCTTCACGAGCGCGGCCCTGCCCCTCTGCCGCCCGTGGGAGGCGATGCTCGAGGAGGAGGCGCGCGAGCGGGACGGTCGCGTCGCGCTCGTCGCCGTGGACGTCGACCGCAGCCCCGGGCTCGCGAAGCGCTACGGCGTGCAGGTGATCCCGACCCTGCGGGCGTTCCGCCGCGGCGAGGTCGTCGGCGGGCTCTTCAGCGCCCGGCCCCGGAAGGCCGTGGCCGCGTTCCTCGACTCGCTGCTCGGGCCGAGCGACGCGCAGCGGCTCCTCGACGAGCTGCGCGCCGAGCGCGAGTGGGGGGACGTCGTGGCCGCGATCGACGAGTGCGACTACGAGCGGGCGTTCCGCAAGCTGCTCGCGCGGGCGGAGCGCGGCGACGCGGAGCAGCGGGAGCGCGTGCGCCGGCTGATGGTCTCGCTCTTCTCCGAGCTCGGGCACGACCACCCGCTCGCGCAGCGCTACCGGCGCCGGCTGGCCGCGGCCCTGTACTGAGACGGGGGCGGCGACGCCGCCCGCGAGGCGCTAGCGTGCAGGCCATGGCCGGGGCGGCGGGGCGGCGATGATCACCTTCCTCGTCGGCGACCTCACCGAGCAGGAGGTCGACGCGATCGTCAACGCGGCCAACGAGGCGCTCGCCCCCGGGGGCGGGGTGGCCGGAGCGATCCTCCGCGCCGGCGGGCAGGAGATCTACGACGAGGCGGCCCGGCTCGGGGGCTGCCGGACCGGCGACGCGAAGGCGACGGGCGCCGGACGCCTCCCCGCCCGCTACGTGATCCACGCGGTCGGGCCCGTCTGGCGCGGGGGAGGGGAGGGCGAGCCCGAGCTCCTCGCCTCCGCCTACCGGCGGGCGCTCGAGGTGGCGGCCGAGCTCGGCTGCCGGACGATCGCCTTCCCAGCCCTCTCGACCGGGATCTACGGGTACCCCCTCGAGCTCGCCGCCCCGGTCGCGATCCGCGCCGTGCGCGCGCTCGAGGACCGCTTCGACGAGATCCGCTTCGTCTTCCGGGACGAGCACGCGCGCGCGGTGTTCGCGCGCGCGGCGGAGGAGCCGGGCGGGTGAGCCCGTAGAATCCCGGTCGTGCTCGGCGAGATCCTGACGGCGATCGTCACGCCGTTCCGGGCAGACGGCGCGCTCGACCTCGACCGCTTCCGCGCCCTCGCCTCGCACTTGGTCGAGAACGGCTCCGACGGGCTCGTCGTCACCGGCACGACCGGGGAGTCGCCCACCCTCACCGACGAGGAGCGCTTCGCGCTCTACGAGGCGGCGGTGGACGAGGTGGGGGGGCGGGCGACGGTGATCGCCGGCACCGGCACCTACTCGACCGCGCACTCCGTGCACCTGACGGAGCGCGCGCACGAGATCGGCGTGGACGGCTTCCTCGTCGTCACCCCCTACTACAACAAGCCGCCCGTCCGCGGCATCGTCGAGCACTTCAAGGCGATCGCGGCGGCGAGCGACCGGCCGCTCATCGTCTACAACATCCCCGGCCGCGTCGTCCTCAACCTGGACACGGACGCGATCGCCCGCCTCGCCGAGATCCCGACCGTGCGAGCCGTCAAGCAGGCGAACCCCGACCGCGCCCAGGCGCGGGCGATCGTCGAGCTCGGCCTCGACCTGTACGCCGGCGACGACGACCTCGTCTTCCCCTTCCTCGAGCTCGGCGGCCGGGGCGGGGTGTGCGTGCACACGCACATCGTCGGGCCGCAGGTGAAGGAGATGGTGCGCCGCTTCCGCGCCGGCGACGTGGAGGGGGCGCGGGCCCTCGACGAGGAGCTCCGCCCGGCGATCGACCTGCTGCGCGTGGTCGTCAACCCGATCGCGATCAAGTGCGCGCTCAACCTGCTCGGGCACGAGGTGGGCGGCCTGCGGCTCCCGCTCGTGGAGGCGAGCGAGGAGGAGCGGGAGGCGGTGCGCGGCTGCCTCGAGCGGCTCGGGCTCCTCCAGCCCGCGGCCGCTTAGGTCCCCGGCCTCCCTGCCGGCCCGCGGCGGAGCGCGAGCCGGGCGAGGACGAGCAGCACGAGGAGCACGAGCGAGCCGACCACGTAGCCCACGACGTGGAGGTCGTCCTCGGCTCCGCCCTCGTAGTCGGCCCAGATCGCCCGCACGTGCCCGTCCGGGAGGCCCGGGATCGGCGTCTCCTGGTCGCCCACGTGGAGCTCGAGGCCCTCGTCCAAGGTCATCACGTGGACCGGCGCGCCGGCCGCGACCTCCTCGCCGTCCGCGCGCACGCTCCCGGCTGCGAACAGGGCGACGTCGAACTTGACCGCGGGCAACCGGTCGCTCCCGATGCCGCTCTCCCCGTGATGCCAGACGTCGCGCCCGATCCCCCACCAGGTCCCGAAGCGTCCGAGCGGGTCGTCGACGAGCGGACGGTGGGCCGCGATCTCGAGCTCGGTCCCGGCAACGGTCAGCGTCGCGCGCAGCTCGACCCGGTCGTGCGGCGGAAGCGGGGTGACCCGCCCGCCCGCGTCCTCCCCCTCGAGGGTCAGCGACCCCGTTCCCGGGGCGAGCTCGCCGCTGAACCACGCGCCCTGCTCCACCTGGACCGGCCCCGACGCCTCGAGCCGGACCTCCGTGCCGCCGCCGCCGGCGATCGGAGCGGCGACGAACAGGGGAAGGGCGACTGCGGCCACGGGCGCCGCCGCCACGAGGGCGGAGCGGTCCGCGCGCAGCCCCTCGAGCGCTCGGCCCCAGAGGACGAGCGCAGCGCACGCCACGAGGACGAGGATCGGCAGCGAGATCAGCCACAGGTCGCGGTACCCGGTCCACTCGACCGTCGTCGGGGGCGGGTCGCCCGCGAGCCGAAGCGGCGTGTCCGGAAGCCCGGACCGCCCGACGAAGTGGCCGTACGCCGTCCAGGCGAGGGCGAGCGCGACCCCGCCCGCAGCGTAGGCGACCACGTCCCGGCCGACGAGCGACCACCAGAGGAAGACGAAGGTGAACGTCACGAGCAGCCGCACGACGAACCAGGTGACCCCGGGGAACTCCCAGAGCGCGAGCGAGGCGAGGCCGCCTCCGACCGCGACGATCGCGAGCGAGGCGCCGAGGGCGTGGCCGGCGAGGCGCCCGGGAGCGACCGCGTCCGCGAGCCCGCGGCGGCTCCAGACGAGGAGCGCCGCCAGGTAGCCGAGGTAGATGACCCCGAAGTGGACGGGAAAGGCCGGTCAGCCAGGTGTGCTCGAGGTCGAGCCACCCCGGATGCGAGGGCAGCCCGATCGGAGAGAGCGTCCAGTAGTAGACGGTCAGCACGAGCGTGTGCACGGCCGTGATCGCCGCTCCGCGCCCGGGCCCGATCCCGAGCCAGGCGGTGCCAAGGCAGAAGACGGTCGCGATCAGGAACGTCTTCGTGACCCAGTACGTCCAGTACGGATCGTTCTCCCAGGTGAGGCCGTGCCCGACCGCGGCGTCGGCGAAGATCGCGAGCAGCGCGACCCCAGCCGTGAAGAGGGCGACGCCGCGCGCGTCCAGCCCCGACCGCCCGAGGACGGGCCGGCGCAGGCCGACGTCGAGCGTCCGGGTCGCCACTCGTCGTCCCCTGCCCGGTGCTCCGCCCCGCCAAACGTCGCGATCGTGACGAGCGCAGGGCGCTGGGCGGTCGGCCTCGCCCGTAGACTCAGGGGCGGATGAGCGAGACGCTCCGCATCATTCCCCTCGGCGGCCTGGGCGAGGTCGGCAAGAACATGACCGTCTACGAGGCGGGCGGCGAGATCCTGGTCGTGGACGCCGGGCTCGCCTTCCCCCGCGACGAGCACCTGGGCGTCGATCTCCTCCTCCCCGACGTCGCCTACCTGGAGGGCCGCCGCGTGCGGGCGGTGGTGCTCACGCACGGGCACGAGGACCACGTGGGCGGGCTCCCCTACCTCCTGCGGGAGGTGGACGTGGACACGGTCGCGGCCACCCGGCTCACGCTCGGGCTCGTCAAGTCGAAGCTCGACGAGCACGGCCTCGGCGAGCGGGCGCGGCTCGTCGAGGCCGACCCCGACCGGGGCCCGCTCCGCTTCGGCCCCTTCCGCGTGGAGCTGGTGCGGGTGGCCCACTCGATCCCGGACTCGGTCGCGCTCGTCATCGAGACCAAGGCGGGAAGGGTCGTGCACACGGGCGACTGGAAGCTCGACCACACCCCGGTGGACGGCCTGAGGACGGACGTGGGGCGGCTGGCGGAGATCGGCAACCGCGGCGTCGACCTTCTGCTCGGCGACTCGACGAACGCGGAGCGCCCGGGGCACACCGGGTCGGAGCGGCTCGTGGGCGAGACCTTCCGCGCCCTCTTCCCGCTCCGGCGCGGGCGCATCCTCGTCGCCTCCTTCGCCTCCAACATCCACCGCATGCAGCAGGCGGCGGACGTGGCGATCGAGTGCGGGCGGAAGATCACGATCGTCGGGCGCTCCATGCGCAAGAACCTGAACATCGCCCGCAACCTGGGCTACGTGGACATCCCCGAGGAGGAGGTGCTGCGCCCGGACGAGGCCATGCTGCTCCCGCCCGAGCGGGTGCTCGCGCTCTGCACCGGCAGCCAGGGGGAGCCGATGTCGGCGCTCACCCGCATCGCGTACGGCGACCACCCGGCGATGACCGTGGAGCCCGGGGACACGGTGATCATCTCCGCGAAGCCGGTTCCCGGGAACGAGCTGCGCGTCCACGACTCGATCAACCAGCTCGCCCGGGCGGGGGCGGAGGTGCTGCACGAGGAGATCGCCCCCGTGCACGTCTCCGGCCACGCCTACCAGGAGGAGCTGCGGACGATGCTCTCCCTGCTCCGGCCGCGCCACGTGATGCCGATCCACGGCGAGTACCGGATGCTGGCGGCGCACGCGAAGCTCGCCCGCGAGGCGGGCGTCCCGCCCGAGCGGATCATCCTCGCCGACAACGGCTCGGTGGTGGAGCTCGCCGGCGGCCGCGCCCGCCTCGCCGACCGCGTGGAGGCAGGGGTGACGTTCGTGGACGGGCTGCGCGTGGGGGACGTGCGCGACGTCGCGCTCCGCGACCGGCGCCGGCTCTCCGAGGACGGCGTCCTGATCGTCGTCACCACGCTCGCCGCCTCGGACGGCCGCGAGATCGCGCCCCCCGAGCTGATCGCGCGCGGCTTCGCCGAGTCCGAGGAGCTGCTCCAGGAGCTGCGCGACGAGGCGGACCGGGTCGTCCGCCAGCTCGCGGCCGAGCACGCGACCGAGATCAAGCTCCTCCAAGAGCACATCCACGACGCGGTCGGGCGGATCGTCTACGACCGCACGCGCCGGCGGCCGATGGTGCTGCCCGTCGTGATCGAGGTGTAGGCCCGTGGGCTGGGCCGCGGTGATCGAGCGCAACGCGGCGACCGCGCCGACCGCGGCCGCGCTCGTCCGCCAGCTCGCCGCCTGCGAGGCGTCCGCGCTCGCCTTCTGCCGGCTGCTCGAGCGCTGGGGCAGGGGGGAGGCGGTGCCCGCGACCCCGGGCGCGCGGCAGGCGGCGCTCCGCCGGGCCGCCGACCGGGTGGAGACGGCGCTCGCCGGCCTGGAGGCGCCGCTCTCCCGCTACCTGCTCGAGCTGGAGGCGGACCGGGCGGAGGGCCGCTCCTGGTACGCGGGCCCCGGGGCGGGCGAGCTCGTGGAGTGGCGGGGCGTCCTCGACCGGGCGGGCGTGCGCGCCTGTCCCGACCGGGTGGCGGCGGTCTACCTGGAGCTCGCCGTCCTCGTGCGGGCCTTGCAGGGGCTCGCCACGGCCGCCAGCCTGGACGCCCTCCCCGACCGCTCCTCGCTCTGGGCCGGCCTCTTCGACCTGCGCGACACCCTGCTCGGCTCCACCGTGGACGACCTGCGCGCGCTCGCCGCGTGAGGCCGCGGGTCGTCGTCGTCGTCGGCTCCGTCAACCTCGACCTCGTCGCCCGCTGCGAGCGGCTGCCGCGGCCGGGGGGACGGTCGGCGGGGCCGCCTTCGCGCGGGTGCCCGGGGGAAGGCGCCTGGTGTCAGACACTCGCTTCCGCCGCGTCGTCTCGTCCCCGCGTCGCACCGCCGGCAACGGTCGTGTCCAGGCACGCGCAGCCCGCTCGTTGCGCGGTGCCGCCGGACTCAGGCACTGTGGAGAACCCGGCGCACACTCGTCACGGCTCACCCTTGACGGAATCGGTGTCTGACACCGGTCGTACGCTCGCCGCGTGAGGCCGCGGGTCGTCGTCGTCGGCTCCGTCAACCTCGACCTCGTCGCCCGCTGCGAGCGGCTGCCGCGGCCGGGGGAGACGGTCGGCGGCGCCGCCTTCGCGCGGGTGCCCGGGGGGAAGGGGGCGAACCAGGCGGTCGCCTGCGCCCGCTTGGGGGCGGAGGTCACGCTCGTCGCCGCCGTCGGGCGCGACCCCTTCGCCGAGGAGGCGCTCGCGGGGCTGCGCGAGGCGGGCGTCGCCCTCGACCTGCGCGCCTCCGCGGAGCCGACGGGGGTCGCGCTCGTCCTCGTCGACCGCGGCGGGGAGACGATGATCGCGGTCGCGCCGGGGGCGAACGCGACCCTGGGCGAGGTCGAGCTTCCGCCCCACGACGCCGTCCTCTGCCAGCTCGAGGTGCCGGACGCGGCCGTCGTCTCCGCCTGGGAGCGCTGCGGCGGCCTCTTCTGCCTGAACGCGGCCCCCGCCCGCCCCGTGCCCGTCGATCCCGACCTGACCGTCGTCAACCGGCTCGAGCTGGAGGCGCTCGCCCGCCGGGACGGCCTCGTCGCCGTCACGCTGGGCTCGGAGGGAGCCGTGCTCCTGGAGGACGGGGAGGAGGTCGCCCGGGCCGCGCCGCCCCCCGTGCGCGCGGTGGACGGGACGGCCGCCGGGGACGCCTTCACCGCCTGCCTGCTCGTCTCGCTGCTCGAGGGCCGACCGCCGCAGGAGGCGCTCGAGCGGGCGTGCGCAGCCGGCGCGCTCGCCGCCTCCCGCTTCGGCGCCCAGCCCTCGCTCCCGACCGCCGCCGAGGTGGACGCGCTCCTCGCCTAGCGCTCGTCGAGGCCCGCGACGAGCCGCTTCGGGGCGACGATGCGGTAGCTCTCCTCCACCCAGTCCCGCAGCAGGTCGAGGTCCACGCCGGCCGCCTCGAGCGGCACCGTCACCCAGCCGGCGCGGCCGAGGCCGTACCCGGTCGGGCGGGCGCCCTCGATCGAGAGGGCGTGGCCGTGCGACTCGACGAGCTTCACCGTCAGGTGCCGGGAGACGGCCGAGCCCAGGAAGAGGAAGACCTTGCCCGCCACCTTGACCACGTCCTCCCCCCACGGGTGGTCCTCCCGCGCCTCCGGGAGGGAGAGGGCGAAGGCCTTGATCTCCTCGCGGACGCTTCGCACGGCGCCCGCCACGATACTCCGCCCGTGCGCGAGCCGATCCCCGCCGTCCTCGACTGCGACCCCGGCCACGACGACGCGATCGCCCTTCTGCTCGCGCTCGCGAGCCCCGAGCTCGAGCTGCTCGGGGTGACGACCACCTACGGCAACCAGACGCTCGAGAAGACGACGGCGAACGCGCTGCGCGTGCTCGAGCTCGCCGGGCGGGCGGACGTGCCGGTGGCGGCGGGGGCCGAGCGCCCGCTCGCCCGCGAGCTCGCCGTCGCCGCGCACGTGCACGGGGAGAGCGGCCTGGACGGCCCCGCGCTTCCCCCGCCCTCGGCGCGGCCCGTGGACGAGGACGCCGTCGCCTTCCTGGCCGGCCTCGCGCGCCGCGCCGCACGGCCGCTCACGCTCGTCGCGACCGGGCCGCTCACGAACGCCGCCCGCTACCTGGAGGCGCACGGGGGCGAGGGGATCGAGCGGATCGTCGTCATGGGCGGCGCGATCGCGGAGGGGAACATGACGCCGGCCGCCGAGTTCAACGTCTGGTGCGACCCGGAGGCGGCGCAGGCGGTGTTCCACGCCGGGCTCGACGTGACCATGATCGGGCTCGACGTCACGCACACGGCGCTGCTCGGCCCGGCGCACGAGGAGCGCCTGCGCGCCGCCGGGCAGATCGGGGCGTTCGTCGCCGAGTTGAACGCGTTCTTCCGCCGCTTCCACGAGGAGACGTACGGGTGGGAGGGCGCCCCCATCCACGACGCGGTCGCCGTCGCCCACGTCCTCCGCCCGGGGCTCGTCGAGACGCGCTTCCGGAACGTGGAGGTGGAGCTCCAGTCCGAGCTCTGCCGGGGGCGGACGGTCGTCGATCTCTGGCGGCGGACGGAGCGGGAGCCGAACGTGCACGTCGGCGTCGACCTGGACGCGGACGCGTTCCTCGGGCTCCTGCTCGAGCGGATCGCGAGCCTCGGGTAGCGTGCGGCCGGTGGCAGAGGACGTCGTCGTCTTCGCGGAGGCGCCCGCCGGGTCGGGGAACAGGTGCGGGCTCGCTCCGATGCGGGCGAGCGGCGGGCACGACGTCCCGGCGGTGCCGCCAACCGAGCTCGAGCACCGCTTCCGGGCCTCCAAGGACCTGGAGGAGACCGTCGGCCACGGCGATCGCTCGGAGGCGGAGCGCGTCCTCGCCGAGGGCCGCGTCCGCGCGGCGGGCGCGTGACGATCCGGGTCGAGCTGCCGGGGGCCGGCGCGCTCGCGCTCGAGCACCTCGTGCTCGACCTGAACGGGACGCTCACCGACCGGGGGCGCCTGCTCGACGGCGTCGCCGCCCGGCTCGCGGAGCTCGCCCGCAGGCTCGACGTGCATCTGCTCTCCAGCGACACGTTCGGCACGCTGGGCGCGGTCGCGGACGCGCTCGGCGTGGAGGCGACCGCGGCGGCGACGGGCGCGGACAAGGTGCGCGTCCTGGAGCGGCTCGGCGCCGAGCGCTGCGCCGCGATCGGGAACGGGGCGAACGACGCGGGCATGCTCGCCGCGGCCGCGCTCGGGATCGCGGTCGTCGGGCCGGAGGGCGCCGCCGGGAGCGCGCTGCGCGCGGCCGACGTCGTCTGCCGCTCGATCCTCGAGGCGCTCGACCTGCTCCGCGACGAGCGGGCCCTCGTGGCCACGCTCCGGGCCTGAGGCGCCTCGCGGAGGAGGCGGCCCTCCCGTGTCGAATCGCGCGCTCATGGCCGGCCGGAGGAAGAAGACGCGGCCGCTGCGGCCGCGCGTGCCCGCGCGCGTCAAGAAGCGGAAGGCGCGCCGGCGTCCCCGCTCGCAGCGCGAGAGCGAGCTGCTCGGCCTCGCCCTCGCCGCGCTCGGCCTCGTCCTCGCCGCCGTCCTCTACCTGGGCCTCGACGGGGGGGCCGTAGGCTCCTGGCTCGCGGCCGCGCTGCGCGCGGCGGTCGGGGACGCCGCCTACCTGCTCCCCGCGACGCTCGTCGCCGTGGGCGGCCTGCTGCTCGCCCACAGCGGGCTGCTCGACGTGCGCCCCTTCCGGCTCGGGCTCGGCGTCGGCTTCCTCGGCCTGATGACGCTCCTCGGGCGCGACGCCGGCGGCTGGGTCGGCCTCGCCCTGGCGGGGGCGCTCGCGGCCCTGATCGGGGACACGGGCGCCGCGATCGCGGGCGGCGCGCTCCTCCTCGCGGGGGCGCTCCTCGTCAGCGGCGCCTCCACCGGAGCGATCCTCCGCCGGACGGGGCGCGCGGTACGGGACGTGGGCGTAGGCGCCCGGCGGGCGCTCGAGCTCGGGTCCTCGGAGCCACTGTGGGAGGAGCCCCCGGCGTCCGAGCCGCCCCCGCCCGGGCCGCCGCAGCGCCAGCTCCTCGACGGCGCCGAGGCGTTCCCGGACGTCGTCGGCGCCCCGGCGGAGCCGCCGCCGCTCGTCCCGCAGCCCGAGGCCGAGCGGGACCCCGAGCCCGGGGAGGCGACCCTGGAGAGCGTGTTCGAGACCTCGGGCGAGCACCGCGAGTACCGCCTCCCCGACCGCGGCCTCCTCCGCACCTCGCCGGAGAAGGGCGCGGGCGGCGACGGGGCGGGGGCGCGCGTGGCGGAGATCCTCGTGCGCACGCTCGCCGAGTTCGGCGTGGAGGCGACCGTGGTCGGGCAGATCGCCGGGCCGCGCGTCACCCGCTACGAGCTCCAGCTCGCGCCGGGGACGAAGGTCTCGAAGGTCGCCTCCCTCAAGGACGACCTCTCGTACGCGCTCGCGACCACGGAGATCCGCATCCTCGCGCCCATCCCGGGCAAGCAGGCGGTCGGGGTGGAGGTGCCGAACCTCTCCCCGCGCCTCGTCACGCTCGGCGACATCTACGACGACCTCCCCCCGACCGCCAGCCCGCTCGCCGTCTGGCTCGGCAAGGACATCTCCGGGAACGCGGTCTGGACCGACCTCGCCCGCATGCCGCACCTCTTGATCGCCGGCACGACCGGCTCCGGCAAGTCGGGCTGCATCAACACGCTCCTCACCTCGATCCTGCTCCGCGCCACCCCGGACGAGGTGCGGATGATCCTCGTCGACCCGAAGCGGATCGAGCTCGGCTACTACGAGTCGATCCCGCACCTCTTGACCCCGGTCGTCTCCAGCCCCAAGGAGGCGGCGACCGTGCTCATGAACGTGGTCGCGGAGATGGAGCGGCGCTACGAGCGCCTCTCCTTCCTGCGGGCGCGCAACCTGCCCGAGGCGAACCGGGCGCTGCGGGCGCGGGGGGAGCCGCCGCTGCCCTACCTGCTCGTCGTCATCGACGAGCTCGCCGACCTGATGATGGTCTCCCCGCAGGCGGTCGAGGACTGCGTCATCCGCCTCGCGCAGAAGTCGCGCGCGGTCGGGATCCACCTCGTGCTCGCGACCCAGCGCCCCTCCGTGGACGTGATCACCGGCATGATCAAGGCGAACGTCCCCTCGCGGATCGCGTTCGCCGTCTCCAGCCAGACGGACTCGCGCGTGATCCTGGACACGGCCGGGGCGGAGAGCCTGCTCGGCCAGGGGGACATGCTCTTCAAGCCGCTCGGCACCTCGCGCCTGCAGCGCCTGCAGGGGGCGTACGTGAGCGAGGAGGAGATCGCGCTCATCGTCGAGCAGTGCCGCTCGCAGCGCGGCCAGGACCTGGACGAGTCGCTGCTCGAGGCGCCGGAGGAGCCGCTCGAGGAGGAGGGGGAGGAGGGCGAGTTCGACCCGGACGAGGACCCGCTGCTCGAGCGGGCGATCGAGGTCGTCGTCCAGACCCAGACCGCCTCCGTCTCGCTCCTCCAGCGCCGCCTGCGGGTCGGCTACACCCGCGCGGGTCGGCTGATCGACATGCTCGAGCGGCGCGGGATCATCTCCGGCTACGAGGGCTCGAAGCCCCGCCGCGTGCTCGTCTCCGAGGACGACCTCGACCGCGTGCTCCAGGCCTGAGCGCGCGGGCCGCGACGCGTGGAGCCGACGCCCGACTTCGGGTTAGGATCAGGCGCTCACGCAGGGCGGCAGGTCTACCCAAGGAGGGCACGTGAAGAAAAAGCTGAGTGCGGCGGCCGCCGTAGCGACGGCAGCGGTCGCCGTGACGGGGCTCCTCGCGAGCGCCGGCGCGGCGGCGCAGGGCCAGGCGGTGCGCGTCGCGGTCGTCACCGACATCGGCGGCCTGAACGACAAGGGCTTCAACAGCCTGTCCTACGCCGGGCTCCAGCGGGCGAAGCGGGAGCTCGGCGTCGAGGGCCGCGCCTTCATCACCCGGACGGCGGCCGACCGGATCCCGAACCTGACGGCGGCGGCCCAGCAGGGCTACAACCTGATCATCGGGGTCGGCTTCCTGATGTTCGACCCGCTGGGCAAGGTCGCGCCGCAGTTCAAGGACATCAAGTTCGCGGGCGTGGACGTTCCGTACGGGTTCACCGTCCAGCAGGCCGGGGTGCAGAGCATCCCCAACCTGCGCGGGCTCCTCTTCCGCGAGGCTGAGGCGGGCTGCCTGGTCGGGAACGTGGCCGCGCTCGAAGCGAGGCGGCTGCCCGGCCCGGACATCATCTCCGCCGTCGGCGCCAACCGGGTGCCGGCCATCGTCGCCTTCATCGCCGGCTACCAGTACTGCGCCAAGCGCGCGAACAAGGACGTCCGCGTGCTCGTCAACTACGCGAACGACCCGACCTTCGCCAACCAGGCGAAGTGCCGGGCGACCGCGCTCAGCCAGATCGCGCGCGGCTCCAAGATCGTCTTCCAGGTGGCCGGCCAGTGCGGCCTGGGGGCGCTCGACGCGGCCAAGGCGCGCGGGGTCTGGGGGATCGGAGTCGACGCCGACCAGTACTTCCTGGGGCCGCACGTGCTGACCAGCGCGACGAAGAAGGTCGACGTCGCCGTCTACGACACGATCGCCGACTTCAAGCGCACCGGCGACCGTTTCCGGGGCGGCTTCGACAAGATCTTCACGGTCAAGAACAAGGGGGTCGGCTACGGCCGGCTCAGCACGAAGCTCCCGGCCGCGGTGCGGGCGGAGTACAAGCGGAGCACGGACGCGCTGGCGCGTCTGATCGCGAGCGGCAAGGTCAAGCCGCCGTCCCAGTAGCGCGACGCGTGCGGGGGCGGGTGGCAGCCCGCCCCCGCCGCGGTCGAGGTCGCGAGCAAGCCTTAGGATCCTCGCTGATGCCGGACGAGGCCGTTGTCCTCGAGCTGCGGGGGATCACGAAGCGGTTCCCGGGCGTGGTCGCCAACGACGCGATCAGCTTCGACCTGCGGCGAGGGGAGGTGCACGCGCTCCTGGGGGAGAACGGCGCCGGCAAGACGACCCTGATGAACGTCCTCTACGGCCTCTACCGGCCCGACGAGGGGGAGATCGTGCTCGGCGGCCGGCCGGTCGCGTTCCACTCCCCGCAGGACGCGATCGAGCACGGGATCGGGATGGTGCACCAGCACTTCATGCTCATCCCGGTGATGACGGTGGCGGAGAACATCGTCCTCGCCGCGGAGCCGGCCCGCGCCGGCATCTTCCTCGACTACGCGGAGGCCCGCCGGCGCGTGCTGGCGCTCGCGGAGAGCTTCGGCTTCGCGATCGACCCGGACGCGCGCGTCCGGGACATCGGCGTCGGCCAGCAGCAGCGGGTGGAGATCCTGAAGGCGCTCTACCGGCGCGCGGACATCCTCGTCCTGGACGAGCCGACGGCGGTCCTCACGCCCCAGGAGGCGGGGGAGCTGTTCGCGATCCTGAACGTGCTCCGCCGCGAGGGCATGTCCATCGTCTTCATCAGCCACAAGCTGAACGAGGTGCTCGCGATCGCCGACCGCATCACCGTGCTGCGCCGGGGGCGGAAGGTCGACACCGTGCCCCGGGAGGGGGCGACCGAGGCGCAGCTCGCCCGGCTCATGGTCGGCCGCGAGGTCCTGCTCCGCGTGGAGAAGCGCCCGCCCTCCCCCGGGGAGCCGCTGCTCGAGGTGCGCGACCTGCGCGTGCTCGACGACCGCGGGCTGGAGAAGGTGCGCTCCGTCTCCTTCCAGGTGCGCGCCGGGGAGATCGTCGCGCTCGCCGGGATCGACGGCAACGGCCAGTCCGAGCTCGTGGAGGCGATCTCCGGGCTCCGCCGGCCCGCCGCCGGCCGTATCCTGGTCGCGGGCCGGGACGTGACGGGTCGCTCCGTGCGGGAGATCATCGACCTCGGCGTGGGCCACATCCCCGAGGACCGGCAGCGCCGGGGCCTCGTGCTCGACTTCACGCTCGCCGAGAACCTCGCCCTCCACGACTACGACCACCCGCCCGCCTCCCGCTTCGGCTTGCTCTTCCCGAAGCGCCTGGTGCGCTGGGCGCGCGAGCTGCTCGAGCGCTTCGACGTCCGCGGGGGCGGGCCGCTGACGCCCGCCTCCGCGCTCTCGGGCGGCAACCAGCAGAAGGTGGTGCTCGCCCGGGAGCTGGGTCGCGACCCCGACGTCCTCCTCGCCGCGCAGCCGACCCGGGGGCTCGACGTGGGGGCGATCGAGTTCGTCCACCGGCAGCTCGTGGAGGCCCGCGACCGCGGGAAGGCCGTCTTCCTCGTCTCCCTCGAGCTCGAGGAGGTCCTGTCGCTCGCCGACCGCATCCTCGTCATCTACGAGGGGCGGATCGTCGGCGAGTACGGGCCGGACGTGAGCGAGGACGAGCTCGGCATCGCGATGACGGGCGGCAGGGTTGCGGAGGCCGCATGAGGGAGCCCGAGCGCGAGCCGCAGGCGCCCGAAGAGGCCGAGGCTCGGCCGGGCCTCGCCGCCCGCCTCGACCGCTACCAGCGCGCCGGGGGCCTCGTCACCCCCCTCGTCACGACCATCTTCGCCTTCTTCGTGGGCGGTCTCGTCGTCCTCGTGATCACGGGCAAGAACCCGCTCTCCACCTACCTGGAGATCTTCAACGGGACCGGCCTCAACTGGCTTTTGCCCTGGGAGACGTGCGCCCACCCCTGCGGGCCCGCGCTCAGCCTGCAGCAGACGCTCCTGCAGCTGACCACGCTCACGCTCACCGCCCTCGCGGTCGCCTTCGCGTTCCGGTGCGGGCTCTTCAACATCGGCGGCCAGGGGCAGTACATCCTGGGCGCTCTCGCGGCGGTGCAGACGGGGATCTGGTTCGAGTCCCTGCCCGCGCTGCCGCACGTCGTGCTCGCCGTCGCCGCGGCCGCCCTCGCCGGCGCCGTCTGGGCGGGGATCGCGGGCCTGCTCAAGGCGACCGTGGGCGCCCACGAGGTGATCAGCACGATCATGCTCAACTGGACGGCGGTCTTCGTCGTCACCTACCTCGTCTCGGGGCCCCTCTTCGACCCGGTCGCCGAGGAGGCGGGCGCGCCGCCGATCACGGAGCCGGTCGCGGAGAGCGCGCGCCTCCCCGTCATCTGGGGCAGCGCGCTGCTGCAGGGGCTGCACGTCGGCCTCTTCGTCGCCCTCGCCGCCCTCGTCCTCTACTGGGTCGTCCTCAACCGGACGACGCTCGGCTACGAGGTGCGCGCCGTCGGCCTCAACCCGGACGCGGCCGCCTACGGCGGGATCCCGGTCGCGCGCAGGTACGTGGCGGCGATGGCGATCTCCGGCTCGTTCGCCGGCACCGCCGGCGCCATGGACATCCTCGGCTGGCAGCACACGCTCGACGAGACGGCGGTGACGAGCTACTCGCAGATCGCCTTCATCGGCATCGCCGTCGCCCTGCTCGGCCGCACCACGATGGTGGGCATCTTCTTCGCCGGGCTCCTCTTCGCGGCCCTGCAGACGGGGACCTCGACCCGGAACCTGAACCCGGAGGTGTTCCGGCCCGAGCTCGCCGGCAACCTGACCGAGATCATCCAGGGCCTGATCATCCTCCTCGTCGCGGCCGACCTCCTCGTCCTCTACCTGTGGCAGGCGCGGCGCAGGCTCCTGCGCCGCCGGCTTCCGGAGGCGGCTTCGTGAGCGTGGAGGCGGAGGCGCCCCGCTGGCGGGCGGCCGGCACGCGCGTTCTCACGTGGCGGCGGGCGGCGGCGGGAGGGATCGTCCTCGGCCTGCTCGCGTTCTGGATCGCGCTCCCG
>DATLYP010000038.1:0-12362 GCA_035574655.1 Gaiellaceae bacterium
ATGCCGCTCGCTGCGGGCAAGCGCCGCCGCTCCGACCACCACCGCCACGAACGAGAGTCCGCGCAGGACACCGAGCGCGCCGCCCGGTAGACGCTCGCCAAACAGCGCCATCCCGGCCACGATGGGCAGAGCGTTCGTGAACAGAGTCGAAAGCCCGGCGGTTGCAAGCGCGCTTCCCCGCTGGAAACCGAGCTGGAGGCAGGCGAAGGCGAGGCCGTGACAGGCGAGCACGAGCAAGACGAAGAGGGTCGCAGCGCCGCCACAGACCGCCGCCTTGGTCGCCACGTCCCCGGCTGCGTAGAGAGATCCAGCGGCGACGCCGAAGCCCGCCCCGCCCGCCAGCCGGCCCGAGAGGGGCCCAGCCGCGAGCCCGGCCCACGCCACCGAGAGCGCCGCCCACAGAGTGACGCCGAGCCAGGATCCGCGGCCCCCGTGGGTCGAGCCGCCGGCGAGCGAGAGCCCGAGCGCAGCGAGACCCCCGAGAGCTGCGGCGACGCCGAGCCGCTCGCGCCGTGCCAGCCTAACCGTCCCGGTCCGCGTCACGAGGAGCGCCAGCACGCCGATGCCGCCGGCCGAGACCGCCTGCACGAGCGAGAGCGGCGCCAGTCTCAGCGCGGCCACGTAGAGCGCCCAGCCTACGAGACCGGCCACGAACCCCGACAGCCACGATGGGTTCCGGAAGAGAAGACCCAGCGAGAAGACGGGGCGCGAGACCGAGAGCCGGGGCAGCGACGAGGCGGCGACGTGCTGGCGGAAGAACCCCCAGTTGAGCGCCGCCGCCGACCCGAGCGCCAGCGCGAGCCCCCCCGTCACGGTCTCGCTCACCGCGTTCGTCCGCTGAAGGGAAGGTACGCCTCGGCGGCGAGCGCAGCGATGCTGACGCGAGGCAGGTCGAGCCGGCTTTCGTAGACGACGAACCGCTTCTGCCAGCAAGGGAAGAACTTGCGGTAGTAGCGTCCCCGTTCGTGGTGTTCGAGCGTGATGGGGGTGAGCTCCGTTGCCGGCTCGCTGCTCCTCGTTGAGGCGAGCGAGACGGTGACGGCGGGCCCGCAGGGCCCGCTGTAGCTGACCACCGCGTCATCCTCGCGTAGTCCGGTCAAAGACAAGCGAGGAGGAGCACGGTGGTCGAGACCACGGTGGAGCTTTCGAGCTGGTTGCGCAAGCAGCTGGAAGAGGCGAGCCCGGATCTGTTGCGGGCGATGGTGCAGGACTTCGCCGAGGCGCTGATGGGCGCGGAGGCGGACGCGCTCTGCGGGGCGGCCTACGGGGAGCGCTCGCCCGAGCGGGTCAACATCCGCAACGGCTACCGGGAGCGAGCGTGGGATACGCGCGTCGGCACGGTCGAGCTCGCGATCCCCAAGCTGCGCGCGGGAAGCTATTTCCCCGACTGGCTGCTGCAGCCGCGACGGAGGGCGGAGCAGGCCTTCGTCTCGGTGATCGCGGACGCCTACCTCGCGGGCGTCTCCACGCGGCGGGTGGAGAAGCTGGTACAGCAGCTTGGCGTCGAGCGGATGTCGAAGAGCCAGGTGTCGCGGCTCGCCAAGTCGCTGGACGCGATCGTCGAGGACTTCCGCACGCGGCCGCTCGAGGGCGCGCCCTACCCGTATCTGGTGCTGGACGCGCTCGAGGTCAAGTGCCGCGACGGCGGCAGGACCGTCAACGCCTGCGTCGTGCACGCGGTGGCGGTCAACCGCGAGGGCTACCGGGAGTCGCTCGGGCTCGACGTCGTCACCTCCGAGGACGGCGCCGCCTGGCTCGCCTTCCTGCGCTCGCTCGTCGCCCGCGGCCTGAGCGGCGTCAAGCTCGTCACCTCGGACGCGCACCCCGGGCTCGTCGACGCGATCGCCGCCACCCTCCCCGGAGCGAGCTGGCAACGCTGCCGGACGCACTTCATGCGCAACCTGCTGACCCGCGTCCCGAAGGCGACGCAGAGCTTCGTGGCGACCATGGTGCGCTCGATCTTCGCCCAGCCCGACGCGGACACGGTCCAAGAGCAGCACGCCCGCGTCGTCAACCAGCTCGAGGAGCGCTTCCCGGCGGCGGCCGAGCTCCTCGCCGAAGCTGCCCCCGATCTGCTCGCCTTCACCGGCTTCCCGAAAGAGCACTGGCGCCAGCTCTGGTCGAACAACTCCCTCGAGCGGCTCAACAAGGAGATCCGTCGCCGCACCGACGTCGTCGGCATCTTCCCCGACCGCGCCGCGATCATCCGCCTGGTCGGCGCCGTGCTCGCCGAACAGCACGACGAATGGGCTGTCGCTCGCCGCTACATGAGCGCCGAGTCGATCGCGAGGGCGCTCGCCGATCCCGCCCTCGAGCCCGAGGAGGTGATCGCCATCGAAGTGGCCGCGTAAAGCTCAGGCGAGGATGGCGTGCTCAGCGTCGTACACTACCTTGACGGACGCGACCCGGCCACGCCGACCGACGCGATCCCGAGCTTCCGAAGAAACCGACTGCGATTGACCCTTTCGGCGACGCTCTGATTGACGTCCTGAAGAGACATCCATCTACCTCCCTAAGCGAGAATGTACATCGGTCTACACCGCATTTTGGGTCGCGATCATCGCAATCAAGACGCCGAGTGAGAGGATCAACGCACCGCTATGGGTTAGCTGTAGCGCCCGGTATTGCATCGCAATTACATCAAGCAGCTGTGAGGTTCCACTTGGGGCAGATAGGAGCAATGGGGCAAGCCAAACCGATAGAGCTCGCCCCAGCCAATACGTCATGAAGACGGCCGCCCCAGTCGAAGCATGTCCGCTAATGAACGCGATGATCACAAGCAGCCATGTTCCGGAGAATGTAAACCACGTCGTAAACACGAGCCCTATGTCAGCTCCCCAAAGACCTGCGCCAGGCGGCGATCAAACACCTTTCCCCAGTACTCCTTTGTTTGACGTCGTGGCTGAGGAAAACGGACTGAGACCAGACCGACCTCGCGTGCCGCAGCGATGGCACCGACGACAACCGCGACCAGCATGCCGAGTGACGTCAACTCGCCCCACGACACCAGACCCCCGAGCGCACCGAGGGTGCCGCCCACAATGGCGCTTGTCATCACGCCGGCCAGCGTGTAGATCGTTGCCACCTGAATCCAACTCCAGCGTGCTCCGGCCACCTTCCCGAGGGGCCCCAGCGCTCCAACGAGCGAAAGACCTCAGAGGCCTGCGAGCTGCGTCCAGCCTAGGACGATGGATGCAGCAAGCAGTCCCAGTCGTATGTCCAGAGTCATGGATGCCAACGCACCGGCAACGAGCGTGATCGCGGGTATGCCGACGATCACGCGTCGAGCCCTCGCTTCGTACCCAGCGGCCGCGGCCGGCGGAAGGTCAAGAATGTGTTCTGAGCGCATTGCCGGCTCCATCTGTACGGGAAGGCGGTCGGGAGGCTCTTCGAGCGCTGTGTCTCACACGGCCAGGTCCATCTCGAATCGGGGCACTGCCCAAAGGGCTGTCCCAGCTCTTCACATCCGAAGCGTGACGGCCGAAACCGTCCCAGTTAGCGTTGTGGCTCAAGCTCGACAACTCCCATGTCGCGGACCACAACTCAGGGCCTCGCTCTCGGTCGACCGCCAGCCTTGACATCATCCTGTTGCCGGCAGTCACGTGCTGCATCACTCGCGTCCCAAAGAGCCCGATCGCTCCCAGATCGGACCAGATCGACAAGCTGTAGCAAGTTCTTGGATCCTCGATGAGAAAAGCCGCCTGGAGTAACCCCGGGACCTGATCTCGGGCGTCTCGAACCACGTTCCGATAGTCGAGATACGTCGGCACGAGATACCACGGCGCCCGCAAGCCGAATCTGGTGATCACACATATCACGGAGTAATCACCCAGCTGTCGAGCATCTGCGGATCTGGTGATTGGTGCGACCAGTCTTTGCGTCACTCATGTGAAATCTCGCCTCGACGTCTATTGCGCCGAAGTTCCGCTTCATGATCCCCCATGCGTGCATCACAAGGATCACCTATCCGAGCCGGCCGTCGACTGCTACCTCCATGTCTTCGTCAGATATCTCGATCAGTTCTTGTTCTCTCATCGGGTTGCCATAGAACCTGACCGTGTTCGAAGAGTCGATGATGACAGCGGTTGGAACAGATGTAATCCTGTACTCACGGCTGATCTCGAATGCGTCGTCGATGAGAACGCGGGCGTGCAAGTCATGAGTCGCGGCGAACTGCGCACAGTCGTCGTCACTACCACGACACACAACAAGAACTTCGCCCTCGGCTTTCCACTCCAGTACTCTCATTTCTTCTGGGGTGGCAGCGCACGACCGACATCGAGGAGAGACGAAGAGAAGTGCGTGCGCCATTCCTTCCAACTCGGCGCTGTCGAACGCGACTCCAGAGATATCTCGCGTTTCAAAGGACGGTGCGCTACTGCCGACCAGATCGCCGGAGCCATCCAACGCATGACTCACCGTGGTATCAACCTGGGACGTGTAGACGGCACGAACGAGTCCAAGCAACACGAGCCCTTGAAAGATCACGAGGCCCCAGAGCGCACCGAACGAAAGCCACATCGGCGTCGACATCGATTCAACCCTCCTTCTCTTCTTGCGGCGCCGTAACTCTGGGCGAGAGGAGGCGGATGACTTCCGGAAGCGCAAGGATCCACATCCCGACCAGAATGAGGAAGCCTCCAAGGCTCGCGATCTGGAGCATGTACCCGAACTCCTGAGATCCGCCGGCCATGAGCTCGCTCACGGCAGTGAGCGATGAACCGGACAACACCATGGCTATGAGGGTGGTCGCAGCTGTGATGAGCAATCCAACGCGAGCGAGCGTGCGGCGGGAGATCTCCTCCTCGGTGCTGCCGAAGCAGCCGCATGGCACGCGTCGACCCCTTCGCAAGTTGATCGCTACGGCGACGCCAAACACGGTGAACAGGACCGCCGTAAGCGCGACCGCGAGTAGACCTCCTGTCCCGGTCACCAGCGCCAAACCAAGAACGCCCTCGGCGCAGACAACCGTCGCTGCGCCCACTCTGGTAAGTCGTTCGGGAACGATCGCGTACTCCGCTACCACCTCTTCGAATCGAGCGAACGCTCGAGCCTTCGAGAGAAACGATGCGACGAGCACAGCGCCTAAGGCGAGCTGAAGCGCGAACGCGACGTGGTGAGTAAATGCAAGCTCAGCCGTGAGTCCCGACCTCCCGAAAGGCGGCCCTTCCCGAGAAGAGCTCGACGAAACCTGACCGAAGCCGAGCCCAGTCGATCACTGCGCGCCGCCCCCATACGACGCACTTCGACACCCCCGGGCGCCGTCGTGCCGCAGCAACGGGCATGACCAAGACGCCATACCGTGCGTCCTTTCCTCGTTGCTAACGGCATCAGAGTACGACTCCGCGGCAGAAGTTACAACGGGTGAGTACTCAAAATCTGCGCAGTTTGCGTACTTTTCAAGTGCCCGGCCCTCGAAGTCTGCTACCTATGCACAAGAGCCGGCGCCGTCATGGCGCGCTGCCCACCGGGCTAGGTTCTGCACGACTCGATCGTGACCAACGACCGCGGGATCGAACTCGCGCTGTGCGAGGTAGATCCGGTACTCGAAGAAGTACTCCGGTCGGACGCGAAGGGCTCGTGCGCACTCCTCCATGAGTCGGGGCGTCGGGCGGCGCCGGCCCGTCGCGGCCTGCCTGAGGGTCTCATAGTGGACACCCTGGAGCTCAGACGCGAGGGCCGCCCAGTTCGGCTTGCCACGCTGGGTCACGTAATCGTTCTCGATGACAAGCTCGCGCAGCGCGAGCGGGAAGAGGTTCGTCGTCTCCATCGCCGCAACCTCGGTCCGCATCCGAGGGAACCCGAGCATATTCAGGGCCGAGGACAGCTTCAATCAGCCGCAGATCTGTGCGCGTCCTCTGACCCGTGTCTTGCTGTTCGGCGCGTTTAGAGCTCGATCGTGCGCCCAGAGGGCGCGTGCTCCAGACCGGGTCGACGCGGCTCCAGCCCCAACAACGGCGAGCGGCTCTCGCGCTCACGAGCGAGAGCCAGAAACCGAGATCGCCGCTCAACGTGTTCAATCAGCTGATTGCGCCTCTCGTCGGAGCGCTCGAGGACAGCCATGTACCGAGCGATCTCGACCTCGAGTTCGAAGCGGCGGCTGCCGCGGTTCCACCAGTGGAGACGCTTGTGCTCCAACTGGGCGGTTGCAAGTCGCTCGGTTGTTCGGCCGCGCAGTTGATCGAGGTGCTCCTGTTGCTTGGCGAGGACGCGCAACGTTGCGTCGCGGCGCAGTCTCGTCCGGTCGAGCGCTAGCGGCTCGGTGGACGACCGCTTGAGGGCGCGCGCAGCGCGTTCGGGCGGACCGGTGGGGCTCGGTTCGCGGAGTGGCGTCTCTCGCTCGAGTGTGTCGCGCTGGGCCAGGTAGAGGTGCGTCTCGGCGCGTGCTCGTGAGCAGGCGACGTAGCCCCACTCGCGAAGCGCTCCTTCGTCCGGGAGGAGGACGAAGGCGCGCTCGACGGTCGCGCCCTGGGCCGCATGTCCAGTCAGTGCGTAGGCATGGTCGAGGTCGGCAGCGGCGTAAGGGAGCGGGAGCGAGCGGAGCTGGCCGGCGTCCATGCGCAGCGTTAGCGTCCACGGCCCAAGGTTGACGACGGTACCGCGGGTGCCGTTGCGGACGCCGAGCGAACGGTCGTTGCGGCGGCAGAGGACGCGGTCGCCGACCCGGAACTCCCGCCCGCCAGCCTCGAGCGCGTCCGGGCCGAGGCGGCCGGCGCGGGCGAGCACCGCACGCGCCGCCTCGTTCAGCTCGCGGACGTCGCATCGCCGGTAGGCGAGCATGACGCTGCCTGCGAGATCGTGCTGGGCGACCTGCCACCAGTCCTCGACGAGGCGCTGCGTGGCCTGGCTGGGATCCTGCTCGAGGTGGAGGCGTCCGCTCCGCGCCGCGTGCGCGAGGTAGGGATACGGGTCGCCCTGGCGGAGCAAGGCGAGCGCCCTGCGCTCGGAGAGGTCGCGCTGGCGGCGGTTGCCGGCGAGGTCGATCGCTCCGAGCCGCTCGCAGAGGGTGGCGAAGAGGCCGCCCGCGCCGACGGAGGGAAGCTGGTGCGGATCGCCGACGAGGATCGCCCGTCCCTCCGCCTGCTCCACGAGTTCGAGCACCGGCGCGAGCACGCGCGTCTCCGCCATTGAGGTCTCGTCGACGAGGAGCACGCAGCCGCGCGGCAGGCCGCCCTCCCGGTGTGCGTCGAGGAGCAGACGATGGAAGGTCGAGCTCGGGACGCCAGTCGCGCACTCGAGCTCGTCGGCGGCGCGGCCGCTGGGGGCGGCGCCGAGCAGCGGCGTCTCGCTCTCGCGGTAGGCGTCGGCGAGGACGCGCAGCGCGGTCGTCTTGCCGGAGCCGGCGGCGCCCGCGATGCAGAGGAAACGCCCGGGACGCCAGGCGGCTTCGTGGAGCAGCATCCGCTGGTCGCCCGTGAGCTCGCGGCCCGATTCCATGATCAGGCGCGCGAGGGTTGTCCCGTCCGGGCGCGGGGCGTCGACGTCCTTGCCCGCGAGCGCGAGTTCGAGCGCGTCCCGTTCGAGCGCAAGCAGCTCGCGGGTCGTGAACCGGGCAGGCCGACCCGGAGCGTCGTCCTGCTCCAGGCGTTCGAGCGCGGGAAGCTGTGCGAGCGCCTCCGCCTCGGCGAGCACCCGCTCGACGGTCGCGCCCTCGCGCAGCGAGCCGGCGACCGCGCACACGAGCTCGGGCAGCGCGAAGGTCGTCTGCTTTGCGGTCAGCCCCTCGGGCCCGAACAGTCGCTCGGCGAGGCTGTCGCGATCGATCGCCGACACGTCGAGGCGCGGACGCTCGTGGCCGAGGCGCTTGAGCTCGCGCCGGCCGAGCCCGTGCTCGGCGGCGCGCGCCTTCCACTCCTCGCGCAGGCGGGGGAGGTCGACCTGCTCCTTGCGCTCGCGCGTCGCGAGCGCGGCCACGCGCGAGGCGGCGAAGCCCTCGCTGCCCATGGCGTCCATGTGCTCGACGAGCGACTGGCGTCGGCTGGAGAAGGCGCGGATCGCCTCCTCGGACACGCGCTCGAGTTCGCCCATCCCCTTCACGGGCTCCGTCCAGGTGAGCCCGAGCCTGCGTGTCAGCTCCTGCCGGAGGTTCGCCTCGTACAGGTAGCCGGCGGCGAGCCGGTACGTCTTCAGGATCGCCTCCCCGTCGAGCGCGAGCCACGTCCCGTCCTCGGCCCGGGCCATGTTGGCGACGACCACGTGCGTGTGCAGGTGCGGATCCTGCGCCCGACTCGTCCGATGCCGGAAGGCGGCGGCGACGAAGCCCTGGCCGTGCTCGCGATGCTTGCCGCCCTTGCCGCGGCGGACGACGCAGGCCTCCCGCTCCAGGTAGCGAAGCGCCGCCTGCCAGGAGGCCTCGTGCGCCTCGGAGATCTCCCGCCTGACCCGCTCGTCGTCCGTCAGCGCGTGCAGGAGGCTCACGCTCTTCGGGCAGGAGAAGACGAGGTCGTAGCCGGAGACGGGCTTGAGAGCCTTCCATCCCTCCACCCACCTGCCCGTCTCGAGGTCGAGCTCCCGCACGGTGATCGTCCGCTCTCTCACCGGCTTGCGGAGCTGCTTCTCGGTCGCCGGGTCGACCCCGCGGAGCAGGGTCCCGAGCTCGCCGTCCTCGACGACGCCTGAGAGCTCGAGCTCCGCTGCGCCCCGTCCGGCCCAGATCCCCGGCGACTCGCCACGACCCGCGTAGTAGTCGTCAAGCCCGCGGACGACCTGCTGCTCGTAGTAGGCCTCCTGGCCCAACGTCAGCTTCCCCACGCTCAGCACGCGGGCTCTCCTCGAAACCGCCCAGGCCGCGAGACGCAGATGCACCCGGAGGTGCGAAGAAGTTGCTCGTTTGCGAAACGAGCAACAACTCCATCCCACATGGATCCCACAACAGGCGCGCAGAAGGCCGCGACCGCGCGCACGAACTGGCCTCCGATGACTCCAAAAAATCCCTGCTCATGGGCGAGATTCGAGGAAGATCCGTTTCCGACGCAGACGCCGCGAATCGAGTTTGCAAGCCGGAGGTCACCGGTTCGATCCCGGTACGCTCCACCTCCCCGCAAGCCTCCCTCGTCGCCGTCGTCTCCCCGGACGGGGCTCCTCACAGCGTCCGCCGCAGTGGGCGATAGCGCCGGTCCGCGAGCGCCCGGCCGAGCTTCTCGCCGACGCGGGCCGCCTCGTCGAGCAGGGCGGGCTCGTCGACCGTGAGCACCTTGCCGCCGTCGACGACGAGCCGCCCCGCGACGAGCACGCTCTCCACGTCCG
Organism: Gaiellaceae bacterium; assembly: GCA_035574655.1. Classification (GTDB taxonomy): domain Bacteria; phylum Actinomycetota; class Thermoleophilia; order Gaiellales; family Gaiellaceae; genus GMQP-bins7. The sequence goes on from DATLYP010000038.1 coordinate 9,247, forward strand.
TGCCGGTCGCGTACCGCACCAGGGTTCCGATCGGGTCATAGGCGGGGAAGAGCCGCACGTTGTCGCCGTCGATGACGGCGATGTCCGCCGCCTTCCCGACCTCGAGCGAGCCGATCTCGTGGTCCCAGTTGAGAAGTCGGGCCGCGTCGATCGTGCCCATCGCGAACGCGTCGCCGGTCGTGAACCCGAAGGGGTCGAAGAGCCGGATCCCCGACTCCTGGGTGTGCATGATGAACGCGATCCGCATCACCTTGAGGATGTCGTTGATCACGGTGTCGCAGCCGAGGCCGACACGGACGCCCGCGGCGCGCATCGTCGGGACCTTGGTCACCGCGGACACGATGTCGGTGCAGACGACCGGGGCGTGCGCCACCCCCGCGCCCGTCTCGGCGAGCATCTCGATCTCGCGGTCGGTCGTGAGCATCGCGTGGATCGCGACGAAGGACGGGCTGAGCGCCCCGATCCGGTACAGGTGCTCGATCGGCCGCTCGCCGAAGAGGGCGACCGAGAGCTCGATCTCCTCCCGGTCGCGGTTGATGTGCACCATCATCCCCGAGCCGTACTTCTCGGCCAGCTCCTTCGTCTGCAGGAAGCGGTCCTCCGAGCAGGAGGGGACGCCCAGATTGTTGATCCACGGCTTCAGGCGCCCCTGCGGCGAGTCCTGCCAGCGGCGGAGGAAGTCCTCCGTCTTCGCGAGATCGTCGCGGAGCTTGCCGGGATCGTCGCGCAGCCAGGACTTCTGCTCGACTTGGTCGTAGTTGCTCGCAAGCCACGTGACCCGGTCGCCCTGCCCCCGCGCCATGGCCGCCCGGATCCCGGTCTCGATGATCGTCTCCTCGATCACGGACTCGTGGCTCTCCGTGAACGTCGTCTCGGCCACGGTCGTCACCCCGGAGCGCAGGAGCTGCGTGATCCCGAACTGCGCGCACACCCGCGCGTCGTCGAGGTCGAGGGCCATCTCCGCGGGGATGTACACGCGGTAGATGTTCGGCAGGTCCTCGAGCGCGTAGTCGCGGACGAGCGCCTGCGCGAGATGGTTGTGGCAGTCGATCATGCCTGGCAGCACGAAGCGTCTTGCGCCGCCGAGGGTGTGGGCGGGCCGGTAGCGCGCCCGCAGATCGTCGGCCTTCCCGACGGCGACGATCCGCTCGCCCTCGACCGCAACCGCGCCGTCCCGGATCACCCGCCCTTCGGCGTCCATCGTGATGACCGTGCCTTCGATGAGGTAGTCGACCTGCACGACGTCCGTCTCGTGATCGGTCACGCTTACCGCCTTTCTCTCGTCGTCAGCCCATCCGCTCGACCGGGCCCCTCCGGCCGCGCTCGCGCGCGCTGTCGCCGAAGCCCGGGCGCGGCTCGTCCTCCGGTGCGAGCGGAGAGCAGTGGAAGTGCCAGATGCGCCACACGCGGTTCCCCGCCCCGTCGTCGCGGCGGAAGACGCTCGTCTCCCGGAACCGGAAGAGCACCTGCTCGCCGCGGCGCTCGTAGCGGGGCGCCATCGCGTCGATCAACGACGATCCCGAGCCCTCCTCGGAGGTGACGGTGATCGGCAGCACCCCCTCGGAGGTGACGTACGCCATGTCGCCGTCGACGGTCACCCGAACGTCCCAGAGCTCGGGTGGATCCGTCGGGACCATGTGCTCCCGGTAGTAGCGGAAGAGGGCCGCCTTCTCCTCCAGCCCGTAGTAGGGGTGCCCGTTGAGGTTCCACATCAGATACTCGGGCGCGAAGCACGCCCGCATGCGCTCGACGTTCAGCCCCACGTTCGAGGCCCACCACTCACGGTGGACCCGCCGGATCTCGAGCTCGTCCTGCTCGCGGCTCACGGCACGGACACCTCCTCTCGGGGACCAAGGATCGCGGCGCGTCGCACGAGCTCCGTGTGCGAGACGACGCGCCCGCGGCGGACGACGACCCGGTCCTCGCTCGCAGTCGCGATCGCCTCCCGAAGGGAGGAGGCGCGCACGGCCAAGAGGTCGGCCCGCGCGCCCGCCTCGACGCCGACCGCCGGGAGGCCCATCACCTCGCGGGCGCGGACGCTCACGAGCTCGTACGCCTCCTCCGGCTCGAGATGGCCGGCGACGACCAGGTACTGGGCCGTGAGCAGCGGGTCGGCGTTCCCCATCGGGATGAAGACGTCCTGCACGTTGTCGCCGCCCCCCGCCACCGTCACCCCGGCGTCGAGAAGCGCCCGGAGCGCGGTGAGGCCCCGGGGAGTGGCCACCGGCCGGTCGCGGCCCTGGATGTACAGATTCGCGATCGGGTTCGTGATCACCGAGACCCCGGCGGAGGCAGCTTCTGCGGCGACGGCGGCCTGCGTGCGCTCGTCGCGCATCCCCAGGCTGACGCAGTGGCTGGCGGCCGCCGGGTGCGGGAACCCGCCGGCGACGGCGCGGGCGAGGTGGAGGAGGTCCTCGGAGGTCTCGCGCAGGTTCTCGTCCGCGTGCAGGTCCACCGGCCGCCCCAGCTCGGCGGCGATCTCCAGGCACGCCTCGACGTGCCCGGGGGGATCCGGGTCGATGTGCGGGGCCCCGCCGGCGACGTCCGCACCCATCGCGAGCGCCTCCCGGAGCCGCGCCCGGTTCTCGATCCCCTCGGAGCCCGTGAGCGGGTAGGTGAGGGCCACGATCTGCACGTCCACGAGCTCGGCGAGGCGCTCCTTCACGCGCAGCAGCGCCTCGACCCCCCGCAGCTCGATCCCGGGGCCGACGTCCACGTGCGTGCGGATCGCCGTCGTGCCGTGGGCGAGCCCGAGCCGCGCGGTGCGCTCGGCCCGCTCGGCGATGTCCTCCGCCGCGAGCGTCTCGCGGTACGCGTGCCAAGCGGCGATCGCCCCCGGGAGGTCGCGGGTGGGGTTGTCGAGCCGGTCGGCGGTGAACGCCTTGTCGAGGTGCGCATGGGGCTCGGCCGGCGCCGGCAGGAGGAGGTAGCCGGAGAGGTCGACGGCCTCGTGGCCGCCGGAAGCTGCGCCGAGCGCGCCCGCCGGCGCGATCTCGGCGACGATACCGCCGTCGAGAAGGACGTCGACATGCCTTCCCGAGGCGAGCGTGGCGTTTCGCAGGACGGTCACAGGTCTCCAATGCAGGTCGGGGGCGGGGCGGGAGGTGCCCGCCCCG
>DATLYP010000039.1:0-22039 GCA_035574655.1 Gaiellaceae bacterium
GTGCCGGCGGCGCGCCGCGACCAGCTCGCGCCAGGCGGCCGCGGCCTCGCGGCGGCGGGCGAGCTGCCCGGGGCCGCAGAACGCGTCGAGCACCCCGAGCTGGAACGAGGGCCGCGCGAGCCGCCGCTGCTCGTACTGGCCGGACATGGCGAGCAGGCGCTCGGCGGCGGCAGCCAGATCCTCCCTGGCCACCGCCCGCCCCCAGGCGTAGGCGCGCGTGCGCCCGTCGGCGAAGACGCGGCGGGCGAGGACGAGGCCGGGCTCGCCCCCCGGGCGGAGCTCGGCGAGCGGGGCGAGCTCGTCCTCCTCGAAGAAGCCCTCCGGCGGTTCGAGCTCCGCCTCCACGTAGGCCTCCGCCGCTTCCGGCCCGACGAGGGACGCGTCCGCACGGGCGCCGAGGAGGAGCCCGATCGCCTGCGCGAAGATCGTCTTCCCGGCGCCCGTCTCCCCGGTGACCGCGTTCAGCCCGGGCGCGAGCTCGAGCTCCGCCTCGCGGATGAGGACGAGGTTCTGGATCCGGAGCCGCCGGAGCACGGACCGACACGCTACCCGCCTCCCCGGCGGGCGCCCGCGCTCCGGCAGAGCCTGTTTCACTGTTTGCGCAGGTGGGCCCGGACGACGCCCCGTTCCCGCCCGCTACGAGGCGAAGCTCTGCCGGTAGCGGCGGACGAACGTCGCCTCCGGCAGCGTCGCGAGCAGCGAGCGGCCGGGCCCGATGCGGACGACCGCGCGCTCGGCCTTGCGAAGCGTGGAGACGCGGTGCCCGTCCACGAGCACCCCCGCCTCCACATCCGGCGTGCGGTTCCAGACGATCACGTCCGCCCCCGGGGGGATGACGAGCGGGCGCGCGTGCAGCGAGTGGGCCGCCACGTAGGTGAGCGCCATCGCCTCCAGGCCCCACATGAGCACCGGCCCCCCGTTCGAGAGGTTGTACGCGGTGGAGCCAGAGGGGGTGGCGCAGATGACCCCGTCGCAGGGCTGGCGCCCGAGCTGCTCGCCGCCCACCGCGAGCTCGAGCTCGATCATGCGCCCGAGCGAGGCGCTGGCCACGACCACGTCGTTCACCGCCACGCTGCGACCGTCCGGGTGCTCCACCTCGAGCGTCGGCAGCTCCACCACCTCGTACTCGCCGGCGAAGACGCGCGCGAGCCCCGCCTCCAGGTTGCGCCGGTCCATGGAGGAGAGGAACCCGACCCGGCCGAAGTTGACGCCGATCACGGGGACGCCGGTGCCCAGGAAGCGCGTGAGCGCCCGCAGCACGGTGCCGTCGCCCCCGAGGACGACGGCGATGTCGGCCGCGGTCGGGTCGTCTGCGGCCTCCACCCCATGCTTCTCCGCCTCGTCGGGCGGGAAGAGGAGCTCGACGCCGTGCTCCTGCGCGACCGCCTGCAGGCGCGCGAGCCCGGCCCCGATCTGCTCCGGCTTGCCGTGCGTGATCACGGCCGCGCGCGTGACGACCCTAGGCGGCGCCGACGGCCTCGCGGATCCAGCGGTCGATGTCATCCGGGTCGCTCTCTGGCGGGCGGTTCACGAGGTAGAGGAAGAACTCCCGGTTCCCCTTCGGGCCGGGCAGGCCGGAGTCTACGACCCCGGCCGTGTCGGCTCCCCATGCCCGCGCCGCCGCCACGACCCGCCGCAGCACGTCCCGCTGCACGGCGGGGTCGCGGACGACGCCCTTCGGGGCCTGCGCCCGGCCGGCCTCGAACTGGGGCTTGACGAGCACGAGCGCCTCCCACCCGGGCTTGGCGAGGGCGAGCACCGGCGGCAGCGCCTTTGTCACGCTGATGAAGGAGACGTCGCAGACGACGAGCTCGGGGGCGAAGGGGAGCGCGGTCAGCGTCCGCGCGTTCGTTCTCTCGAGGACGACGACGCGCGGGTCGGCGCGCAGCCGCGGGTGGAGCTGGCCGTAGCCGACGTCGATGGCGGCGACGCGGGCCGCGCCCGCCTGCAGCAGGCAGTCGGTGAAGCCGCCGGTGGAGGCGCCGACGTCCGCGCAGTCGCGGCCCTCCACCCGCACGCCGAAGGCGGCCAGCGCGGTCGCGAGCTTCTCCCCGCCGCGGGAGACGAAGCGCGGGGGCCGCTCGACGACCAGCTCGGCGTCCTCCTCCACCCGCTGCCCCGGCTTGGCGAAGCCGGGCACGCGCCCGGCGAGGACGAGCGCCTGCGCCTGGCTTCGGCTCTCCGCGAGGCCGCGCTCCACGAGCAGGGTGTCCAGCCGCTTCTTCACGCGCCCGGGGTTGGCGAGGTGGCCACGGAGGAATCATGCAGCGCGGGCCCGCGCCGGCCGGGGGCGCGGCCGTCCGCCCCGCCGCGGGCCCGCGCTCAACCCTCGCCGGGCGCGACGACCCCGTTCTCGTAGGCGAAGACGACCGCCTGCACGCGGTCGCGGAGCCGCAGCTTCATCAGGATCCGCGCGACGTGCGTCTTCACCGTCGTCTCCGAGACGAACGCCTCGCGCGCGATCTCCGCGTCGGAGAGGCCGCGGGCGACGTAGCGGAGCATCTCCAGCTCGCGGGGAGTGACCTCCGCGAGCGCGGGCGAGAGCCTGCGAGGGCCTGGTGGCCAGGCTGAGCATGCGCAGGCCGCTCTCGCGCCCGGTCGAGCACCCGCCGCGTCGCCTCCCAGCCCGTCCGCCTCCGGCATGCGCACGTCCCTGAGCGGCCCGTCCCTCGCCGCCGCGGCGATCGCCTCCGCGCCGTCCGCCGCCTCCCCGTCCCCCTTCACGTTCTCCTCGGCCTCGAGGGCTGCGCTCGTCGGCAATCGAGCCAGAGGAGGATCCAGCGAGCGCGGCTCACAGCATCCTTTCCGATGAGACGGCGCGCGCGTGCGCGGCCTGCGAGACGAGAGCGTCCCCGGGCCGAGCCGGGAGAGGGCGACCGGCCACCCCACCCCGTACCGGGCGTGCTGCCGCGAAGCTCGAGGGCTACCCGGCCGGGCAGTCGAAGCCGGGCGTGGGCGACTCGGCCCCCGTCCCGGCGGGGGCCGTTCGTCCACCAGCCCGACCAAGCGCGTGCCGTCCGGTCGGCGCCGCCGTGGCCACGAGCCCGGGGTCCGGCTCACGCCCGCGGGGGCCCCTCGCGTGTCGCTAGCTCGTGCGGGCGGCGAGCGCGTCCACGAGCTCGCCGAGCACGGACGTGTCCGCGGGCAGCGCGGCGAGCCGCGCGTGCGCGCGCGCCGCCGCCTCGTCGGCCCGGCGCCGCGCCCCCTCCACGCCTTCCCGGGCGGCGAGCCCGTCCGCGTCCAGGATGTCGTCGACCGCCTGGAAGAGCAGCCCCAGCTCGTCCCCGAACGCGCGCCACGGGGCCTGCTCGGCCTCCGGCAGGCCGGCGGTCCGCACGCCCAGGCCGACCGCGCAGGAGAAGAGCCGCCCGGTCTTCAGCCGGTGCAGCTCGGCCAGGTCGCCGGCCGCCTCGCCGCTCGAGACGTCGAGGTACTGGCCGCCGATCATCCCCAGCGTCGCCTCCGCGAGCTCGCGGGCGATCGCGGGGTCGTCGTAGGAGGCCGCGAGGCGGAACGCCTCCGCGAGCAGAGCGTCGCCGGCGAGGAGCGCGACGCCCTCGCCGAAGGCGACGTGCGCGCTCGGCCGCCCGCGGCGTTCGGCGTCGTCGTCGAGCGCGGGCAGGTCGTCGTGGACGAGCGAGAACGTGTGCACGAGCTCCACCGCGGCCGCCGCGGGGAGCGCTCGCTCGAGAGCGCCGCCCGCCGCCTCCGCCGCCGCGAGGCAGAGCACCGGCCGCACGCGCTTGCCGCCCGGCTCGAGCGCGTAGCGCATCGCCTCCTCTAGCCGGCCGAGCTCGGGCCAGAAGGCGAGCGTCTCGAGGTAGGACTCGAGCGCGCCGCGGAGCTCCTCAGGCCTGCGCATCGGCGAGCGAGCGCGCGCGGGCGAGCTCCCCCTCGATCTGCTTCGCCAGCTCCGCGATCTCCGCGACCACCTCGACCGCCCGCTCCCCCTCCAGATCGTCCGCCTGCGAGAGGCGCTCGAGCTCGGCGCGGCGCTCCTCGAGGCGGTCGAGCAGATCCCTCGCCCGCGCCAGCGCCTCCTCCGCCCCGGTCACGCCGCCCGCTCCCGCGCCACGCGGCCGAGGATGCCGTTGACCAGGCGGGCCGCCTCCTCGGAGGCGTACCGCTTCGCCAGCACCACCGCCTCGTTGATCGCGACCTCGCGCGGCACGCTCCCCTCCTCCAGCTCGTGGACGGCGATCCGCAGGATGTTGCGCTCGAGCGTACCGAGGCGCTCGGCCGGCCACCCCTCCGAGGCCTCGGTGATCGTCCGATCGAGCTCCTCGGCGCGCCGCGCGACCGCCTCGGCGAGCGCCGCCGCGTACTCGTCTGGCTCTCCCTCGTACAGGGAGGCGAGCGGCTGCCCGGTCAGGTCCCACTGGTAGAGGAGGAAGAGGGCCTGCCGGCGCGCGGCCCGGCGTCCGAGCGGGGGGCTCATGCCGCCGCCAGCGACGGGAGCCGCCCCTGCAGCTCCGCCAGCGTCGAGGTCGAGTAGCCGCCGGAGAGGAACTCGGGGGAGCCGAGCACGTCCAGGGCGAGCTCGCGGGTCGTCGCCACGCCCTCGATGCGCAGCTCCGCGAGCGCGCGCCGGGCGCGCGCGATCGCCGCCGGGCGCGTCTCGTCCCACACGATCACCTTGGCGACGAGCGAGTCGTAGTAGGGCGGGATCGCCTGCCCGGCCCGGATCCCCGTGTCCACGCGCACCCCGGGGCCGAGCGGCGGCTCGAAGGCGGTGACGAGGCCGGGGGCGGGCGCGAACCCGCGCGCCGGGTCCTCCGCGTTGATGCGGATCTCGATCGCGTGCCCGCGGCGGGGCGCCCGGCCGGCCCGGGAGAGACGCTCGCCGGCGGCGAGGCGGACCTGCTCGCGCACGATGTCGATGCCGGTCACGAGCTCCGTTACCGGGTGCTCGACCTGCAGCCGGCAGTTCACCTCGATGAAGTGGAACCCCCCGTCCGGTCCGAGCAGGAACTCGAAGGTGCCCGCGTTCCGATAGCCGATCGCCCGGCAGGCGCGCTCCACGGCGCTCTCCATCGCCTCCCGCGTCGCCTCGTCGAGGGCGGGCGAGGGAGACTCCTCGATCAGCTTCTGGTGCCGGCGCTGGACGGAGCACTCGCGCTCGCCGAGCGTGAGCACCCCTCCCTCCGCGTCGCAGAGCACCTGGATCTCCACGTGCCGGGCCGGGGAGAGCAGCTTCTCCACGTACAGGGAGCCGTCCCCGAAGGCGGACGCCGCCTCCCGGCTCGCCGCCGCGTACGCCTCCGCGAGCTCCTCCTCCGAGGCGACGAGCCGCATGCCCTTCCCGCCGCCCCCGGCGCTCGCCTTGAGCAGGACCGGGAAGCCCGCCTCGCGCGCGGCCGCCCGGGCCTCCTCGAGGGTGGCCGCGCCCTCCGTCCCGGGGACGAGCGGCACCCCCGCCGCGCGCAGCTCCTGCTTCGCCCGCACCTTGTCCCCCATCCGCTCCAGCACGTCCGCGGAGGGGCCGACGAAGACGAGCCCCTCGTCCTCGCACGCGCGGGCGAAGGCGGGGTTCTCGGCGAGGAACCCGTAGCCCGGGTGCACCGCCTCGCAGCCGGTCGTCTCCGCGGCGGCGACGACGTTCGGGATGTGCAGGTAGCTCTCGGCCGCCGCGGGCGGCCCCACGCACACCGCCCGGTCGGCGAGCTCGACGTGGGGCGCGCCTCGATCCGCGGTGGAGTAGATCGCGACCGCCTCCACGCCCAGCTCGTGCAGGGCGCGGATCACGCGCACGGCGATCTCGCCCCGGTTCGCGACGAGCACGCGCGTGAACACGGCGCTCAGAGGGCGGGCGGCGCGTCGAGGTCGAGCGGCTCGATCTCGAAGAGCAGCTGCCCGTACTCGACCGGCTGCGCGTTGTCGGCGTGGATGGCGCGGACGATCCCCGCCACCTCCGCCTTCAGCTCGTTGAAGAGCTTCATCGCCTCGAGCAGGCAGAGCGTCTGCCCGGGGGCGACGACGTCCCCGATGTCGACGAACGGGGGAGCGCCCGGGTTGGGAGCGCGGTAGAAGACGCCGACCATCGGCGACTCCACCCGGACGAGGCCGTCGGCCGCCCGCTCGGCCTCCCGGGTCGCGGCCGCCGTCGCCGCCGGCGCGCCCGAGGCGGCAGGGGCGGTGGCCGCCGGCTCGTCCGCGCGGCGGACGGAGACGCGCATGCCCTCGTCCTCGATCTCGATCTCCCCCACCCCCGACTCCTGCACGATCTTCACGAGCTCCCGGATGCGCACCGCCCGCTCCGCGTGCGCGTCCTCCGCGACGAGGACCGTCTCCCGGGAGTGGCGGGCGCGGATGCGCCGCAGCAGCTCCTCCGCCTCGGAGCCGAACATGGCGATGAGGACGAGCTCCTCCTCGCTCGCGGCGAGGCCCTCCGCGCGGGCGCGCACCTCCTCCGCGGTCGGCGGCTCGTCCGCGAGCGCCGGCCGCGGGGCGAGCAGCTGCACCGCGCGCTCGACCACGGGGTCGATCGGGGCGGGCGTCCGCCCGTAGGCCCCCTGCACGAGCGCCCGGAACTCGTCCACGACCGTCGCGTACCGGCGCGCCTCGAGGACGTGCAGGAGCGCCTGCGAGGCGAGGATCTGCCCCACGGGCGCGGCCAGCGGCGGCCAGCCCGCCTCCGCGCGCACGCGCCCGACCTCCTCCAGCACCTCGAGCAGCCGGTCGGCGGCTCCGTTGGCGCGCAGGTAAACCTCGAGGGCGGCGACGAGGCCGGCGGGGAGGTCGTACTCGGCCGCGCGGACGGCGATGCGGGGGGCGAGCGGCGCGACCGGCTCGTCGCCGAGGTGCTCGTCGATGACGTCCGCCGCCTGCCACAGCTTCGCGGCGTCCACGCCGGTCGGCCGGCCGAGCCCCTCGAGCGACTCGGCGAGCGACTCGCCGGAGACCCGGTGCAGCGTGAGCGCGAGCGGGTAGACGGCGGCGGCGACCAGGTCCGCGCCCGCCTCCACGGCGGCGAGCGCGGCGGCGAGGCCCACGCCCGCCGAGCCCTGGACGTAGAAGCCGACCGGGAGGCCGCTCGCCTCCGCGACCCGCGCCACGAGCTCCTGCGCCCGGTGGGGGACGAGCGCTCCCGTGGGGTCGTTGAGGACGACCCGCGTCGCGCCGAGCTCCGGGAGCCGCCGCGCCTGCTCCACGAGCGCGTCGGTGAGCTCCGGGGGCCCGGGGCTGTAGACGAGCCCGGCGTGGAAGGCGCCGCCCGACTCGGTGATCGCCGCCCCCGCCTCGCGCAGGTTGGAGACGTCGTTCAGCGGGTCGTGGAGGCGGAAGACGTCGATCCCGTTCTCCGCCGCGCAGGCGACGAAGCGGCGGACGATGTCGTTGCTCACCGGCCGCGAGCCGACCAGGAAGCGGCCGCGGAGGGCGATCCCGAGCGGGGTGGTGACCCGCGCCTTGAGCGCGCGGATGCGCTCCCAGGGGCTCTCCACGCGCCGGCGGACGGTGGCGTCGAAGACGCCGCCGCCCGACACCTCCAGGCAGGCGAAGCCGGCCGAGTCGAGGATCTCGGCGACGCGCAGGATCTCCGCCGCCGGCAGCCGCCCGGCGAGCGGCTCCTGGGAGAGCAGGCGGACGGTGGTGTCGACCAGCTTCGGCACGGCCGCACCTTACCGCCCGCCCCCGCGGCGGGCGGCGGCGCGCGTGGGCTGCCCCGGTCAGGCGCGGCTGATGTAGCGCCCGTCGCGGGGATCGACCTTGACCCGGTCGCCCCTGTCCACGAAGAGCGGCACCTGGACGACCGCGCCGGTCTCCAGGGTCGCCGGCTTGGTCACGTTCGTCACCGTGTCCCCGCGCACCGCGGGCTCGGTGTGGGTAACGGTCAGCTCGACCGAGGCGGGAAGCTGGATGCCGGCCGGCTTCCCGTCCACGGTCAAGAGCTGCACCGAGCTCGAGGGAGCGAGGTAGGGCAGGGCGTCGGCGACCTCGGCGTGCGGGAGCCCGAACTGCTCGTACGTGCGCTCGTCCATGAAGTGCGCCTCCGCGCCGTCGTCGTAGAGGAACTGCACGCTCTTCACCTCCGTGTGCACGCGCGGGACCTTCTCCCCCGCGCGGAACGTGCGGTCGACGACGGCGCCCGACTCGAGCGACTTGAGCTTCGTGCGCACGAACGCGCCCCCCTTGCCCGGCTTCACGTGCTGGAACTCGACGATGCGCCACACCTCGCCCTCGAGCTCGATGTGCATGCCGTTGCGGAACTGGTTGGTGGAGATCGTCTCGGCCACGCCGCGGTCAGTCTAAAGCCGCGCTCAGCCGACGACGTGCCGCAGCCGGCCCGTCTCCACTTCGTACACGAAGCCGGCGGCTTCCAAGCGGCCGGCGAGCAGGGGCGAGCTCCGGACCCGGGCGACCCCGGCGCGGACGCTCTCTGTGACGTCGGCGAAGGCGAGCGGGTCGAGGGCGCGCCCGGCGGCGCCGAGCCGGGCCGCGAGCTCCTCCCGCTCGAGGCCCTCCAAGCCGCAGCGCGTGTGGCCGACCACGAGCAGACCGCGGACGCCGAGGAGGGCGGACGCGACGGCGAGCGAGCGCATCACGTCCTCGGTCACGACCGCCCCCGCGTTGCGCAGCACGGCCGCGTCGCCGACCTCGAGGCCGAGCGCGCGCAGCGGCTCGATCCGGGCGTCCATGCACGTGAGGACGGCCACCCCGCGCGCCGGCTCCCGGGCGAGCGCGCCGTAGGGGAACGCCCGCGCGAACCGCTCGTTCGCGGCGAGCACCTCCTCGGGCTGGGGCCGCTCGCTGCGCATCGGTCAATCGTGCTGGTGGCGCGCCGCCTCAGGGCTGGGCCGCGGGAAGACACGGATCCGCCTGGCGATCGTCGGAGACGCCCCCCGGCCGAATAACGAAGCGGCCGAAGACGATCACGCCCGCCGGCCGCTCGAGGACCGCGAGATCGTCGAGCGGATTGCCCTCGAGCAGCAGGAGGTCGGCGGCGGAGCCGGGGCAGGGGGCCGTCTCCTCGCCTAGACAGTTGAGCGCGCGAGCCCCGGCGGTCGCAGCCCGGAGCACCGTCAGCCGGTCGAGACCGATTCGTTCGAGCATCCGAAGCTCCGCATGCAGACGTGGTCCGATCGGATTGAGATCCGCACCGGTGGCGAGCGGTACGCCCGCCTCGAGGCAAGCGCGGACGGCTTCGGCATGACCAGGTGCAGTGGCGAGTGCGCGCTCGCGCGCATGGGCGGGCCAGCCATCCGCCTCCATCAAGGCGACATCGTGGGTGACACCGATGGTCGGCACGAGCCATGTTCCGGATCGGGCCATTGCCGCAGCTGCGGCCTCGTCGAGTGCGTAGCCGTGCTCGACCGACCGGCCGCCGAGCTCCGCGAACAGCGTGGCCCAGCGCGCGCTCCCGCAGTGTGCGGCGACCGGGACACCCTTGGCCGTCGCTGTAGCCACGACCGCGTGGAGCTCGTCCGCGGTCAGCTGCCCGCCGTCGACCGTCTCGCGCTCGCTATAGAGGCCCCCCGTGAGCATCACCTTGATCCAATCGACGCCCCGCTCGACCAGCCCGCGGACAGCACGCGTCATTTCCACCGGGCCGTCGCAGATTGTTTCAGCCTGGACGCGGACATAGGTGCGCGGATAGGCCGTGCCGTGTCCGCCGGTCGTTCGGATCGCCTGCCCTGAGCAGGTGAGTCGCGGCCCCGGCACGAGGCCGGCACGGAAAGCTCGGCTCCAGGCGACATCGATCCCGTCCGCCTCACCGAGAACCCGGACGCCCGTCACCCCCATCGCCACTGCCTCCATGAGATTCACGCCTGCGCGCACTGCCCACTCGGCAGGTCCCTCGAAGCGCCCACGGGCGTCCGGGTCGTACATGAGGCTGCCAGGGTGGGCGTGGCAGTCCCAGAGGCCGAAGCAGATCGTCAGACCGTCGGCGTCGACGACCTCTGCGTCCGCGACCTCGCTCGGCCGAACAAGTCGGCCATCTCGAACGGCAACGTCTTGGAGGGACATCTCGCCCGTGCCGACATCAAGGACGCGCCCGCCACGCAGGAGCAGCGGGCTTTCAGAGACGCGGCCACCAGTCATTCCGTCGTCACCTCCACGTGGCGATCTCTTCGCTCCCTTCGAGGAGCGCGCCGGCACGCCGGCAGGCGCTTCGACGGCCGAGAGTAGTCTCGGTCGGCCCAGCCTCGTGGAGCACGCATTCCGGCTCGGCGATTGGACAGCGGGGCACGAACGGGCACCCGCGCGATGGCACGCCCTCACGCAGGGACGGTGCCGAGGCCGGCGGAAGCAACCCCGGCTCCGGCTCGAGGCACGCCTTCAACAGGGCCTGCGTGTACGGATGGTGAGGCTCCGCGCAGACGGCTTCCGTAGGGCCCTCCTCGACGATGCGGCCGGCGTACATCACCACGAGGCGGTCGGAGAGGTGCCGTACGACGGCGAGGTCATGGCTGATGAACAACATCCCGATGCCGAGCTCACGCTGGATCTCGAGGAAGAGGTTGAGGATCTGTGCCTGCACGGAGACGTCGAGTGCAGAGACGGGCTCGTCGCAGACGAGCAGCGAGGGCCGGAGTGCGAGCGCCCGCGCGATGTTGACACGCTGCAGCTGACCGCCCGAGAGCTCGCTCGGCCGGCGCGACGCAAGGGAGGGATCGAGCCCCACTGACTCGAGCAGATCCCGTACCCGCTCCCGCCTCTCCCGACGGCTCCCACGACGGTGGATGACGAGGGGTTCGGCGATCGACCACCCGATCGTTCGGCGACCGTCCAGAGCGAGCAGCGGCTCTTGGAAGACCGCTTGCAGCTGCGCCCGCAGCTCCTTCCCCAGCCCGTTCGAGCTTCCGGCGACCGGCTGGCCTCGGAAGAGCACCTCGCCGCTGCTCGGCAGAAGAAGCCCGAGGGCGAGATTGGCGATGGTCGACTTTCCAGAGCCGGACTCGCCCACGAGCCCAACGACCTCCCCCGCGCGGACGGTCAGCCACACGTCCCGGCAGGCCACGATCGACCGGGCCCGCCCCGGGAACTCCTTCCACACCCCGCGAAGCTCGAGAAGCGCCTCGCTCATCGACGGACTGCCTCCACCGTCAGGCTCCACCGCAGTCAGCCAGCGGCTTACCCGAGCGATTCGGGCCCGAGCAGAGGAGGGTCAAGCGGCCTCGCTTTCGGCCAACGGCGCCCGGTGGCAGGCCACCTCGGCGTCCCCGACCCATCGGAGCGCGGGCGCCTCCGTTCTGCAGACATCGATGGCGAAGGCGCAGCGGCCGGCGTAGGGACACCCGAAGCGGCTCGGCTCGGCGAGGCGGCCAATGCGCAGTGGGACCTTGCGCGAGCCGCTCAGCCGCGGAATCGCGGCCAGCAGATCCCTCGTGTACGGATGCTGTGGACGGCGGAGGAGCGTCGCCGTCGATCCCCGCTCCACCACGCGGCCGGCGTACAGGACCACCGTCTGGGCCGCCATCCGGGAGACGACCCCGAGGTCGTGGCTGATCAGAAGGAGCGTCAAGCCCTCCTCGGCTCGGAGCTGATCGATCAGCGCGAGCAGTTCCGCCTGAACTGTCGTGTCCAGCGCGCTGGTCGGCTCGTCTGCAATCAGCAGCGAGGGCTTGTGCGCGAGGCCTCCGGCGAGCAGTGCCCGCTGAAGCATGCCGCCGCTCAGCCGGTGGGGGTAGTCGTCGAGCCGATGGTCCGGGTCGACGATGCCCACGCGGCGCATGTGCTCGACGAGCTGGGCGCGGCGACGCCGGCGCTCGTCGCCGCGGAGTCCGTCGAGCAGCTGCGCCGCGAGCGTCCGCGTCGGGTTCCACGTGGCCGCCGGGTCCTGGAAGACCATCGCGAGCTTCCCACGCCTGAGTTCACGCAGCCGGCGAGCAGAGGCGGATAGCAGGTCCTCGCCGGCAAAGGAGACAGCCTCGGCCGTCACCTCGACCGCCGGCTCGAGAAGCCGCGTCATGGCGAGCACGGTGGACGACTTGCCCGAGCCCGACTCGCCCACGAGGGCAAGGCTCCCGCGCTCCGGAAGCTGGAAGGAGATCCCGGCGACGGCCGGTGCAGTCGAACCCGGATACCGGACGACGAGGTTACGGACTTCGAGGAGGGTCATCCCCGCTCCTCGGCGAGTTCGTCGCCGAGCCAGACGAAGTACAAGACCGTGGCGAAGATCACCATCCCAGGGAACACCGCGTACCACCAGGCGTTGAGGACGTATGTCTTCGCATTTGCGATCATCAGGCCCCATTCGGGGCTCGGATTTTGCGCGCCGAGCCCCAGGAAGGAGAGGCCGGTTAGGGCTACGATGGCGTAGCCGATGTCGATGGTCAGACGCGCGTTGATCTGGGCGAATGTGTGCGGCACGATGTGCCAGCGGAGAAGCTGCCAGGACGACGCTCCGAGAGTTTTCGCCACCCGGACGTAGAGCTGTTGTTTAAGCGACAAGACCTGTCCGCGGATCATCCGCGCGTAGCCAGGCCACCATACGACTGAGAGCGCGAGCACGGCGGAGCGGAGATCCCGCCCGATGGAGGCCGCGACCGCCATCGCGAGCACGAGGTACGGGAACGCGAGGAAGACGTCCACGATGCGCATGAGGATGCGGTCTACCCATCCTCCGAGCCAGCCGGAGACCGCACCGTAGAGAGTGCCGAAGGCGGCGGCAAGCCCAGCCACCGCGAGCGCAGACCCTATCGAGGACCGCGCCCCGTGGATCACGCGTGTGAGAATGTCCCGGCCGGCTTCGTCCGTGCCGAACGGATGCTCGGGACTCGGCGGGAGAAATCGGTTCGGGACGTCGAGCTCGTAGGGATCCCGTTGGGCGAGCAACGCAGGGTCGACCAGGACGACCAACATCCCGATCCCGATGAGGGCCAGCAGTACGCGCCTAAGCGACCACCTCCCCGGGGCGACGCGTGCCACGCGTACAGCTTCGAGGAGGGAGGTCACCCCGCTTCCTTCAGCCGCGGGTCGAGGAGGGGGTACAAAAGCCCCACCAGCTCGTTCACGATCACGAACGTGACCGTAGTGATGATCGTGAGAGCGAGAATCGGGTTGTAATCGAACGTGCGGAACGAGTTGAAGGCGTACAGCCCGAGCCCGGGCCAGGAGAATACGACCTCGACGAGGATCGTCCCTCCGAGGAGCCACCCGAACTGCAATCCGAGCACGGTGATTACGGGGTTGAGCGCGTTCCGCAGCGCGTCGACGAGGACAATTCGGGTCTCGGTCGCCCCGCGTGCTCTCGCCGCTCGCACGTACGGACGGCGCAGCTCGGCGGCCATCGAGGAGCGAGTAAGCCGCGTGGCGACGGCCAACTGGCTCGCGATGAGCGCCGTCACCGGCAGGGCCATATGCCGGAGCGCGTCGGCGAGGGCCGACCCGTTGCCGGCGAGAATCGCGTCCAAGGTCGTGAAGCCGGTGCGGCGGGGAACGTCTGCGGCGAAGTAGTCGAGCGTCCCGGAGATCGGGAACCAGCCCAGTCGATAGCCGAAGATGAGTTGAAGAACGAGGGCGATCCAGAAGACAGGCACAGCGGCGCCCGCTATCGAGGTCAAGCCGATCACCTTCGATGCCGACCCCCGAGGCCGCATCGCCCAGACGGTGCCGAGCGCGATGCCGAGCACCGCATAGAGAACGAAAGCCGTGATCACGAGTTCGAGCGTGGCCGGGAGGTACCGGAGGACGTCGTCGAGCACGGGCCGTCGTGTCTGAACCGAATCGCCGAGGTCGAGGCGGACGATGCCCGAGAGATAGCGCCCGTACTGCTCCCACACCGGCTGGTCAAGGCCCAGCGCGCGCCGCACCTCCGCGACCTGCTCGGGACCCGCTTGGAGCCCAGCGGCAAGCCGTGCCGGGTCGGCGGGAACAACACGCGAGAGGACGAACGTCAGCGAGACCGCCGCCCAGACGACGAGGAGGAGCCAGCCCAGGCGGGAGACGAGTGCGAGCGCGACCGAGACGGCGCGGCCGGCGCCCGCCGCCCGCCGGCGGAGGGGCCGAGCGGGCGGCGGGGCGGCCTCGGGCCAGTCGACCAGGCTCACGTCTTCCTGGCGTAGAAGAACCGGACTACGTAGTTGTAGTCCAGGTTGTCGTACGTCACCTTCCACTCCTTGCGGACAGGCTGCGCGAGGATCGGCTGCGCGATGTACAGCGCCAGATGCAGGTTGGCGATCTTCTTATTGAGCCTCGCGACGGCGCGGTCCCGCGCAGTCGCATTCCGGATCGTCGACAGCCGTCTGATCTCGGCGTCGAGCTTGGGGTTCGAGTAGTACGACCAGTTGTACCCGCCTTTCGAGGCGAGGCTGCTCGACGCGTAAGCGATGCTCAGCATCTGCGTCGGGTCGTTGGTGAGCGCCGACATGTTCAGGAAGCTCATGTCCAAGCTCGAGCCCGGCTTCGACATGATCTCGACCATCTGCGGCCAGGGAACCAGTGTCTGCTTCACCCTGATACCGACCTTCCCCAGGCTGCTCTGGAGGAGCGTCCCCGCAAACTCTTCGTACGACAGGCCCTTGAGCCCGAGGTAGGTAACCTCGAACCCGTCGCCGTAGCCGGCTGCCCTCAACAGCCTCTTCGCCTCCGCGAGGTTCTGCTTCACCGGCGCTTGCTTAGCGAGGAGCGGGCTGAAGTCGGAAGGGAGAGGGCCGTTCGCCCGCTTGGCCAAGCCCTTGTAGAACTGCTTCATTCCCTCGTAGTTGAAGGCGAGCGCGATCGCCTTGCGGACGCGCAGGTCCTTCAACGGCCCTTTCAGGACGTTGAGGGGTATGGTCTGCACGAGGAACGCCGGCTGCTTGACGAGCTTCACGCCGGGCAGCTTGGAGGCGGCCACGGAGTCGTCTGGCCCCACCGCGCCCATCATGTCGATCTCCCCTCGGGCCAGAAGCTGCAGAGCAGTCTGGACGTCCGCGTCCAGCCGGAGCGAGACACGAGTTGGCGTGCCGCGCTGGAACGGACGCCAATAGCCGTCGAACTTCTTCAGATTGATCGACGAGTTGCGCTGCCACGAGTCGAGCACGTAGGGGCCCGTCCCGGCCTCGTTGGTGGCGAACCACTTCGTCGCCCAGGGGTCGCCGGCTGCCCGGTGCTCCCTGATCGCGCGCGGGCTCACGATTGGGAGCTTCGGGAGCTTCCCGAGAAAGTAGACGTCCGGCTGCTTCAGCCTGATGACGAGCGTCGACGATGAGGGGGCTGCGATCGATGCGACGTTCGTCATCAGGGTGGCGGGACCCTGGTTGACGGCCTTGATGCGCTCAAGGCCAAGCTTCACCGCGGCGGCGTCGAGGGTCGCCCCGTCGTGGAACTTGACGCCCCGCCGAATGGTGAACGTGTACGTTCGTCCGTTCTTCGACACCGACCACCTCGTGGCGAGGAGCGGCCGGAGGGTGGTCTTACCCGGTACGTACTCGAGCAGCCCCTCGTAGACGTTCCGCACGAACTCGAAGCCGTCGGAGCTGAAGGCGATCGCTGGGTCGAGGGTCGGCGTCTCCGAGATGTTGGAGAAGACCACGGGTATCTCGGCCTTCTGCGCGCCCGTGTCGGCGCGCGCC
The DNA here is from genome assembly GCA_035574655.1 of Gaiellaceae bacterium. GTDB lineage: Bacteria > Actinomycetota > Thermoleophilia > Gaiellales > Gaiellaceae > GMQP-bins7. Next base: position 15,498 of record DATLYP010000039.1, read on the forward strand.
AGGGTCGTCGCGCCTATCCACGCCGCCGCGCTCGCCGCTGCGATCACGGCCAGGGTTAGAAACGTGCGCTTGCTGATCATATCGGCACTCCTCCTCTCAGCCCGCCTGCGACGGAGCGGTCACGTATCCATCCAGCAGGTCGCGCTGGATCGCCTCGGGGTCACGCTCAGCGGGATCGCCGTACCCTCCGCCCCCGCCCGTGCGGACGGTGACGCGCGATCCTCGTGGAAGCGGCAGCCGATTGACCTTGAGGATTTCGGTCGGTCCGGCGCCAGTGTCGACGAGCACGCTCGTAACTCGGCCCTCCTTTCCTCCGAACAGCCCCCAGCCGGGGGTGCGCGTACGCTCGAACCACAGGGACACCTCGATGTCGTCGCCTAGGGTCTCGTACTCGCGGACGACACCGAGGCCACCGCGGTGCCTTCCTGTCCCTCCGGAGTCGACGTTGAGGCCGTACCGGTGGATGCGGAGCGGGTACAGCGACTCGACGACCTCCACGGGGAAGTTCTTGAGGTCTCCTCCGCCGTAGTTGATCAGCGCGTTCGTGCCGTCACCGTGGGCGTGGGCCCCCCAGCCCACGGCCGTGGCCTCGCCGCAGACGAAACGCTCGCCGGTCCGCGGGTTGTGGCCCGTGAACATGATGTTCATCGGGTCTGCTGGCTGTCCGGCGACGACCGCCTCCGGCAGCGCCGGGGCCAGCGCGCGGATTGTCAGGTCGATCATCAGGCCCAGGTGGGGGTAGTAGTACTGGCACGCCGCGGGCTCCTCAGCGTGGAAGACGGAGCCCTTCTCGGCTACCACATTGAGGTTCCGAAAGGTGCCTCCGGTGACTGGGACGTGTGGGTTGAAGAGGAACTTGAACGCGAGGCGCGCGGCGGAGACCGTCTGGGGGAACCCGCAGTTCAGGCATCCGGGGGTCTGCGGGCTGGAACCCGTGAGGTCGATTGTCAGCTCCTCACCGTCTACGATCACGGCGACCTTGACCGGCACCGGCCGGCCGCCGGGTCCGTACGAGTCCATCTCCGCCTCCGCGCGGTAGACGCCGTCCGCGACCCGCGCGACCGCCGCGCGATCGAGACGCTCACACTGCGCGAAAACCTCCTCGGCGGCGGCCCGCACCATCCGCGTTCCGAACCGGCCGTGAAGCGCTTGCAGCCGTCGCTCCCCCGTGCGGCAGGCGGCGATCTGCGCGTGCATATCGCCCCAGATCGAGCGCACCAGCCGGCTGTTCCGCATCAGGAAGTCGATCGTCTCGCTACAGGGCTCGCCGGCGGCATACAGGTGCGTCGGCCCAAGCCTGTAGCCCTCCTGGTAGATCTCAGTCGAGTCCATCGCCTGACTTGGATCTTTCGCACCAATGTCGAGCCAGTGCGCCTTGGTGGCGCAGAAGCCGACGAGCTCGCCGTCCCAAAACACGGGCGAGAAGATGGACACGTCATTGAGGTGGCTCCCCGTCAGGTAACTGTCGTTGACGATGTAGACGTCCCCGGGTTGGTAGATCTCCGGCCCGCCGAAGCGCTCTGTCGTCGCGTGGATGGCCGCCTCCAGGTTCCCCAGGAAGATTGGGAGCCCTGGAGACTGACCCAGCAGGCGCGCCTCCGCGTCGAAGATCCCGACGGAGCAGTCCTTCATCTCGTAGATGATCGGCGTGTACGCCGACCGCGCCAGGTTGTTGTTCATCTGGGCGGCGATCGAGTTGAACGCATTCCGGATTACCTCCACCGTCACGGGGTCGCGCGTGGCGGTGCCGGTGGCGCGCTCAGCTCGCACTTCTACCTCGCTCCAGAATCAGGTGGCCGTGCGAGGACACCTTGCCGCCCCACCCAGCCGGAACAACCGTGGTGCATGCGTCCTCCAAAACGATCGCCGGCCCAGCGAGCGTGGCTCCGGCACCGAGCGACTCGCGCCAGTACACGGGGGTCTCGCACCACCTCTCGTCGAGCCACGTGCGTTCGCTCCAAGCGGGCGTCGGCCTGCCGCTTTGGCGGTCGAGGCTGCGCCGGCGGACTTTCCCGACTCTGCCGAGAGCAGTCACCCGCAGATTGACGCACTCCACACCCTCGCCTGGGTTGTTGTGGCCGTAGCGATCGAGGTGAGCGGCGGCAAAGCGCTCCGGAAGCCGCCGCACGACCTCCTCGGGGTTCTCCTCGAGCGACCAAGGAACAGTGACTGCATACTCTTGCCCGACGTAGCGCAGGTCGGCGGCCGGGATCAGCTCGATCGACTTGGGGGGGACGCCATCGGCGGCAAGCAAGGCCCGGGCGCGCTCGCAGAGAGCCTGCATCGACTCCCCAAGCTGCGCGCCGGAGAGCTCCGCCAGTGACACGAAGAAGCTCCGGACGAGGTCATGACGCGTGTCGGCGTGCAGCATCCCCCAGGCCGAGAGCACACCGGGATTCGCGGGCACCACGACCCGCGGGATCTCGAGCTCCTCGGCCAGCGAAGCCGCATGAAGGGGTCCTGCCCCGCCGAACGCCACCAGGCTGAAGTCGCGGGGATCGATGCCCCGCGCAACCGTGATCTCTCGGATGGCGTCCGCCATGGCGGCGTCCGCGACGGCCACGATGCCGCGGGCGGCACCGACCCTGTCGATGCCCAGCGAGGTGGCGAGGGTGTCCACGGCAACTCTCGCCGCCTCGACATCGAGCGCCACCTCGCCTCCGAGCCGCGCTGCACCGGGCAGCCGGCCGAGGACGACGTTTGCATCAGTGACCGTGGGCTCGCTCCCACCGCGGCCGTAGCAGGCTGGGCCGGGCACGGCGCCCGCCGAGCGCGGCCCGACGCGCAGGGCCCCAGCCTCCAGGTAGGCGACGCTGCCGCCGCCGGCGCCGAGGGTACGGATCGCAACGGCAGGCATCAGCAACGGGTGCCCGTCGAGGGCCGCTTGCAGCTCCACCTCAGCGGCGCCAGCCACCACGAGGCTGACGTCAGCCGAGGTCCCGCCCATGTCGATGCAAATCAAGTGCTCGAGTCCCAGATCGTCGGCGAGGGCGACGCCGGCCAGAGTTCCGCCGACGGGCCCGGAGAGGAGGGTCTGGATCGGCTTCGCGCGGGCAACTGCGGTGCTCATAACGCCCCCGGCCGACTGCATTACCCGCACGGTTGTCGTTGCCCCGCGACTTCCGAGCTCGGCTTCGAGCCGAGCGAGATAGTCCGCCACGATCGGGGCGATGTACGCCGAGAGGACGGTTGTGCTCGTCCGCTCGTACTCGCGCCACTCGGCGGCGATATCGTGCGAACACAGCACCCGCAGCTCAGGGGCGACGTCGGCGAGCACCCGCTCGACGGCATCTTCGTGCTCCGGATTCCGGTAGGCGTGCAGGAGCACTACCGCAACCGCGTCGTATCGGCCTCTGATCCGCGCGGCGAGGTTACGAACCTCCATCTCGTCGAGCGCGCGCAGTACAGATCCGTCGGCGGCCAGCCGCTCGTGGAGCTCGTAGACGTCTCGGCGCGCCACGAGCGGTGCGGGCGGGCGGTACCGGACGTCGTACATGGCCGGTCGGTTTGCGCGCCCGATCTCGTAGACGTCCCGGAAGCCGGCGGTCGTCAAGAGTGCGACTCGGGCGCCGCGGCGCTCCAGGAAGGCATTCAGGCCGACGGTCGTCCCGTGGACGAAGCTGCCGATATCAGCCCAATCGAGGTGGAGGCTCTCCACGGCCGCGATGACGCCACGCGCGAGGTTTCCCGGCGTCGAGAGCGCCTTCGCCGTCACCTCCCGCCCGTCCTCCGTGACCGCGGCTGCATCCGTGAACGTGCCGCCGATGTCCACAGCGACACGAACTGATCCTCGCGGCCCTCTGCGATCACGCGTGTCGGTACGCATGGTGACCAGAAGTGCATATGGTGCACGAACGGGTTTCCGGGTGTCAAACGGGTTGCGCTTTACGGGTGTCAAACGGGTTGCGCTTCTCGGCACGGCTCAGAGGGGGCGGCCTCCTCGAGGTCGATGTGCACGTCGCGGGGGTCGCGTCGGGCTCGGTGCGCGAGAGATGCGACGAGCTCCTCGGCCGGCGGCCGTGGCGGCGCGGGGATGGCACGCGACACACGACCCGAGGCCGAGCGACATCACTGACGAGTGCACGGCCGGTGAGATCCGCCACCCCACCACGGCGAGTTTCGAGCGGATCCGGCGGGTTAGCAGAGGCCTTATGCGACGTCGACGAGCTCCTTCGTGACGCGGGTCAGCCGCTCGGCGCCCTCCGCGGTGACGAGGACGAGGTCCTCGATCCGCACCCCGGCCTCCCCCTCCAGGTAGATGCCCGGCTCGACGGTGACCACGTTCCCCGGCTCGAGGACGTCGGTGGACTCGGGGCGGAGGACGGGCGCCTCGTGGACCTGCAGGCCCACCCCGTGCCCGAGCCCGTGGCCGTACGCGGCTCCCAGGCCCGCCTCCTCGACGGGGGCGCGCGAGGCGGCGTCCGCGTCGCGCCCGGGCACGCCCGGGCCGACCGCCTCGAGCCCGGCGAGCTGGGCGCGCAGGCAGAGCGCATGCAGGTCCCGGAGCCGCGTCGAGACGGCGCCGACGGCGAAGGTGCGGGTGCAGTCGGAGCAGTAGCCGTCCACGACCCCGCCCGCGTCCACGACCACGAGCTCGCCCCGCCCGATCGTCCGCTCGCCGGGCAGCGCGTGCGGGGTGGCCGCCGTCTCCCCGGCCGCGACCACCACGTCGAAGGCGACCCGCTCCGCCCCGCCCTCGCGGAAGCGGCGCTCCACCCACCAGGCGAGCTCCCGCTCGGTGCGCCCGGAGAAGCGCTCCTCGGCGAGGGCGGCGAACACCTCGTCGGAGAGCGCCGCCGCCCGCCGGATCGCGGCCTCCTCCGCGGCGTCCTTGACCGCGCGCAAGGACTCCACGAGGCCGGATGTGGGCACGGCGTCCACGCCCGCCTCGACGAGCGTCCGGTAGGCGGCGTAGGGGAGGTTGTGCTCCTCGAAGCCGATCCGGCGCCCGGCGAGGGCGGCGGCGAGCGCGGGCACGAGGGTGCGCGGGGCCTCCACGGCCTCCACGCCGGGGAGGGCGCGGGCGCGGGCGAGGTAGCGGAAGTCCGTGTAGAGCGTCGCCCGGCCGTCCGGCTCCACGACCACGGCCGCGTTCGAGCTCGCGAGCCCCGTCAGGTAGCGGACGTTCGCCTGGGCGCCCTCGAGGGAGGGAAGGCCGGCGACGAGCAGCGGATCCTCGAGCAGCGCGGCGAGCCGCTGCACGCGCGAGCGCGCCGTCACCGCTGCTCCCGGACGAGGAGCTCCAGCGCCTCCCGGTAGCCCTCCGGCCCCTTGCCGACGATACGGGCCGCGGTCAGCCCCTCGAGCACGGAGACCCGCCGCCACGGCTCCCGCTCGTCCACCTTGGACAGGTGCACCTCGACCACGGGCACCGTGAAGAGCTCGACCGCGTCCCGGATCGCCCACGAGTAGTGGGTCCAGGCGCCGGGGTTGAGGACGACCCCGTCCGCCCAGTCGAGGGCGTCGTGGCACCACTCGACGTACTCGCCCTCGTGGTTCGTCTGCCGGCAGCGCACCGTGCAGTCGAGCCGGGCCGCCCACTCGTAGATCCGCGTCTCCAGCTCGGGCAGGCTGAGCCCGCCGTAGAGGGCCGGGTCGCGGCGCCCGAGCACGTCCAGGTTGACGCCGTTCAGCACGACGATGCGCACGGCTCGACCCTAGTCGATGAGCTCCTCGAGGGCCGCCCGCACCTCCCGCTCGGGGAGCTCGACGCCGATGCGCGGCCGGCCCGGCGCCTCCAGGAGCACGAGTCGGGGCCGGCCGCCCCGCGCCTTCTTGTCCCGGGCGAGCGCCGCCCAGGCGGCGTCCGGATCGACCCGGGCGGGCTGCGGGCGGAGGAGCTCCCCGACGCGGCGGGCCTCCTCCTCGAGGCCGGAGAGGCGGAGCGCGGCCACAAGCCCGAGGGCGACCGCCCGGCCGTGCGGGAGCGCGTACCCGGAGGCCGCCTCGAGCGCGTGCGCGAACGTGTGCCCCAGGTTGAGCTGCGCCCGCTCGCCGCGCTCGCGGGGGTCGCGCAGGCACACCGCCGCCTTGAACGCGGCCGCCGCGCGCACCTGCTCGGCGAGCGGCAGCTCCCAGAGCGGCTCGCCGGCGAGGAGCCCCGTCTTCACGACCTCCGCCCGCCCGTTCGCGAGCTCCTCCTCGGGCAGGGTGGCGAGCAGGTCGGGGTCGACCACGACGCGCGCCGGCCAGTGGAACGCGCCCACCAGGTTCTTCCCCGCCTCCAGGTCGATCCCGGTCTTGCCGCCGATCGCCGCGTCCACCTGCCCGAGGAGCGTCGTCGGCACGGCGACCCAGTCGATCCCGCGCAGGTAGGTGGCGGCGACGAAGCCGGCCAGGTCGGTGGCGGCGCCGCCGCCGAGGGCGACGAGCGTCCCCGTCCGCTCGAGGCGGAGCGCCGACCAGAGCCGCGCCGCCTCGGCGAGCGTCTTCGCCCCCTCGCCGGGCGGCGTCTCGTGCTCGGCGGCGAGGCGGCGGTCGAGGGCGGCGCGGGCGCGCGCCCCGTGCAGGCGGGCGACGGTCGCGTCGGCGACCAGCTCGAC
>DATLYP010000040.1:0-8382 GCA_035574655.1 Gaiellaceae bacterium
TGGCGGACGTACGCCGCGAGGACGGAGACGAGGACGAGCACGAGCCATGCGTGCTCGTGCCCGAACGTGAACGGCGCGTGCCCGGCGAGCATCGTGAAGACGACGGGCAGGGTGAGGTAGTTGTTGTGCAGGGAGCGCCGCGCGGCGCGCAGGAGGGGCTCCGGGTCGGGCGCCTCGCCCGCCGCCAGCGCCCGCACGAGGCCGCGGTGGGCGGGGATGATGACGAGGAGGACGTTCGCGGCCATGACCGTGCCCAGCATCGCGCCCACCTGCACGTAGGCGGCGCGGGGCGCGAAGAGCTCTCCCGCCGCCCAGGCGGCGAGCGCGACGAGGGCGAGACCGGCGGCCGCGAGCGCGGCCTGGCTGCGCTCCCCCAAGGTGCGGCAGAGGAGGTCGTAGGCAGCCCAGGCGAGCGCGAGGCCGCCCGCGCTGAGCGCGACCGCGAGCCAGATCGGGAGGTCGGCGACGGCCGGGTCGACGAGCCGCGCCTCCGCGTCCGCGTAGTAGAGGACGACGAGGAGCGCGAACCCGGAGAGCCAGGTCGCGTACGCCTCCCACTTGAACCAGTGCAGCGGCTCCGGGAGGCGCGCGGGGGCGAGCCGGTACTTCTGCGTGCGGTAGAGCCCGCCCCCGTGCACGCCCCAGAACTCGCCGACGACGCCCGCCCCGGCGTCCTCCTGCGGGGGCGGGCGCAGCGAGAGGTCGAGCCGGACGAAGTAGAAGGAGGCGCCGATCCAAGCGATCCCGGCGACGACGTGCAGGAGGCGGAGGAGGGCGTCGAGGACGTCCCTCAGGTACGGGTCCACCGGTCCCTCGCGATCGCCACGAGCTCCCGGCACCCGGTCTCCAGCTCCTCCTCGCGCGTGTTCCCGATCCGCTCGCGCAGGACCTCCAGGATCTCCCGCTTGGGGCGGCCGGCGACGAAGACGACGAAGCGGAAGCCGAACTTCTCCTCGTACACCTGGTTCAGGTAGGCGAGGTCGGAGAGCACGGCGGGATCGGCATCCGCGCCCTGCTCGGCGGCGGAGCGGGGCGAGAGGGCGCGCGCGCCGACCTGGGGATGGGCGTTCAGGGCCTCGATCCTCTCCTCCTCGCTGAGCCCGCGCAGCACCTCCTCCGCCCGCCCGAGCGGGTCCTCGAGCTCCGCCAAGCGCTCGACGAGGCGCGTCCTGCCCTCGAAGAGCTCCTCGAGCTCCTCGACTTTCAGCTTCCCCGGTAGCTCGCGCACCCGTAGGGCGAGACGACGAGAGGGATGTGGTAGTGGCCGTCCTCGAGCTCGACGACCAGCTCCACCCTCCGGAAGAAGGGCGACGGCGGCCAGAAGACCAGCTCGTAGCGGCCGGGCGCGAGGCCGGAGGCGAGCTCGGGGATGCGGCCCTGCTCGTCGGTCTCGCCGGAGGCGAGCACCTCCCGCTCCCGCGCGAGCTCGACGCGCACGCCGGCCGCCGGCCGCCCGGCGCCCGTGTCCAGCACGTGCGTGGACAGGGAGACGCTCACGCGGCGAATCTTCGCGCCTGCGCGCGCAGCTCGCGCGCCAGCTCGCGCTCGTCCACACGCAGGAGCTCTCCGCCGCGGACGACCTCCTCGCCCCCGACGATCAGCCGGTCGACGCGGTGGGGCGCCGAGAGGAGGAGGCCGGCGACGGGGTCGCCGGCGCCGGCCAGCGCGAGCTCGTCCACGGGCCAGACCGCAAGGTCGGCGCACGTCCCGGGCTCCAGGGAGCCGAGGTCGTCCCGGCGCAGCACGGCGGCGCCGCCCCGCGTCGCGAGCAGGAGCGCCTCGCGCGCGCTCATCGCCGCCGGCCCGCCCCGGCCGCGCGCGACGAGGAGCGCCTGCCGCGCCTCCAGCAGCAGGTCGCCGCGCTCGTTGGAGGCGGCGCCGTCCACGCCCAGCCCCACGCGGACGCCCGCGTCGAGGAGCTCGCGGACGGGCGCCAGGCCCGCCCCCAGGCGCAGGTTGGAGCTCGGGCAGTGCGCGACCCCCGTCCGGGAGGCGGCGAAGTCGGCGACGTCGCTCTCGGAGAGGTGCACGCAGTGCGCGCACCACACGTCCTCGCCCAGCCAGCCGAGGCCGGTCAGGTACTCGACCGGGGTGGAGCCGTAGAGCTCCAGGCAGTACGCCTCCTCCTCCGCCGTCTCGGCCAGGTGGGTGTGGAGGACGAGCCCGAGGCGGCGGGCGAGCTCCGCCGACTCCTGCATCAGCCGCCTGCTCGCCGAGAAGGGCGAGCAGGGCGCGACCGCGATCTGCACGCGCGCGCCGGCGCCCTGCTCGTGCAGCTCGTGGGCGAGGCGCTCGGTCTCGGCGAGGATGTCGTCCAGCTCCTCGACGAGCGCGTCCGGGGGCAGGCCGCCCGCCGACTCGCCCAGGTCCATGCAGCCGCGGGCGGCCACGATGCGGAGCCCGAGCTCGCGGGCCGCCTGCACCTCCGCCTCCACGATCCCCGCCTGCCCGCGGGGGAAGACGTAATGGTGGTCGAAGACGGTGGAGCAGCCGGAGAGGGCGAGCTCGGCCAGGCCCGGCCGCGCGGCTGCATGCTCGGCCTCGGCGTCGAGCCGCCCCCACACCGGGTAGAGCTCGCGGAGCCAGGCGAAGAGATCCGCCTCCTGCGCCCGTGCCCGGGTCAGCGCCTGGTAGAGGTGGTGGTGCGTGTTGACGAGGCCGGGCGTGACGACCGCGCCCGCGACGTCCACCCGCTCGTCGGCCGCCGGCTCGGCGCCCTCCCCCAGGGCGGCGATGCGCCCGTCCTCGACGAGCACCCAGCCGGACGGGTACTCGCTCCGCGCCTCGTCGCAGGCGACGATCCAGCCGTTGGCGTACAGCCGCCTCATGCCTGCAGGGGCACGAGCCGGAAGCGGTCGACGTCCACGAGGCCGCGGTCCGTGATCTTCAGGCGGGGGATCACGGAGAGGGCGAGGAAGGAGAGGGTGAGGAAGGGCGTGGCGCCGCGCCAGCCGAGCTCGCGGGCGGCGCGGTTGCACGCCTCGCTCGCGCGCACGACCTCCTCCAGCGGGGCGTCGGCGAGGAGGCCGGCGACGGGGAGCGCGAGCTCCGCCCGGACCTCCCCGTCCGCCGCGGCCACGACGCCGCCGCCGAGCGCGTGCAGGCGGTTGACCGCGAAGGCCATGTCCTCGTCGCCGGCCCCGACGACGACGACGTTGTGCGCGTCGTGGGCGACCGTGGAGGCGAGGGCGCCGCGCGCGAGCCCGCTCCCGCGCAGGAGCCCCCGCCCGATCCGCCCCGTGCCCAGGTGGCGCTCCAGCACGGCCACCTTGACCAGGTCGCGGCCGGGGTCGGCGACCGCCTCCCCGCCGCGCAGGGTCGGCTCCTCGACCAGGTGCTCGGTGACGACCTGCTCCGGGACGAGGCCGATCACCCGCGCCTTCCCGCCCTGCCAGGGGATCGCGAAGTCGGAGGGCGAGACCTCGCGGAGGCGCACGGTGTGCTTCACCCACTCGGGAACCCGCACCTCGGGGACCTCGTCCACGCGCCGCCCGGCCTTGAGCACGAGCTCGGGCTGGAACGACCGGAGGTCGGGGAGGACGAGCAGGTCCGCCTGGTAGCCGGGGGCGATCGCGCCCAGCCGCTCGAGCCCATGCCAAAGGGCCGCGTTCAGGGAGGCCATGACGAGCGCCTCCTCGGGGGCGATCCCCTCCGCCACCGCCGCCCGCACCATCCCGTTCAGGTGCCCGTTCGCCGCGATGTCCTCCGGGTCCCGGTCGTCCGTGCAGAACGCGACCCGGCCCGTGCCGAGCTCGCGCACGACGGGGAGCAGGTCGCGCAGGTTGCGCGCCATGGACGCCTCGCGCACGAGGAGCCACATCCCCGCCCGCAGCCGCTCCCGCCCCTCCTCGACCGTCAGCGCCTCGTGGTCGGAGCGGATGCCGGCCGCCGCGTACGCGTTCAGCCGCTTGCCGCGCACGCCCGGCGCGTGCCCGTCCACGTGCGCGCCCTGCGCCACGGCGAGCTTCGCGAGCTCCGGCTCCTCGCCGGCGATGACGCCGGGGAAGTTCATCATCTCCGCCACCCCCAGCACCCGCCTGCGGCGGAGCAGGCTCTCGAGGTCGCCCAGGCTCAGCGGGCGCCGCGGCGACTCGAAGGGCGAGGCGGGAACGCAGGAGGGGGCCATGAAGAAGAAGTCGAGGGGGAGCCCTGCGCACGCGTCGAGCAGCCAGTGCACGCCGTCCGTGCCGAGGACGTTCGCGAGCTCGTGGGGATCGGCGACGACCGCGGTCGTCCCCAGGGGGAGGACGAGGCGGGCGAACTCGTCGGGGAGGAGCTTCGTCGACTCGAGGTGCATGTGGGCGTCGATCAGCCCCGGGACGACGTAGCGGCCGGACGCGTCCAGCGTCTCCGCGCCCTCGTACTCGCCGAGCCCGGCGATCGTCCCGTCCGCGACCGCGACGTCCGCCGCCAGCCACTCCTTCGTGAACACCGAGAGCACCCGTCCGCCGCGGACGACGAGGTCGGCCGGCTCGTCGCCGCGCGCGACCGCGAGCAGGCGGCGCAGGGCGTGCACGGGCGGGAGGGTAATACGCTTGCGTCGGTGGACGTCCTGGCCCCGCGCTCGCTGGCGGAGGCGCTGCGGATGAAGGCGGAGCGCCCGGAGGCCGTGCCCATCCAGGGGGGCACGGACCTCATGGTCGAGCTCAACTTCGACCGCCTCCGCCCGCCCGCGCTGCTCAACCTGAACGAGGTCGCCGAGCTGCGCGGCCGAGGCCGCGAGGACGGCGTGCTGCGGCTGGGAGCCGCGCTCACGTACACGGAGGTGCTGGAGGGACCGCTCCGGGAGGAGCTGCCCGCCCTCGCGGAGGCCGCGCGCACCGTCGGCTCGCCGCAGATCCGCAACCGGGGCACGATCGGCGGCAACCTGGGCACCGCCTCGCCCGCCGGGGACGCCCTCCCGCCCCTGCTCGCCGAGGGCGCGGAGGTGGAGCTGGCGAGCGCGCGCGGGGAGCGGCGGCTACCGCTCGCCGCCTTCCTCGTCGGGCCCAAGCGCACCGCGCTCGCCGAGGACGAGCTGATCCTCGCCGTGCGCGTCCGGCCGAGCGGGCAGCCGCAGACGTTCATGAAGGTGGGGCCGCGGAACGCGATGGTCATCTCCGTCTGCTCGCTCGCCCTCGTCGCCGACCGGGAGCGCGGCGAGCTGCGCGCCTCCTTCGGCTCGGCGGGTCCGGTGCCGGGGCTCGTCGTCTGCCCGCTCGAGCGGGCGCGGGAGCTCCCCGAGCTGGTCGCGCAGGCGGCGCGCCCGATCGACGACGTGCGCGGGACGGCCGCCTACCGGCGGCACGCCCTGCGCGTGCTCGCCCGGCGCGCGCTCGCGAGGTGCCTGGCGTGAGGATCGCGCTCAGCGTGAACGGCGAGCGCCGGGAGGCGGACGTCTGGCCGGGCGAGAGCCTGCTCACGGCGCTCCGCGACCGGCTGGGGCTGTCCGGCTCGAAGAACGCCTGCGAGCAGGGCGAGTGCGGGTCCTGCTCGGTGCTGCTCGACGGGACGCTCGTCTGCGCCTGCCTCGTCCTCGCCGCGCAGGCGGACGGGCACGAGGTCGTGACCGTGGAGGGGCTGGCCGGGGACGACGGCCTGCACCCCGTCCAGGAGGCGTTCGTGGAGGCGGGGGCGGTGCAGTGCGGCTTCTGCACACCCGGCTTCGTCGTCGCCGCCGCCGACCTCCTCCGCCGCAACCCGGACCCGAGCGACGACGAGATCCGGGAGGCGCTCTCCGGCAACCTCTGCCGGTGCACCGGCTACCAGAAGATCCTCACCGCCGTGCGGCTCGCGGCCGCCCGATGAGCGCGCCGGCCGGCACGCGCCGCGTCCTCCCTCGGGGCCGCGCCGAGGCCGTCCCGCGCCGGCACGACGCGGTGCCCAAGGTCGCCGGCCGCTTCCTGTTCGCCAGCGACCTGGAGATGGCGGGGATGCTGTGGGGGAAGACCGTGCGCAGCCCCTACGCGCACGCGCGCCTGCTCGCCGTCGACCCCTCCGAGGCGCTCCGCCTACCGGGCGTGCATGCGGTGCTCACGCACGCGGACGTCCCCGGGCGGAAGACGTACGGCTTGGAGATCCCCGACCAGCCCGTGCTCGCCATCGACCGCGTCCGCTACGTCGGCGAGCCCGTCGCGCTCGTCGCAGCGGAGGAGCCCGAGCAGGCGCGGCGGGCCGCGGCGGCCGTCCGGGTCGAGTACGAGCCGCTCGAGCCCGTGGTCGACCCCGAGCGGGCGACCGAGATGCCGTCCCTCCATCCGCCCGGGATCGCCGCCGGCCGGGGCTTCCGGCACGACCCGCGGCCGAACGTGCTCCGGACGATCGTCATCCGCCGCGGCGACCCGGACGCGGAGGGCGACGTGAGCGTGCGCGGCGTCTACGAGATCGGCCAGCAGGACCAGGCGTTCCTTGGCCCCGAGGCCGGGCTCGCCGTCCCCGACGGCGAGGGCGGGGTCGACATCCACGTGGCCACCCAGTGGCTGCATGTCGACCGCGACCAGGTTGCGCCTTGCCTCGGCCTCCCCCCGGAGATGGTGCGCATGCACCTGGCGGGCGTGGGCGGCGCGTTCGGCGGCCGCGAGGACCTCTCCGTGCAGATCCACGCGGCGCTGCTCGCCCTGCGCACGAACCGCCCGGTGAAGATGGTCTACGGGCGCGAGGAGTCGTTCGTCGGCCACGTCCACCGCCACCCCGCCCGCATCTGGGCGGAGCACCGGGCGACGCGGGCCGGAAGGCTCGTCGCCGTGCGCGTCCGCATCCTGCTCGACGGGGGGGCGTACGCCTCGAGCTCGACGGCCGTGCTCTCCAACGCGTGCTCGTTCGCGGCGGGGCCGTACGCGGTCGAGAACGCGCTGATCGAGGGCACGGTCGTGTACACGAACAACCCGCCCTGCGGCGCCATGCGGGGGTTCGGCGCCGTCCAGGCGTGCGTCGCGGCGGAGGCCCAGATGGACCAGCTCGCGGCCGCCCTCGACATCGACCCGGTGGAGCTGCGGCTGCTGAACGCGCTCGAGCCCGGCGACGCCCTGCCCACGGGGCAGGTGGTGACCGGCTCGCTCCCCACCCGGGAGGTGATCCGGCGCGCGGCGGCGATCCCCGTTCCCGAGCCCGAGGAGCTGCCGCGGGAGTCGATCCGGCTCCCCGGCGGCGCGGGGAACACGACCCGCGGGGAGGGGGTGCGCCGGGGCGTCGGCTTCGCGGTCGGCTTCAAGAACCTGTGCTACTCGGAGGGCTTCGACGACTCCTGCGCGGCGCGCGTCCGCCTCCACCCCGACGGGAGCGCGGAGGTGGACTGCGCGGCGGCCGAGGTGGGACAAGGGGTGACCGACGTCATCCTGCAGGTAGCGCGCGAGGAGCTGGGCACGGACGAGGTGGTGCTGCCGGACGGCTCCACCGCCCGCGTCGGCTCCGCCGGCTCCGCCTCCGCCTCCCGCACGACCTGGATGGCCGCGGGGGCGGTGCAGCTCGCCTGCCGGGCCGCCCTCGAGGAGCGCGCGCGCCGGGGGGGCGGGGAGGTGGAGGTCGAGCGCGTCTACCGCCACCCGCGCACCTTCCTGCTCGACCCCGAGACGGGCCAGGTGCGGGGGGACCGCGCCCACGTCGCCTTCGCGGTCGCAGCCATGCGGGCGGTGGTCGAGGTGGACGTCGAGCTCGGCCTCAGCCGCGTCGTCTGGATCGGGACGGCGCAGGACGTGGGCTACGCGCTCAACCGGCAGGCGGTGGAGGGCCAGATCGAGGGCGGAACCGCGCAGGGCCTCGGGCTCGCCCTGATGGAGGAGCTCCGCACGCGGGAGGGCGCGATCCTCAACGCGAGCTTCACCGACTACCTGATCCCGACCTTCCTGGACGTGCCGCCGATCGTCTCCGAGCTCGTGGAGGTCCCGGAGCCGGATGCGCCCTACGGGCTCAAGGGCGTGGGCGAGCCGCCGACCGTCGTCTCGACCGCCGCGATCCTGTCCGCCCTCCGGGACGCGACCGGCCGGGAGCTGACGCGCGTCCCGGTGCGGCCGGACGACATCGTCGGCCTCTGATCTGACGCGAGGCGAGGGAGGCGCGGCGGCCTCCCTCGCTCCTTCCCCGGATGGACGGGCCGTGCGAGTCAGCGGGCGAGCGGTCCGAGCGCCGAGCTCCGGTGGGCGCGGGCGCGCTGCGAGCGGGCGCGCGCCGACTCGACGAGGGCCGAGTGGACAATCGTCGCTTGGACGACGGCCGGCCGCGCGAGCGCCGCGCGGGCGAGGGCCGGCCGCACGGGCGCCGGCTCGGCCACCTGCAGCGTCGCCTGTGCGGGCCTCGCCCCGGTGGCGACCGGAGAGACGCCGAGCGCCGCCGCGGCGGCGACGCCGAGGACGAGGGCGGTGCGCCTCATGGTGCTCCTCCTCCCGATCCGCTCCGTCATGGCGGGGG
>DATLYP010000041.1:0-5834 GCA_035574655.1 Gaiellaceae bacterium
CCGGCGCCGCCGACCGGCGAGACGGGCTCGGGAACCGCCCCCACCCGCACCCGCACCGCGCGGGGCGCGGCGTCCCCGAGGACGTCCCGCAGCCGCGCCGCGAGCTCGTGCGCGAGCCGGTCGAGCTCGAACGCCCAGGTCGCCGAGCTCGCGGCGACATGCAGGGTCCCATCCCGCCCGAGCCGCTGCGGCCAGGCCTGCCGTGCGACGGCTTCCCCCACCGCAGCCGGCCACGCCTCGACGACGGCCGCGAGGGCGCGGCCGCCGCCCCCGCCGGTACGGTCGAGGGCGCGGGCGATCTCCTCGCCGAGCCGCTCCATCAGGCCGCCTCCGCGACCCGGCCGCGCGAGACGGCGAGCCTCTGGGCGGGTTGCCCGGGGAACGCCGCCGCGGCGGTCGCCGTCACGATCGTCTGCCCGCCGCGTGCGAGGAGGCGAGCGAGCGCGAGCCGCCGCTCCCCGTCCAGCTCGGAGAGCACGTCGTCGAGGAGGAGCAGCGGCCGCTGACCGCTCCGCTCCGCGAGCGCCTCCGCCTCCGCGAGGACGAGCGCGAGCACGGCGATCCGCTGCTCCCCCTGGGAGCCGAAGGCGCGCAAGTCGCGGCCTCGCGCGGCGATGCGCAGATCGTGCAGGTGCGGGCCGAGCCCGGTCGCTCCCCGCTCCAAGTCGCGCTGCAAGCGTCGCTCGTGCTCCTCCACGCTCGCCGGCTCGCCCTCGTACACGAGCTCCGCCTCCAGGAGGCCGAGCGCCTCCGCGCAGCGCGCGAACGGCTCCGCGAGCGCCTCGAGCGTGTCCCGGCGCGCTTGCACGAGCTCCGCCCCGAGCGCAGCCGCCGCCTGCGTCCAGGGGGCGAGCGCCTCGCGCGGCGAGAGCCCGGCGGCTGCTCTCCGCAGGCCGGCGTTGCGCTGCCCGACGACCGCCAGGTACTCGCCCGGGAGCGCCGCCCGGGCGGGAAGGAGCCGGGAGAGCACTCGGTCGAGGTACGCCCGGCGCACAGCCGGCGAGCCCTTGACGACGGCGAGCCGGTCGGGGGTGAAGACGAGCGTCCGCAGCTCCTGCCGGAGCTGCTCCCCGGAGCGAAGCACCGTCCCGTTCACGCGGACGCGGCGGCCCTCGGACGCGTGCAGGACCACGTCCGTCTCGAACCCCCGAGGCCCCCTCACCCCCCGCAGGCGGACGCGGGCGCTCTGCGCGCCGAAGCGCACAAGCTGCGCGTCGCTCCGCGTGCGCGGCGAGAAGCCCTGCGTGCCCACGTGCAGCGCCTCGAGCAGGTTCGTCTTCCCCGCTCCGTTCGGGCCGCAGACGAGCACCACCCCAGGCGCCAAGCGCACCTCCAGCGCGTGGTAGGAGCGGAAATCCCGGAGCGTGACCTCGCGGACGATCAGCCCGGGAGCCGGATCGGCATCACGAGATACCAGAAGCCCTCGCTCGGCGAGAGGATCAGGCCCGGGCGCAGCGGGTTCGTCAGCTTCAGCTGCACCGTCTCGGCGCCGATCACCTCCAGCCCGTCGCGCAGGAAGTCCGGGTTGAAGCCGATCTCGAGCGGCTCGCCCGTGTAGTCGAGCGGCAGCGACTCCCGGGCCTCCCCCACCTCTTGGGCGTGCGCGGCAACCGTCAGCTCTCCCTCCGCGAAACGCAGCCGCAGCGGCGCGTTTCGCTGCGCCAGGACACTGGCCCGCCGGATCACGTCGAGCAGCGCCTGCCGTGACACCTCGAGCTCGACCTCGAACGTCTCCGGGAGCAGCTGGGTGTAGTTCGGGAACTGGCCGTCGATGCGGCGGCTCGTCAGGACCACCTCGCCCGCCCGAAACACGACGTGGTTCTCGTGCAGGCCGAGCCCCACCTCCTCCGTCCCGGCCGCGAGCCGGGCGAGCTCCTGCAACGCGCGCGCGGGGATGATCCCGTCCAGCTCGGGCCCGGGTGCCGCGAGTGCGGTCTCCTTCACCGCGAGCCGGTAGGAGTCGGTCGCGGCCATCACCAGCTTGTCCTGCTCGAACCGGACGAGGATGCCGGTGAGCACGGGACGGGAGTCGTCCCGGGACGCAGCCCGGGCCACCTTCTCGATCGTCTCCAGCAACGCCGCCGCCGGCAGCTCCTGGAGCTCGACGTCCGTGGGCGGCAGCCGCGGGAAGTCCTCCGCGCTGTACACGTTCAGCCGCGAGGAGTGGCTGCCCGAGGTGATCGCCAGCACTCCTTCCCCTTCCTCGCGCACGAGCGAGACAGTCTCGCCGGGCAGCAGCCGCACCAGGTCGGCCAGAAGCCGCCCCGGGACGACGACGGCGCCGTCCCCTTCCACTTCCCCGAGCACGGACGCGCGCAGCGAGAGCTCCATGTCCGTCGCGGCGAGCTGGAGCTGCCCCTCCTCGGCACGCAGGAGAATGCCGGCCAGCACCTGCACAGCGCCCCGGGCGGACACGGCGCGCACGACGACCGAGAGGGCCTCCGCGAGCTCCGCCCGAGAGCAGGTGGCGCGGAGCTTGGTCGGAGTCGCGAGATCGGTGTCCATCACAAGAGTGAAAAGCTCGTAGCTGTAGTAGGAGTGTGCACGATGGGGATGACGCCGGGAGTGTGCTGCAGGCGCCGGGAGCGGCGCTGGGGAAAAGGGTCTGGAGGGCGATGCACATGGCGGGGGCACGCCGAGGGCCGGGCGTGCGGGACCCCCACGGTCAGCGGGCCTGCTTGATGCGCGCGGTCAGCTCCTGCACAAGGTTGTACACAGAGCGGTCCTCGCGGATCATCCGCGTGATCTTCTGGGTGGCGTGGATGACCGTCGTGTGGTCGCGGCCGCCGAACTCCCGCCCGATCGTGGGAAGCGAGGAGTCGGTGAGCTCGCGCGAGAGGTACATCGCCACCTGCCGCGGGTAGGCGACGGACTGCGACCGGCGCGGGCTGACGAGCTCCTCGACCGTGACGCCGAAGCGTTCGCAGACGGCCTCCTGGATGCGGGAGATCGTCACCTCCGGCGCGTCGCTTCCCTGAGGGAAGACGTCCTTCAGGACCTGCTCGGCGAGGTCGACCGTCAAGGGGCGGCCGGTGAGCGAGGAGAACGCGACGACGCGGGTGAGGGCGCCCTCGAGCTCGCGGATGTTGGAGGAGACGCGCTCGGCGATGAAGGTGAGGACGGCGGGGTCGGTGATCGCGATCCGCTCCGTGTTCACCTTCTTCCGTAGGATCGCGATGCGCGTCTCCAGGTCGGGGGGCTGGATGTCGGTGAGCAGGCCCCATTCGAAGCGGGAGCGGAGACGCTCCTCCAGGGTGGCGATCTCCCGCGGCGGCCGGTCAGAGGAGATCACGATCTGGGCGCCGCCCTCGTAGAGGGAGTTGAACGTGTGGAAGAACTCCTCTTGGATCCGCTCCTTCCCCTCGAAGAACTGGATGTCGTCGATGAGGAGCAGGTGGTAGTTGCGGTAGCGGCGCTTGAACCCGTCGATCCGCTTGTCGCGCAGCGAGTCGATGAAGTCGTTCATGAACGTCTCGCTCGTGACGTAGCGAAACGTGAGCCGCTTCGAGTGTTGACGCACGTAGTGGCCGATCGCCTGCAGAAGGTGCGTCTTCCCGAGCCCGGTTCCGCCGTAGATGAAGAGCGGGTTGTACGCCTGGGCGGGGGCCTCCGCGACGGCGAGGGCGGCCGCGTGGGCGAAGCGGTTGGAGGAGCCGATGACGAAGAGGTCGAACGTGTACTTCGCGTTCAGCTCGCTCTCCTGCAGCTCCCTGGGAGGCGGCTCCGCCTTCGGCTTGGGGGCCCCGCCCGGAGCCGCGGGCGCCTCGTCGCTCGCGACCACGAAGGCGACGCTCGCCTCGCCGTAGAGCTCCCGCGCGGCGCTCGTCACGAGACCCTCGAAGTGGCGGACGATCCAGTCCCGCGTGAAGCCGTTGGGGACGGAGACGACGAGCTTCCCCTCGCCGAGGGAGACGGGCTGCGCGTGCGCGAACCAGGCGTCGTAGACGGGGGCGTTGAGCGTCTGTCGCAAGCGGGCGGCGATCGCGTCCCAGAGGCTCTCAGGGGTCGTCTCTATCGCCTGCTGCACCGTCCCTCGGGTGGTTGTGGGCGTCTGGAAGGCGGCGACTATAGCAGCCTAGAACCGGACGCTCAACCTGTCGAAAAGTGCCCTGGAGACGGAGAAAATGTGCGCTTTTGCAGGGATTTTACCTATCCACACCGTTCTCCACACCTGTGTACGAGACCGCGCATTCCTGTCTCCTCAGGCAACGCCGGACGCCCGCGAGCAGCGGTTTCGAGGCGGGAGGACGGCCTTCGACGCTGTGGAAAACGGGCTGGCAGAGGGCCTCGTCTATACTCCCCGCTCGGCCCGCTGCGGGCGGGTCGAGAGGCTGACGACGTGAAGCGCACCTACCAGCCGAACGTGCGGCGGCGGAAGCGCCGCCACGGGTTCCGAGCGCGCATGGCGACGCGCGCCGGCCGCGCGATCCTCAAGCGCCGCCGGGCGAAGGGCCGCAAGCGCCTTTCGGCCTGAGCCGGCCGATGCAGCGACGGTACCGGCTCTCCCGCGCGCGGGACTTCGACGCCGTCTACCGGCGCGGCTCCTCGACCTCGACCCGCTACGTGGTCCTGCACTGGTTCCCGCGCGGGGAGGACGCGGACGGGCCGCCGCGTCTGGGGCTCGCCGTTCCCCGCGCGGTCGGCTCGGCGGTCGTGCGCAACCGTGTCAAGCGGCTGCTCCGAGAGGCCTGGCGCGCGCTGCTCGAAGAGGCGCCGCCCGGACACGACTACGTTCTCGTCGCCCGTCCCGGCCTGGCGGAGACGGCGGAGGCCCGCGGCGTCGCCTGGCTCGCCGGCGAGATCGGGGAAGCTCTGCGGAGGGTGCCCCGGTGAGGTACCTCGGGATCGCCTTCGTCTACGCCTGGCGCTGGTCGCTGGGAGCGCTGCTGACGCCGCCCGGGACCTGCAAGTACCACCCGAGCTGCTCCCAGTACGCGATCGACGCGCTCCGGGAGTTCGGCCTTCTGCGCGGCGCGGTGCTCGCCGGCTGGCGGCTGCTGCGCTGCAACCCGTGGAGCGACGGGGGCGTGGACTACGCGCGCGACCAGCGGCTCTTCCCCCTGCTCCGGCGGAGGACGGCCCCGTGATCCTCGGCGGCGTCCTCGCCCCGATCGAGGAGATCCTCACCGACGTCCTCGTCTGGTTCCACGACACGCTCGGCCTCTCCTGGGCGTGGTCGATCGTGGCCCTGACGATCACCGTCCGCATGCTCCTCGTCCCGCTCGCGATCAAGCAGATCCACTCGATGCAGAGCCTGCAGCTGCATGCGCCGGAGATGAAGGCGATCCAGCAGCGCTGGAAGCACGACCGGCAGCGCCAGAGCGAGGAGCTGATGAAGTTCTACAAGGAGAACAGGATCAACCCCTACGCCTCCTGCCTGCCGATCCTGTTCCAGATCCCGATCTTCATCGCGCTCTTCTTCGTGCTCCGCGACTTCGAGCGCGAGATCTTCCCGCGGTTCCCCCACTCGACGCTCGAGTGGCTCGACCTCGTCGACATCACCGAGCCGACGAAGGACGGATGGGGGCCGCTTCTCATCGCCGTCTACGCCGCCAGCCAGCTGACCTCGACCTGGCTCATGTCCACCCAGATGCAGTCGACCGCGCAGCGCGTGCTGCTGATGGTGCTTCCCATCTTCTTCATCCCCTTCATCCTCAGCTTCCCCTCCGGGCTGATGATCTACTGGCTGACGACGAACCTCTGGTCGACTGGCCAAGGGATCGTCACGCGGAGGTTCATGCCGCGCCCCGCGCCGCCACCGAAGCGGTCGAGCCGCACGCCGCCCAAGGAGCAGGCCGCGGAGCACGCGCCGGCCGAGGCGGCGGCGGGCCGCG
>DATLYP010000042.1:0-9612 GCA_035574655.1 Gaiellaceae bacterium
GTCCACGAGCGTGCCCGCCCCGATCGCGCGGTGAAGTTGGACGCAGGCGGCGGGACGCCCGCGCCGGCAGTCGGCGCACTCCCCGCAGCCGGGCGCCCAGGAGAGGACGACGCGGTCGCCAGGCGCGAGCGAGGTCACCTCCTCCCCCACCGCCTCGACCGTGCCGGCGCCCTCGTGCCCGAGCACCATCGGCGTCGGCCGCTGCCACTCGCCCTTGACCATGTGCAGGTCGGTGCCGCAGATCCCGCACGCGGCCATGCGGACGAGAACGTCGCGGGGGCCGGGCTCCTCGAGGTCGATCTCCTCGACCGTGAGCGGCTTGCCCGCCTCCCAGAAGAGCCCGGCCCTCGTCTTCATCCCGTCTCCGCTACCCGCCGAGCGCCGCCGTCACCTCGGCGCACGTCGTCACCGTGGCCACGTTCTGCAGTGCGTAGTTGATCGAGGCGTTGTGCCAGTCGGCGTTCATCGTCGAGCAGCCGTCCTCGGGCACGACCATGGTGTAGCCCTTGTCCGCGCCCGTGCGCGCGGTGTGCTCGATGGACATGTTCGTCCAGGCGCCGGTCACGATGACCGTGTCCCGCCCGAGGCCGGCGAGCAGGGTCTCCAGCTTCGTCCCGTGCCAGGCGCTCATCCGCATCTTCTCGACGACGAAGTCGCCCTCCTTCGGCTCCAGGCCCTCCACCGGGGCCGCGCCCCAGGTGCCGCGGACGAGCGCGTTCGCGTCCTTGACGCCCTGGAAGAGCGGCGCGTTCAGCTTCAGGCCGGGAGCGCCCGGCTCGACGATGTAGTGGACGTGGATCACCGGGATCCCCTTGCCGCGGCAGGTCTCCGCGAGGGCCTTCACGTTCTCGACGACGTTCTGCTCCTTCGCGTGCTGCGGGGAGCCGGACTCGGCGAACGCGCCCCCCTCGATGATCACGTCGTTCTGCAGGTCTTGGATGATCAGGACGCAGCGGTCCGGGTCGAGGGTCAGTGCCTGCTCGCTCATCGTCACCTCCTCGCTCGTTCGCTCCTCACCGCATGTACGGCTCGCGCCGGGGGCCCACGATCGTGCGGACCGTGTACAGCGAGGTCGAGGCCGTGATGTACAGGGTGCGCCAGTCCTCGCCGCCCCAGGTCAGGTTGCCCGTGTTCTCCGGGACGCGGATCGTGCCCAGGTGCTCGCCGGCGGCGGAGATGACCCAGATGCCGCCGGGCCCGGTCACCCAGATGTTGCCGCGCTCGTCGCACTTCATCCCGTCCGGGATGCCCTCCTCGATCACGCCCGTGCCGATGCCCTCGAAGAACATCCGCCCGTTCGCGAGCGAGCCGTCCGGCTGCACGTCCCAGACCTTGATGTGCGCGCGCGGCGTGTCGTTGATGTAGAGCAGCGACTCGTCGGGTGAGAAGCAGAGGCCGTTCGGCATGTCGAACTCGTCGCGCGCCACGACGAGCTCGAGGTCGCCGCCCCCGGGGGGCACCCGGTACACGCCCTGGAAGCCGAGCCGCCGCTTGCGCGGGTGCCCGAAGCCGGGCATCCGCCCGTACCAGGGGTCGGAGAAGTAGATCGCCCCGCTCGAGTGCACGACCACGTCGTTCGGGCTGTTCAGCTCCTCGTCCTCGAAGTTCTGCGCGACGGTCTCGCGCGTCCCGTCCGGCCGCTCCCGGACGAGGCAGCTCGTCACGTGCTCGCAGACGAGCAGGTTGAGCTCGGCGTCGTAGGTCATGCCGTTGCACTTGTTGGAGAAGTTCCTGACCTCGACGACCGTGCCGTCCGGCGTGTACTTGCGCCGGACGTCCCCGGGCATGTCCGAGAAGAGGAGGTGGTGCTCGGTCGGGTGCCAGATCGGCCCCTCCGTAAACGTGAAGCCCGTGGCAACCCGCTCGGCCTGCGTCCCCTCCTCGACGAGCTCGTAGATCGCGTCCGACTTCGCCTCGATCCCGAGGCCGGTCTCGATGCTCGCCACCGCGCCTCCTTTCAGCCGGTCGAGTGTGTCGGCCCGACTCTAATACGCCCGCGCCCCGCCGTCACGCCGGATAATCGATCATCGAGCGCGCCAGCGCGCCTGCCGCGGGGCGGGCCCCGCCTCGCCCGCCGGCGGGCGGCCGCCGGCTACTCGACCTCGACGTGGATCCGCTCTCTCGCCTGCTTCAGGTAGCCGCCGGGGCGGCCCGCGCGCACGGCGAGGATCTCCGCCAGGATGGAGATCGCCGTCTCCTCCTGCGTCTCCGCGCCGATGTCGAGCCCGCAGGGGCCCATGATCCGCTCCCACTGCTCCTCGCTGACCCCGGCCGCGAGCAGCCGCTCGCGGCGGCGCTCCTGGTTGCGCCGGGAGCCGAGCGCGCCGATGTAGAAGGCCTCGCTCGCGAGCGCCCCGATCAGCGCGGGCTCGTCGAACTTGTCGTCGTGGGTGAGGACGACGATCGCCGTCTGGTGGTCGGGCCGCACGCGCTCGTAGGTCTCGTCCGGCCAGGCGACGATCAGCTCGTCGGCGGAGGGGATGCGCTCGGGGGTCGCGAAGCGGGCGCGGGCGTCGGCGACGATCGCCCGCCAGCCGAGGAGCTTCGCGCCCCGGCAGAGCGCCTCCGCCGTGTCCACCGCCCCGTAGACGAGGAGCCGGGGCGGCGGGCCGTACCACTCGGCGAAGACCCTCGTCCCGTCGGCGAGCTCGAGCAGCCGGTTGCGCCCGCGCCGGATGAGCTCGTCGAAGCGCTCGACCGCCTCCTCCGGCACCCCGTCGCCGACGCGCTCGCCGGACTCGAGCAGGAGCAGCTTGCGGCCGACGTTCTCCCCCTCGACGACCGTGAACAGGATCCCGCGTTCCTCGGACTCGCGCAGCCGCGCGAGCCGCTCGAGCAGCCCCACTACTCCACCCGCTCCAGGAACACGTCGATCTCCCCGCCGCAGGGCAGGCCCACGCTCCAGGCGAGGTCGTCGGAGATCCCGTAGGTGAGGAGCTTCGGCTTGCCGGTCTCGAGCACCTCCCGGGCGTGCTCGAAGACGTCGCTCTCCACGCAGCCCCCGGAGACGGAGCCGCACATCTTCCCCGACTCGGAGATGGCGAGGCTCGCCCCCAGCGGCCGCGGCGCCGAGCGGCGCGTAGCGACGACCGTGGCCACCGCCACCTTCTCCCCCTCCTTCCGCCAGCGCTCCACCTCGGGCAGAATCTCCTTCACGCTGCGTGCCTCCTTTCGATGCCGGCCAGGACGGCGGCCAGCTCCTCCAGACTCCTGAGATTATGGCCGGGCAGGAAGCGGTCGACGAACGGCAGCGCCGCCCGCATCCCGCCCGCGAGCGGCTGGTACTCGGGGCTTCCCTTGAGCGGGTTCACCCACACGACCGCGTACGCGGCCCGCTGCAGGCGCGCCATCTCGCGGCCGATCAGCCCCGGGTCGTCGCGCTCCCAGCCGTCGGAGACGATCACCACCACCGCCCCCCGGGAGAGGGCGCGCCGGCCGTAGACGGCGTTGAACTCGGCGAGCGAGGCGCCGATGCGCGTCCCGCTCCCCCAGTCGACGGCGGCGGCGGTGGCGCGGGCGATCGCCGCCTCCGGGTCGCGCGTCGCGAAGTCGGGCGTCAGCCGCGTCAGGCGCGTGCCGAAGGCGAACGCCTCCACGCCCCGGCCGGCCCCGACGAGCGCGTGCAGGAAGAGGAGGAGGGCGCGCGAGTAGCGGTCCATCGACCCGGAGACGTCGCAGAGGACGACCAGCTTGCGGGGCACGAGCTTGCGCGACTTCCACGGCTGCTCGACCGGGTCGCCCCCGGAGCGCAGGGAGCGGCGGAGCAGGCGGCGCATGTCCAGCCGGTCGCCGCGGGGGTCGGGCGCGCGCCGCCGGGAGACGCGCTGCGGGCGCGCGCGGGCGATCGCCTCCATCAGCCGCCGCGCCCGCTCGAACTCCTCGGCCGTCATCTCCGCGAAGTCCTTCTCGCGCAGCAGCTCGTGGCCGGAGGCGCCGAGCTCGAGCGGCTCCGCGGCCGCCTCCGCCTCCTCCCCCTCCTCCGCCCGGCCCGTCTGCAGGCTGCCGCGGACGACCTGGCCCGGAAGCTGCCGGCGCTGCCGCTCGCGCACGAGCGGGGCCACGGGCCCGCGCAGGAACCAGGCGGCGAAGGCGCGGTCGAAGAGCTCGAGCTCGTCGTGGCGGCTGACGAGGGTCTGGCGGAGCGTGAAGTAGACGTCCTCCTCGCGGGTGACGTCGACGGCGGCGAGGCCGCGCACCGCGTCCACGACCCGGCCCGGCCCGACCTCGATCCCCACCTCGCGCAGGACGCGGCCGAAGGCGGCGACGTGGCGGACGATCGCGCTCCCCGGCACCGGCCTCAGCTCGCGGCGCTCCGCGCCTGGGCGACGAGCTCGGCCAGGGTCTCGTCGCGCACGGCCTCGATGTCCTCGCGGTACTTGAGCACGGAGCCGAGCGTCTGCTCGACCACCTCGGCGTCGATCTCCTCCCGCCCGAGGGCGGCGAGCGCGTGCGCCCAGTCGATCGTCTCCGCGACCCCGGGCGGCTTCGCCAGCTCGAGGCCGCGCAGGCCGCGCACGAAGGCGGCCGCCTCCGCCGCGAGCCGCTCGGGGATCCCGGGCACGCGCAGGCGGACGATCTCCACCTCCCGCTCCAGGGAGGGGTGGCCGATCCAGTGGAAGAGCGCGCGCCGCTTGAGCGCGTCGTGCAGCTCCCGCGTGCGGTTGGAGGTGAGGACGACGGCCGGCTTGCGGCGGGCGCGGATCGTGCCCAGCTCGGGGATGGTGATCTGGAAGTCGGAGAGCACCTCGAGCAGGAACGCCTCGAACTCCTCGTCCGCGCGGTCGACCTCGTCGATCAGCAGCACGACCTGGTCGTCGGTGTCGATCGCCTCGAGCAGCGGCCGGCGGATGAGGAACTCGGGGCCGAAGAGCTCGTCCTCGGAGACGGTGCCCTCCTGGGCGGCCCGGATGTGCAGGAGCTGCCGGGGGTAGTTCCACTCGTAGACGGCGTGGGAGACGTCGAGCCCCTCGTAGCACTGGAGGCGGATCAGGCGGGCGCGAAGCGCCTTGGCGAGCGCCTTGGCCGCCTCCGTCTTGCCCACGCCCGCCTCCCCCTCGAGCAGGAGGGGCTTCTCGAGCGCGAGCGAGAGGAAGAGCGCCGTCGCGAGCCCGCGGTCCGGGAGGTAGTCGGCGGCGCGGAGCGCCGCCTCGAGCTCGTCGATCGTCCGGAACGTCACCGGCCCAGCGTACACGCCGCCTCCCCGCTGCCGGCCTGATCGAGAATCGATGATCCGTGGAGGGCGCGGTGCGATTAGACTCGGCTCCGTTCGCAATCCGACGCGAGAGGTGGGCTATGGCAGTGGCGACTGACGAAGCGACGGAGGCGAGAGCGGCGGAGGTGCTCCGCCCCACCTCGGAGGAGGAGGCGGTCGCGGCGTTCGGGGACGGCGCCGACGTGCTCGTCGTCGGCGGCGGCACCATCGTCGTCCCCGACCTGACGGCCCGGCGCCTGCGCCCGCGGCGGGTCCTCCTCTTGCGGGAGGCGGGCCTCGCCGGCGTCCGCCGGGACGGCTCGCGGGTGACGATCGGCGCGGCGACCTCGCTCCAGGAGCTCGTCGACCTGCCCGCCCCGCTCGGCCCCTGCGCGGCGAACATCGCCGACCTCGAGATCCGGAGCGCGGCGACGGTCGGCGGCAACCTGTGCGCCGGCGAGGGGCTCGAGGCGCCGCGGGGCGACCTGCAGGGCGCGTTCCTCGCCCTCGGCGCCGTCGTGCGCTCGGCGGGCGAGGGCGGGATCGTGGAGGAGCCGCTCGAGGACTTCCTGCCCAGGCGGCGGCGCCGGCTGGCGCTCGACGTCTCCTTCGAGGAGCCGGCGGCGGGGGCGTTCGCGGCCCTCGACCGCCCGCACACGCACGACTACACGGCGCTCGCCGTCTCCGGCGCGCGCGCCGCGGACGGGACGATCCGGCTCGCCGCCACCGGCGCCGGCTCCTACGGCGTGCGGCTGCGCTCGGCGGAGGCGATCGCCGGGGACCCGGAGGCGGCGGG
This sequence comes from Gaiellaceae bacterium, assembly GCA_035574655.1. Taxonomy (GTDB): domain Bacteria; phylum Actinomycetota; class Thermoleophilia; order Gaiellales; family Gaiellaceae; genus GMQP-bins7. The sequence goes on from DATLYP010000042.1 coordinate 5,988, forward strand.
GGAGGCGGCGCTGCGCGACGTCGATCCGCACGACGACGCGCTCGCCTCCGCCTGGTACCGGCGCCGGGTGCTGCCGGTGCTCGTCCGCAAGGTCCTCGCCCAGCTGAAGGAGGCCGCATGAACCTGACCGTGAACGGTGTCGCGCGCGAGGTGGAGAGCCCGCCCCTGACGCCGCTCCTGCACGTGCTGCGCGAGGAGCTCGGGATCACCGGGCCGAAGGCGGGCTGCCTGCAGGGCGGCTGCGGCGCCTGCACCGTCCTCGTGGACGGGGAGCCGCGCCGGGCCTGCCTGCTGCCGCTCGCGTACGCAGAGGGCGCCGAGATCACGACCGTGGAGGGGCTCGGCACGCCGGAGCGCCTCGCGCCCATCCAGCAGGCGTTCATCCACCACTACGCCGCCCAGTGCGGCTTCTGCACCTCGGGCATGCTGCTCGCCGCCCAGGCCTACCTCGCCCGGGGCGGCAGCGACGACCCGGAGGAGATCCAGGAGGCGCTCGCGGGCCACGTCTGCCGCTGCACCGGGTACGCGAAGATCATCGACGCGGTGGCCGCGGCCGCCCGGGGCGACTCCTTCGACCTGACGACAACCGCCGTCGGCAAGTACACGACGGTGACGACAGGAGGTAGGGCATGAAGGTCGTCGGCGCGCGCATCCCGCGCTACGACGGCGTCGCCCACGTCACCGGGCGCACGACGTACGTGGACGACGTCCGCGTCCCGGGGACGCTGTGGGCGAAGGCCCTCCGCTCCCCGCACCACCACGCGGGCATCGTCCGCCTGGACACGCGCCCGGCGGAGGAGATGAAGGGCGTGCACGCCGTCATCACGCACAAGGACGTCCCCCTCAACGTGTACGGGCACCTGGAGGCGCTCGGCATCCCGGCCGACGAGCCCCTGCTCGCCGAGGACGACGTCCGCTACAAGGGCCAGCCGATCGCGCTCGTCGCCGCCGAGGACGAGGAGCTCGCGGCCGAGGCGGTGGAGCGGATCGAGATCGAGTTCGAGGAGCGGCCGGCGCTGCTCGACGTGCGCAAGGCGTTCGACCCGGACGCGCCCCGCATCCACCAGTGGGGCAACTGGTACCCGCACTTCGAGGGCGGGATGGACCGGCGACAGATCCGCAAGGGCGACATCGACTGGGCGTTCGCGCACGCGGACGTGATCGTGCAGGGCGTCTACCGGCCGGCCGCCGTCGAGCACTGCCCGCTCGAGACGCAGGTGTGCCAGGTGGTGCCGGAGCCGAACGGCCGGCTCACCATCTACTCCTGCACGCAGGCGCTCTACTTCTCGATGGGCGTCGTCGCCGCCCACCTGCAGGTGCCGCTGAACCGGCTCAAGTTCGTCGGAGGCACGACCGGCGGCGGCTTCGGGGGCAAGGTGGACACGGCCACGGAGACGATGACCGCGCTCCTCGCCCTCAAGTCCGGGCGCCCGGTGAAGTGGCGCTGGACGCGGGAGGAGGAGTTCCTCTGCTCGTCCACCCGCGCCCCCTGGCACATGGAGATCGCCGACGCGGTCACGAAGGACGGCTGGATCCTGGGCCGGAAGATGCTGACCCTGCACGACGCGGGGGCGTACGCGCGCTTCTCCCCGTACGGGGTGACGAAGCACAGCTTCCACCACACGGGCGCGTACACGATCCCCAACCTCCACTTCGACGGGTACGTGGTCTTCACGAACCGCGTGCCGACGACGGCGATGCGCGGCTACGGCGTCACCTCCGTCTCCTTCGCGGTGGAGACGCACATGAGCCGCGTGGCGGCCGTCTTGGGGATCGACCCCTTCGAGCTCCGGCTGAAGAACGCGAACCGGATCGGGGACACCTCCCCGAACGGGGTCGTGTACACGGACCCCTCGACGGTGCCCACGATCCAGGCGATCGCGGAGGCGATCGGGCACGAGCTGCCCGCCGCCTACCGGACGATGACGAACGAGCCGCGCTCGGGCGAGTGGCTGCCGGAGCACCTCGTCGCCCAGCTCGGCACCCCGGAGGAGCACTGATGGCCAAGCACCGAGGCCGCGGGATCGCGGCGATCGAGTACCCGACGGGCATGAACCAGAACGGCGACCCGTCCCAGTGCTGGATCAAGGTGAAGCCCGACGGGCGCATCGACGTCTTCGCCGGCACCGCCGACATCGGCAACGGCTCGAAGACGATCCAGACCCAGATCGTCGCGGAGACGATCGGCGTCCCCTACGACTGGGTCACCTACGACAACTCGAACACGGACTCCTCGCCCCTGTGCACGGGCACCTTCGCCTCCCGGGCCACCTTCGTCGCCGGCAAGGCGGCGGAGAAGGCGGCCCTGCAGGTGCGCCAGCGGCTGCTCGAGATCGCGGGCAAGGAGATGGAGATCGACCCCGCCGACCTGGAGATCGTCGACGGGGAGGTGGTGGCGAAGGGCGCGCCCCAGAAGAAGATGTCCGTCGCGGACGTGGCCGCCGCCGCCACCTTCACGCACGGCGAGCTGATCACCGGCACGGGCGCCCAGCTCAAGCCGTACGCGGCGATCATCGACCCGGAGACGGGCAGGGTGGACAAGCCGCCGCACTCCGCCATCTCCTACGCCGCCTGCGCGGCCGAGGTGGAGGTGGACGACGAGACGGGCGAGGTGCGCGTGCTGCGTCTGCAGCAGTGCTACGACGTCGGCCGGGCGATCAACCCGACCCAGGTGGAGGGCCAGATCGAGGGCGGGGCGATGATGGGCCTCGGCCTGAGCGTGCTCGAGACCTGCTACCCGTACTACCCGGACGTCGAGCACCGCGGCGGCGCCTTCGGCTCCTACCTCGCCCCGAGCATGGAGGAGATGCCGCAGATCGACACCATCCTCATCGAGAACCCGTCCACGGACGGCCCCTACGGGGCGAAGGGGATCGGCGAGATGGCGAACAACCCGCAGCCGCCCGCGATCGCGGCCGCCGTCTACGACGCGATCGGGGTGTGGATCACGGAGCTCCCGATCACGCCCGAGCGGGTGCTGCGCGCCCTCGAGGAGAAGGCGGCCGGCAGGCACGAGCCGCGCCGCGAGGGGAAGAAGGTGGTGTTCGACGAGGAGCTCTCCGTGAACACGGTCTCGAGCGGGGGGATCCGCTTCGAGGTCCCCGCCTGAGCGATCCTCGGGGGAGCGGGGCCCGCCCCGCTCCCCCGCCGCCACCCGCCGTGAGCGCCTTCCGCACCTGGAACGGGATCGAGCCCTGGGAGATCTTCCCCGGCGTCTCGCTGCACGCGATCGCGGGCGAGCAGGTCTTCCTCGGCCGGGTGACGTACCGGCCGGGCACCCGCGTCGCCCGCCACGCGCACCCGGAGGCCGAGCAGGCGATGTGGATCGTGGAGGGGTCGGTGACGATGACCGTGGGCGAGGAGACGCGGACGCTCGGCCCGGGCGACGTCGTCGTCGTCAACCGGGGCGTGGAGCACGAGCTCGTCTCCGAGGAGGGGGTCACCTTCGTGGAGGCGATGGCGCCGGTGCCCCGCGACCACATCCCGGATCCCGAGCGCGACCTCGTGCTCGGCGAGCAGGGGGACGCGCTGCACGTGGAGCGCTGAGCCGCCACCGGCGAAGCGGCGGCCGCCGGGCGCCCGTCAGGCGGCCGCGCGGGGCCCTCGTCGGCGCGGCGCGGCGAGC
>DATLYP010000043.1:0-20666 GCA_035574655.1 Gaiellaceae bacterium
CCGCAGCCGCCGCGCGGGCGCGAGCGCCGCCGCCGCGAAGAGCGCGCTCCCGAGCACCCGGGCCCCCACGGGCGCCCAGGTCTCGAAGCGCGAGGGGCTCCCGGCCACGGCCGCCGCCGTGGCGACGAGGTTGGCGCCGGAGAGGGCGGCGAGCGCGCACACGAGCACGAGGTCGGAGGCGCGCCCGCTGCGGAGAAACCGTCCCAGCACGAGGAAGCACGCGAGCAGCGCGATCAGGAACGCCGACGTCTCGAGCGCGACGTGGAGGGTCGGGCGCCGGTACGCGAAGTCGACGGCCGGGACCGCGACGACCACCGCCGTCGCTCCCGCCGAGACCAGGGCTGCCGCGAACGGAAGCCTATGTCGCCGCAGTCCCCGCAGTCCCCGCATGTTCCCCCGCCCCTTGCCGAAGGGCCACGTACATCCTCCGGCGGACGCGGGGAGGAGGTCAACGACCGAAGGATGTGGGCCGGACGAGCCGATCGGCTAGGGCGCCGCTGCTACAATCCGGCGCCGGCGGACGGCGGTCCGCCCTCTTTCTGTCGGGACGCGATGAAGACGTACACGGCCAAGCCGGGAGAGGTGCAGCGCGAGTGGTACCTCGTGGACGCCGAGGGGCAGACCCTGGGCCGCCTCGCCACGCGCATCGCCGACACGCTCCGCGGCAAGGGCAAGCCGCAGTACACCCCGCACGTGGACACGGGCGACTTCGTCGTCGTCGTGAACGCGGAGAAGGTGCGCGTGACCGGGTCGAAGCTCGACTCGAAGATCTACTACCGGCACTCCGGGTACCTGGGCGGGCTCAAGCAGTGGACGCTGCGCGAGCAGCTCGAGCGGCGCCCGACCGAGGTCATCCGCAGGGCCGTGAAGGGCATGCTCCCGAAGAACCGCCTCGCCGCCGCGCAGCTTCGCAAGCTCAAGGTGTACGCGGGCCCCGAGCACCCGCACCAGGCCCAGTCCCCGAAGCCCCTGGAGCTCTGATGGCGGAGATCGCCCAGTACCTCGGCACCGGCAAGCGCAAGACCTCCGTCGCGCGCGTCATCCTCCGCCCGGGGGAGGGCGCCACCTGGATCAACGGGCGCACGCTCGAGGAGTACTTCACCAGGCCCGCGCACCGGAGGATGATCCTCGCCCCGCTCGAGGTCGCCGGCGCGCTCGGCTCCTACGACCTGCGCGTGCGCGTGCACGGCGGCGGCATCTCCGGCCAGGCGGGCGCGATCCGGCACGGCATCGCCCGGGCGCTCGTCGAGGCCGACCCCGAGCTGCGCGTCCCCCTCAAGCGGCAGGGCTTCCTGGCCCGGGACGCGCGCATCGTCGAGCGCAAGAAGGCCGGCCTGCACAAGGCGCGCAAGGCGCCCCAGTTCTCGAAGCGGTAGCGTCGCGCCGCCATGGCGCGCCGCTACTTCGGCACGGACGGCGTCCGGGGCGTCGTCGGGGAGACGCTCACGCTCGATCTCGTGGAGCGGCTCGGGCGGGCGGCGGCGCTCTGGGCGGAGGCGGAGCGGGTGCTCGTCGGCCGCGACACCCGGGCCTCCGGCCCCGAGGTGGAGGCGGCGCTCGCCCGCGGCATCGCCTCCGCCGGCGGCACCGCCCTCCTCGGCGGCGTGCTCCCGACGCCCGCGGTCGCGCTCTTCGCCGAGGATCTCGGCGCCGTCGTCTCCGCCTCCCACAACCCGCCCGAGTACAACGGGGTCAAGCTCTTCGACCGCGACGGCGCCAAGCTGACGGACGCCCAGGAGGAGGAGGTCGAGGCGCTCCTCGACGCGCCGCCCCGCGGCGGCGGCGCCGTCGCGTCCCTGGAGGGCGTGGGCGAGCGGTACCTCGCCTACGTGCGCGAGGCGTTCGGCTCCGACCTCTCCGGCCTCCGCCTCGCCCTCGACTGCGCGAACGGGGCCTTCGCCCCCTTCGCCCCCCGCGCCTTCCGGGAGCTCGGCGCGGAGGTGCACGCGCTCGGGGTCGAGCCGGACGGCCGGAACATCAACGTCGGCTGCGGCGCGACCGACCTCGCCGCGCTGCGCCGCGCCGTCCTCGACACGGGGGCCGAGCTGGGCGTCGCCTTCGACGGCGACGGCGACCGCGTGCTGGCCGTCGACGAGCGCGGGGAGACGCTCGACGGCGACGAGATCCTCGCCATCCTGGCGCTCCACCTGGGCGTCGAGCTCGTCGCGGTGACGGTGATGACGAACCTCGGCTTCCACCGCCTGATGCAGGAGCACGGGATCCGGGTCGTGACGACGCCCGTCGGCGACCGCTACCTGCTGGAGGCGCTGCGCCGGGAGGGCGGCCTCCTCGGGGGCGAGCAGTCGGGCCACATCGTCTGGCTGCGCGGCCACGTCGCCGGGGACGGCCTGGCCGCCGCCCTGCTCCTCTGCGCGGCGCTGCGGGGGCGGCGGGCGAGCGAGGCGCGGGCGCTGCTCGAGCGCTACCCGCAGGCGCTCCAGAACGTCCGCGTCCGCAGCCGCGAGCTCCCGCCGTCGATCCTCCAGGAGGCGGAGCGGGTCACCGACGAGCTCGCCGGCCGGGGCCGGGTGCTCGTCCGCCCCTCCGGCACGGAGCCGGTTGTGCGCGTCCTGGTGGAGGCGGAAAATGCGGCAGATGCAGCACGAATCTGTGGTAGCATCGCCGCGCTCGTAGCACGGGAGCTCGGCTGAGCCCGACGGGGGGCGTCTGCCGGGCTCTCACGCGTTTTCCCGGGCGACGTGAGGAAGGGAGGCGTAGGTGTGCGGGATCATCGGATACGTCGGGCCCCGTGAGTGCAAGCCGCTTCTCCTCCAAGGGCTCGAGCGGCTCGAGTACCGCGGCTACGACTCCGCCGGGATCGCGCTGCTCGAGGACGGCCGCCTCGAGTACGTGCGCGCGGTCGGGAACCTCTCCCATCTGAAGGAGCGCGCCGCGGGCCGGCGCTCGAGCGCGACGACCGGGCTCGGGCACACGCGCTGGGCGACGCACGGCGCGGTCACCGAGGCGAACGCCCACCCGCTCGCCGGCTGCCGCGCGGAGGAGCTCGCGGTCGTCCTCAACGGCATCGTCGAGAACTACCGGGAGCTGCGCGCGAGCCTCGCCGAGGAGGGCCACGCGTTCGCCTCCGAGACGGACGCGGAGACGGTCGTCCACCTGGTCGAGCGCCACTACGCGGGCGACCTCGTGGAGGCGGTGCGGCGCGCCCTCGCCGAGCTGGAGGGCCACTTCGCCTTCGTCGTCGTCCACCGCGACCACCCCGGCCTGCTCGTCGGCGCACGGCAGCAGGTCCCGCTCGTCGTCGGGATCGGGCAGGGCGAGACGTTCCTCGCCTCCAACGCGGCCGCCTTCCTGCGCGAGACGAAGAGCGTCCAGTTCCCGGGGGACGGGGAGGTCGTGGCGGTCACGCCGGAGGGAGCGACGTTCCTGGACGCGGACGGGCGCGCGCTCGGGCACGAGCCCGTGGAGCTCGACTGGGACGACGAGGGCGCCGAGAAGGCGGGCTACGAGACGTTCATGCTCAAGGAGATCTACGAGCAGCCGGAGGCGGTCGCGGAGACGATCGGCGACCGCGTCCGGCACGGGTCGCTCGTGCTCGAGGGGCTGGGCATGACGGACGCGGAGGCCCGGGAGCTGCGCCGCATGGTCATCGTCGCCTGCGGCACCGCCTACCACGCGGGCGTCGTCGGCCGGTACGTGATCGAGGAGTGGGCGCGCGTGCCCGTCGAGCCGGACATCGCGAGCGAGTGGATCTACCGCAACCCGGTGATCAACGAGCACGACCTCGTGATCGGGATCTCCCAGTCGGGGGAGACGCGGGACACGATCGAGGCGCTCCGCCTCGCGCGCGAGCGGGGCGCGCGCACGGTCGCGATCACGAACATGATGGGCTCGCAGATCACCCGCGAGGTGGACTCGGTCCTGTACACGCGCGCGGGCCTGGAGATGGGGGTCGCGGCCTCGAAGACCTTCACCGCGCAGGTGGCGCTCCTCTACCTGGTGGCGCTCAAGCTCGCCCAGGTACGGGAGACGCTCCCGCCCGGGGAGATCGAGTTCATCCTCGACTTCGTCTACAAGCTGCCGCGCAAGATCCAGCAGTTCCTGGACGGCGACCACCCGATCGAGGAGATCGCGCGCCGCACCTACGACGCCCCCTTCTTCCTCTACCTGGGCCGGCACATCGGGCTGCCGGTCGCGCTCGAGGGCGCGCTCAAGCTGAAGGAGATCTCCTACATCCCGACCGAGGCGTACTCGGCGGGGGAGATGAAGCACGGGCCGATCGCCCTCCTCGACGAGCACACGCCGGTGGTGGTCGTCGCCACGAACATCCACGTGTACGACAAGATCGTCTCCAACATCCAGGAGGTGCGCGCCCGCGGGGCGCACGTGATCGCGGTCGCGACCGACGGCAACGAGGACATCCAGCACCACGCGGACGACGTGATCTTCGTGCCGAAGACGCCGGCGTTCCTGCAGGTCCCGCTCGCGATCCTGCCCCTGCAGCTCCTCGCCTACCGGATCGCCCGCCTACGCGGCCTGAACGTCGACCAGCCGCGCAACCTGGCGAAGACGGTCACCGTCGAGTAGCGCCTCCGCGCGCGCGCCGGCGTCGCGGACGAGCTCCCGCCCTTGCGCCTCGCCCGCGCGAGCGCCTCGTCGGCCGCTCGCAGAGGCCTGCGGGGCGGCCGTCGCGCGCTGCTTCAGTCCTCGACGATCTCGATGTCGGGGCGGAAGGCTGCGACCGTGAACCAGAAGGGCTCGGTGAACGGGACGGGCCTCCCGTCGACGAGCACGTTCGCGGCGCCGACGTCGCGGCCGCGCGCGAGCACGACGTCGTCGAGGGCGGAGGCGACGCCGCGGCGCCAGGTGACGACGAGCCGCTTGCCGTCGACGTCGATCTCGATCCGCCGCTTCTCCGCCAGCGCCGGGTAGGGGACCGCGAACGCGTGGTCGTCGACCTCGACGTAGACGACCCGCTCCTTCGCCGGGAGGCGGTCGTCGTCCGCGTTGCGCACCGGAAAGAGCGGTGAGCTGTCGATGGAGTCGTAGCCGGGGTACGGGTTCGCCCCGTAGTTGCGCGAGAAGCCCGTGAAGATGTCGAGGACGAGGCCGTCCGGATGCGCCCGGCGGAACTCCTCCCACGCGACGATCCGGGCAGGGAGCTGCCGGAGCTTCTTCCCGGCGAGCCGGCCGACGAGCGCCTGCCCGCCGAACTGCTGCCACCAGGACTCGGTCTGCCGGTCGTACATGACGAGATCGGAGTCGCGCAGCATCCCCGTCGTACCGAACGAGAGGGTTCGCCGGTCCACCCGCCGGTCGAAGACGATCGCGGTGTTGCAGAGCGGGCAGAAGGTGACCGCCACCGGCAGGTTCCCGAAGCGGGCGTTCACGATCTCGTGCCAGACGAGGATGCGCAGCGGGTAGGCCCGGGCGTCGTCGCCGACGCGCACGAGGATCACCGGCTCGCGGTCCTCCAGGTAGTCCACGTCGCGGGCGTACCGGTAGCGCGGGTTGTCGATCGCCGGGATGCCGTCCTTCGGCGGCCCACCGGCCTGGAACTCCTCGAGCGGGACGAGCCGCTTCGAGAAGTCGGTCTTCCACTCGCCCGCATCGGGCGGGGCAGGAGAGCCCTCGCCGAGGCCGACGTTCGGAACCTGCCGGTTGATCTCCTCGGCGATCCGTCCGAGCTCATCCGCGTCCGGCGTCCCGTCTTCGGCCGCGCGGACGACGACGACGGCCGCCGCGGCGACGGCCGCGACAAGCAGGGCGAGGAGCCCGAAGCGGCGGCGCTTCATGCCTTCTTCGACGCCATCGTCGGCGAGGGCGATTCGCTCCGCCAGGATCGTCTCGCGCTCAGGAGCGCGCGCCGACGCGGGCGCGTCGGCATGAACCGAGGTCGACCTTCCCCGGGCGCACCTTCCCGAAGGGGGAGGTGAAGCTGCGGGCGCCGACGTGGACGAACCAGACCCCCTTCGCGCCCGGCGTCCCGCCGTGCACGTCCGGTTCCAGGTCCATGGAGTCGAAGTGGAGCGCGAGCACGAGGCCGCCGGGGAGGGCGAGCAACTCGTGGCGTTCCGGCGGCGAGGCGATTCAGCCTGTCGGCCCCGGCGGGTGCTCCCGCTCGCGCTCGATCCGTTCGAGGATGGCGCGCACGGTCGCCGGCTCGGCGGCGCGCGTCTCGGCAAGGCCGAGCGAGCGCACGTGCTCGATCGTCCGGACGAGCGCGTCGAGCAGCGCCCGGCAGCGCTTGCAGCGGGCGAGATGGCGTCGCACCCGGACGAGCGAGCGGCCTTCGAGCTCGCCGTCGAGGTACGCCGACAGCCGCGCCCGCGTCTCGCCGCAGGTGGCGATCCAGGGCTTCAGGACGAGGCTCAGCACGTTCGCTTAGACGCCGCCGACCGACGGTTCGATTCCCGATCGTACGATCTCGGCGTGGCGTCCGCCGAGCGGAGCGAGGCCGACCTCGTACGCCAGGCGAGGGACGGCGACCTGGACGCGTTCGCCGAGCTCGTGCGGCTCCACGAGCCCCGCCTCCGGGTGGTGCTCCTGCGCGTCCTCGACGACGCGCGCGACGTGGAGGAGTCGGTGCAGGACGCGTTCGTCCACGCCTGGCGCCATCTCGAGGGCTATCGCGGGGAGGCGGCGTTCTTCACGTGGCTCTACCGGATCGGGGTGAACGCGGCCCTCGCCCGGGCGCGCCGCGAGCGCCGAAGACCCGCCGTGGCGGCGCTCCAGGACGAGGAAGGCGTCGTGGACGACGCTGCCGTCCGGCCGGACGAGGCGGCGGAGGCGCGCGACCTGCGCGAGCGCCTGGTCACGGCGCTGCGGGGGCTTCCTTTCGACTATCGGGAGGCGGTCGTCTTGCGCGACGTCGCCGGCCTGACGAACGACGAGGTGGCCGAGGCCCTGGGCGTCAGCGTCGCCGCGGCGAAGAGCCGGATCCACCGCGGGCGCCTGCGCCTCCGCGAGGCGCTCGAGGAGCTCGAGCGAGGCTGACCGCTCGCTCGACGATCACGCCGCCCGTCCGAGCTCCGCGAGCGCGCGCTCCGCGTCCGGGCGAGTGAGCAGCCCGATGAGCTTCCCGTCGGACGTCGTGACAGGGAGGTTGGTGAGGCGCTGGTCGCGCATGCGCGCGACCGCGTCTGCCAGCCGCATGCTCGGCCGGACGGTGCTGGGCCCGGACGTCATCGCGTCCTCCGCCGTGACGTCCTCGCGCCTGCGGATCGCGCGCCGGCCGATGCGGCCGAGGACGACGCGCGCCTCGTCGACGACGAAGCACGTGTCCCAGCCCGTCGCGTCGAGCTCGTCGCAGACGTCGTGCAACCGATCCTCGAGCCGGCACGTCGGAACGTCACGGCGGACGTAGGCGCCCACGCGCGTCTCGCTCCCGTTCTCGCCCTCGAGCGGCAGGCCCGCGCTCCCCCAGTCCGCCTTCCCGGCCGCGTACTCGTAGACCTGCTCGAACCCGATGCTCTCGAGCCGCGACGCGGCCCGCGGGCTCATGTCTCATTGGAGGTCGTAGCAGTAGACGATCACCGGGCGCGCCGGGTCGAGGCGCGCCGCGCTCGAGCGGTCGAGCTCCTTGAGCGGAAGCGAGATCGCGCCCGGCAGGTGCTCGTCCTCGTACTCGGCCGCCGGCAGCACCTCGACGAGCTGCGCCGCCTCCTGGGCGAGCAGCCGCCGGACCGCGTCCCGGTCGACGACCTGCGCCATCAGGCGGCGGCCGCCCGCCGCAGCGCGTCGCGGATCCACTCGGCGGGCGGCTGCCCGGCGAGGCCGGTCTCCGACCGGTAGACGCGGCAGCCGAGGACGTACTCGCGCCGCTCGTCGGCGCCCGGCTCGACGTCCCGCCCGTCCACGCGCACGGTGGGCGAGCCGAGGAAGCGCTGCGCTTGCGCGGTCTCCATGTCCTCGATCTCCCGTTCCGCGATCGCCAGCTCGACGCCGAGCTCGCGCGCGATCTGCTCCACGAGCGGCCGCAGCGCCGCGTAGTGCGGGCACTCGCGGAAGTAGAGAATCTCGACTCTCGGCGGGCTCACGGCGCGGGCTCCTCGAGCTGACAGCAGGCCGCCACGTGGGCCGCGTTGTCCGCGAGCAGCGCCTCGCCGAGCGCGAGCAGCCGCGGGACGCGCGGGTCGGCGATCCGGTTGTAGACCGTTCTCCCCTCGCGCCGCGCCTCGACGAACCCGCACCAGCGCAGGCAGGCCAGGTGGTTGGAGAGCTTGGGCTGTGGCATGCCGAGGCGCGCGGCGAGCTCGCCGACGCTCAGCTCGCCGTGGACGCGGAGCAGCTCGAGGATCGCGAGTCGGCTGGGATTACCGAGCGCCCGGAAGTACTTGGCGACGAGGTCGGCGGCGAGGGGCTGCGCGGGAAGCCGGAAGGGCGCGGTCTCGAGGGTTGCGTGCACCCGCGTAGTAATATCAGAAATCTCTGAAATGTCGTGCGCGAGCCGCCCGCCGCGGGCTTCCCAGTACGCTCAGCGCATGGCCGCGCCCGAGCAGACGCCGCCTGCGTACACCACGCGCCCGGTGGACGTCGTACGCCGCCCGGGCGGCGCGGCGGAGGCCGACCGGGTGGCGGTGGAGGAGCCGCTCGAGATCCGCATCGGCGGCGAGCCCGTGGCGGTCACCATGCGCACTCCCGGGCACGACGAGGAGCTCGCGCTCGGCTTCTGCCTGACCGAAGGGCTCGAGCCCGTGTCCGCGCGCGCCCCGGACGACCTCGCGGCGAACACGGTGGAGGTGGAGGCGCGGGGGTTCGACCCGGACCGCCTGCGGCGCAGCTTCTACACCTCCTCCTCCTGCGGCGTGTGCGGAAAGGGCGCGATCGAAGCGGTGCGCGTCGAGGCGGCGAGCGTGGAGAGCGCCCTGCGGGTCGAGGAGGGTCTCGTCGCCTCGCTTCCCGACCGGCTGCTCGAGGCCCAGCGCGCGTTCGCCGCGACCGGCGGGCTGCACGCCACCGGGCTCTTCAGCGCGGACGGGGAGCTCGTCTGCCTGCGCGAGGACGTCGGCCGCCATAACGCCATGGACAAGGTCGTCGGGTGGGCGTTCCGGGAGGGGCTGCTGCCGCTCGCGGAGTACGTCCTCTGCGTGAGCGGCCGGCTGTCGTTCGAGCTCGTGCAGAAGGCGGCCGTCGCCGGCTGCCCGGTGCTGGTCGCGGTCGGCGCGCCGTCGTCGCTCGCGATCGAGCTCGCGGCCGACCGGGGCGTGACGCTGTGCGGCTTCGTGCGCGAGGGGCGGATGACCGTCTACACCGAGCCGTGGCGGATCGTGTAGCCGCGACGGGGCTCCTGCTCGTGGGCGGCGCCTCCGCCCGCTTCGGCTCCCCGAAGGCGCGCGCGCGCTTCCGCCGGGAGACGCTGGCCGAGCGCGGGTGGCGCCTGCTCGGCGAGGTGTGCGACGAGGTCCTCGCGGTCGGCAAGGCGACGGACGGGCTGGAGCTGCCCTTTCCGGTGCTCGACGACGGGGCGGCGGAGCGTGCGCCGGTGTTCGGTCTCCTCGCCGGCCTGCGAGCGGCCGCCCACGACGTCTGCCTCGCGCTGCCCGTCGACTGCCCGCTCGTCACGCCCGACGCGCTGCGCGCCCTGCTCGAGGCGCGCGCCGTGCCGCAGACGGGCCCGCTTCCGGGTGCCTATCCGCGGTCGCTCGTCCCCGAGCTCGAGGCCCGCATCGCCCGCGGCGAGCTCTCGCTCCGCGGCGTGAATCCGACCGTGCTCGAGCTCGACGAGCGGCTGCTCGCGAACGTGAACACGCGCCTCGACCTGCTCGCGGCCGCGCTCGCCGAGTGGGCCGCCGAGCGGGAGGACGTGCGCGCCGCCTTCGTGATCGGCTCGCAGGCGCGCGCCGGGCGGCCGGCCGACCGCTTCTCCGACCTCGACGCCGTCCTCGTCGTCGACGACCCCCGCCCCTACCTCGACGACGCCGCGTGGGTGGAGGAGCTCGGCCGCCCGCTGCTCACCTTCCGCGAGCAGACGCCGCTCGGCGGGTGGGAGCGGCGCGTGCTCTACGAGGACGGCGAGGACGTCGACCTCCCCCTCATCCCCGTGGCGGAGCTCGACCGGCTGGCCGAGGACGCCGGGCTCGCGCGCCTGCTCGCGCGCGGCTACCGCGTCCTCCACGACGAGATCGGGATCGGCGAGCGGCTCGCGCGCCTCGCCGCCGGCGCGCCCGAGAACTTCCCGCCCGGCGAGGACGCGTTCCGCGAGCTTTCGAGCGACGTCTGGTACCACGCGCTCTGGGTCGCGAGGAAGCTCCGCCGGGGCGAGGTGTTCGTGGCGAAGGAGTGCCTCGACTGCTACCTGAAGGCGCGCCTCGTCACGCTGCTCGCCTGGCACGCGCGCGCCGCCGACCCCGACGCCGACACGTGGCACGGGGGGCGCTTCCTCGAGCGCTGGGCCGACGCGGGCGCGCTCGCCGCCCTCGAGCGCGCCTACGCGCGCTACGACGTGCGCGACGTGGCGCGGGCGCTCTGGGAGACGATCGACCTCTGGCAGGGGCTCGAGGAGGAGACGGCGCGCCGGCTCGGGCTGCGCGTGCGGCTCGACCATGCGGCCCTTCGCCGGCGGATCGCGGAGGTCGTGCCCGACCCGCGGAGCCGGGCGCTGGCCTAAGCTTGAGCCAGGATGGCCGCCGCGAACCCCTGGCGCTGCTCGCAGTGCGGCACGGTCAACGAGCCCTCGGCCAACTCCTGCCGCGCGTGCGGGCGCTGGCCGAGCCTGTTCGAGCTCGAGGACAGCGAGCTGCACGGCGAGGAGCCGGCGACGGCCGCGCAGGCGGCGGTCGCCGAGCGCGAGCCCCTCTTCGAGGTCGGCGAGCTCGCCGCCGAGGTGGAGCGCGAGCTCCAAGGCCAGGTCGAGACGGCCGCCGAGGAGGCGGGCGAGGAGGCGCGTGGCCGGAGACGGAACCTCGTCTCCTACCTCATCCCGCTCGCCTTCGTCGTCTACATCGTCGTCTCGATCGTCTTCGGCGACCGGTAGCGCGGCTACGCCGCGTACCGGATCTCGCCCGACTCGATCGCGTGCAGCACGTGCGGCTCGGTCTCGATCTCGAGGCGGCCGTCGCGCAGGATCTGCACCGCGGTCGCCGCCTGCCCGTCCACCGTGATCCGCCGCCCGCGCAGGAAGTCGCGGGCGCCGATCCCCCCGTAGAGCGCGTCCAGGCCGCCCTCCCGCCACGCGTCGTAGGCCCGCTCGAGCCGGAGCAGCAGGGTCGCGAGGAGGGGGGCGCGGTCGTACGCCCGCCCCGTGACCGTGCGCAGGGAGCCGGGGGGCGTCGGCGCGTCGGCGGGGAGCTCCTCCCGGCGCTGGTTGACGTTGATCCCGATGCCGAGGGCGACCTCGCCCTCCGCGAGCTCGGCCAGGACCCCCGCCACCTTGCGCCGGTCGAGCATCACGTCGTTCGGCCACTTGAGCTGGGTGGCGAGGCCGGTGACCTCCTCGATCGCCTCGGCGGCCGCGAGCCCGCCCACGAGCGAGAGCTCCGGCGGGCGCCGGTCGGAGGGAGGGCGGAGCAGCACGGAGACGAGCACGGAGCTGCCCGGCGGCTCCTCCCAGCGCCGCCCCAGCCGGCCCCGGCCCGCGGTCTGGTGCTCGGCGACGGCCACCGCGCCCTCGGGCAGGCCCCGGCCGAGCACGAGCGCCTGCGTCGAGGGGCACTCGCGCTCGTACAGGTAGGGGCGGCCGAAGCGCCCGCGCAGAAGCGGCTCGACCGCCTCCGGGGCGAGCGAGTCCGCGCCGGCCTGGCTCACGCCGCCTGCGACGCGCGCAGCGGCTCCACGCGCACGGCGCTGACCTTGAACTCCGGCGTCCCGATCAGCGGGTCGCCCACGTCGTGGGTCAGCCAGTTGACCTTCTGCTCGGCGAAGTGGAGCGCCATCCAGACGAGCCCCGGGAAGACCCGCTCGGTGACGTGCGCCCGCGCCTGCAGCTCCCCGCGCCGGGAGACGAGCCGCGCCCAGTCGCCCTCGCGCAGGCCGAGGGCGGCCGCGTCGTCCGGGGAGATCTCGAAGAACGGGTCCTGCTGCTTCTCCGTGATCCCCTCCTCGCGCATCGTCATCGTCGCCGAGTTGTAGTGGTAGAGCGTGCGCCCGGTGGAGAGGACGAACGGGTACTCCGAGTCGGGCTCCTCGATCGGCCGCTGCCACTCGACGGGGAAGAACTTGCCCTTGCCGGGCGGGCGCGCCGGCGCGGGCGCGTGCAGGTACTGGGTGCCCGGGTGCCCGATCTCCGGGCACGGCCACTGGATGCCGTTCTCCTCCAAGCGGTCGTAGCGGATCCCGTACCAGTTGGGGGAGAGGTCGGCGAGCTCGTTCCAGACCGACTCCGCGTCCGGGTACTCGGGCCAGTCGGCGCCGAGGGCCTTCGCCATCAGGATCACGATCTCCCGGTCGACCTTCGCCTCGCCGGGGAGCGGCGCCGCCGCCCGGACGCGGCTCACGCGGCGCTCCGTGTTCGTGAAGGTGCCGTCCTTCTCCGCGAAGCTGGAGGCGGGGAGGACGACGTGCGCGTGCTTGCGCGTCATGTCGTGGAGGAAGATGTCCTGCGAGATGAGGAACTCCAGCTTGCCGAGCCCCTCCTCCACGTGGCGCGCGTTCGGCTCCGTCTGGGCCGGGTTCTCCCCGATCAGGTAGAGCGCCTTCAGGCGGCCGTCGTGGAGGCCGCTCATCATCTGGTCGAGGCGGTAGCCGGGCGTCTCCGGCACCTCCACGCCCCACGCCTCCGAGAACTTGCGCCGCACCTCCGGGTCGGTGACCGGCTGGTAGCCGGGGAGGTAGTGCGGGTTCGCGCCCGAGTCGTTCAGGCCCTGCACGTTGTTCTGGCCGCGGAGCGCGTTCAGCCCGGTCGACTCGTAGCCGAGGTGCCCGGTCATCAGCACCAGGTTGGAGAGCGACCAGATGTTGTCCACGCCGCAGGCGTGCTCGGTGATGCCGAGCGTGTAGAAGATCGCCGCATGCCGCTCGCTCGCGTACTCGCGGGCGGTGGCGCGGATGTCCTCGGCGGGCACGCCCGTGATCCGCTCCGCCTCCTCGGGCGGGTAGCGCATGACCACCTCGCGGACGGCGTCGAAGTCCTCCGTGTAGCGGGCGATGTACTCGTCGTCCTGCAGGCCCTCGGCGAGGATCGTGTGCATCATCGCGTTCAGGAGCCAGACGTCCGTCCCCGGGCGGAGCTGGAGGTGGCGCTTCGCGATCTTCGTCAGCCAGATCTTGCGCGGGTCGGCGACGACGAGGGTCGCCCCCTTGCGCACCGCCTTCTTGATCCGGAGCGCGAGCACCGGGTGCGCCTCGGTCGTGTTCGAGCCGATGACGAAGAGGAAGCGGGCGTTCTCGATCTCGGGGATCGAGTTACTGCTTGCTCCTCTGCCCAACGACCTGACCAGGCCGTACAGGGTCGGCGCGTGTCAGGTCGATTCGCAGGAGTGGACGGAGTTCGTCCCCACCACCGCCCGCGCGAGCTTCTGGATCAGGTAGTTCTCCTCGTTCGTCAGCCGCGCGGAGGAGAGGAAGCCGACCGCCTGCGGGCCGTGGCGCTCGATCACGCCCCTGAGCCCGTCGGCGGCCACCTGGAGCGCGTGCTCCCAGCTCGTGGGGTGCAGCTCCCCGTCCTCGCCGCGGACGAGCGGCTGGGTGAGGCGGTCAGGGTGGTGGACGAAGTTGAAGGCGAAGCGGCCCTTGACGCAGAGGTTGCCCTCGTTCGGCAGGTACTCGTCCCGGGAGGTCACCTTGACGATGCGCTTCGTCTGCGGGTCGAGGTTGAGGTCGATCTGGCAGCCGACGCCGCAGAAGGTGCAGGTGGTCCGCACCTTCTCCAGGCCCTGCTCGTGCCCGGGCGGCGCCCCCTCCAGGAACTTCTCGTAGATCGCGCCGGTCGGGCAGACGGACAGGCACCCCCCGCAGAGCTCGCACTCGGTGTCGAGCCAGGAGCGCTCCCAGGTGGGGACGACGCGCGCGTGCCCGCCGCGCCCCTCGAGCGAGAGCGCCGAGCACATCATCACCTCCTGCGTGTAGCGCACGCAGCGGGCGCAGAGGATGCACGCGTCCGGGTCGTAGCCCATGAGCCGGTTGCGGTCGTCGTAGGGCGTGCGCTTCGCGTCCGGGAGGATCAGCGGCGCCTCCGCCCCGAGCTCCCGGGCGAGGTCGAGGAGCTCGTTCGGGCGCCCGCCCGGGGAGGGGTTCAGGTGCTCGGCGAGGAGCATCTCCGTGAGCGTGCGCTGGAAGTCGCGGATGCGCCCGTTCGTGGAGACGACCATCCCCTCCTGGACGCGGGTCGCGCAGGCGGGCAGGGGCCGCGGTGCGCCCTCCACGTCGACGACGCACATGCGGCAGCCGCCGTAGGGGTCGAGCTTCGCGTCGTGGCACAGGGTGGGGATGAAGACCCCGTGGCGCGCGGCGGCGTGTACGAGCAGCTCCCCCTCGGGCGCCGTCACCCTGCGGCCGTCGAGCGTGAACTCGACCATCGGCGTCATCGTACGCGGTGCGCCCGTCCCTCGGCAGGCGGAGCGTGCGTGCGCTACCGGGAGCCCGGGCCGAGGAGCCGCCGGGCCTGCGCGGTGAAGACGTCGAGCGCCTCCTCCAGGCTCCACGGCCGCCGGAGCTCGAGCTCGGGCCGCCCGATGCAACGCTCGTGGGGTCAGGTCCCGAATGTTGCGCCGGGGCGCCGGGATGCAACGCTCGGGACCTGACCCCACGTTGCAATGTTGCGCCGGGGCGCCCGGATGCAACGCTCGGGACCTGACCCCACGTTGCACACGCTTCGGTCAGGAGCGCAGCGCGGTGTCCTTCCTCCTCGGCAAGCCACCGACCGTCTCGGCGAGGTCGAGCGCCTGCGCGAAATCGTCGACGAGCGCCCAGTCAGGGATCTGAGGATGGAGCTCGGCGATCTCGGCCTCCGTCACGGTCGGCGCGTCCCAACGGCAGGCGACCCACGTCGCTCCGCGAGCGGTGTCATCTCCCTTCCTTCCGGGTCACGGTCACCCGGACCCGCTGGACGGCGTTGTTCCCGTAGCCGCCGACGTTCCAGGGCGGCGCGAGGGGTTGGATGTTTCCGGCTGCGTCCCGCGCGCGGCAGCAGAGCTCGTACTCGCCGGGCGCCGCCTCCCAGCGGAAGCGCCACGAGCGCCACGCCCAGCGACCGAGCGCCGGGCTGTCGAGCTCGGCCTCCTCCCAGCTCGCCCCGCCGTCCGTCGACACCTCGACCCCCTCGACCTCCTCCTCGCCCGACCAGGCGCGCCCCTCGACCCGACAGCGACCCGCCGGCACGACGCGCGCCCGGGTGAGGAACTCGGGCAGGCCGGGGGGAACCATCAGCGCCCGCGGTTGGATGCGCGCGAGCGGGACGCCGTCCTCATGCTCGACGCTCCGGAGTCGGTACGCCTTCCGCATCTGGTACCCCAAGAACGGCCGGTCGAGGACGGTGATCCGGCCGAGCCACTTGACGCTCGTCATCCCGTACCAGCCGGGGACGAGGAGCCGGAGCGGAAACCCGTGCTGCGGCGGCAGCGGGACGCCGTTCACCTCGTAGGCGAGCAGGACCTCCTCGCGCCGCGCCTCCGCGAGCGGCAGGCTGCGCGCGTAATCCTGCTCCTCTCCCCCCTCGACCCCGCGGTCGAGGCCGGTGAAGAGCACCTCGACCGCGCCCTCGCGCACGCCCGCCTCCTCGAGGAGCAACGTGAGCGGCGTTCCCCGCCAGCGGGCCGTGCCGACGGCCTCGAGCAGCCAGGGCTGGCTGACGACGTGCGGCTCGACCAAGGCGCGGCCGTTCCCGGCGCACTCCATCGTCACGACGAGCTCGACGGCCGGGCGCCGCCGGACCTCGGCGAGCGAGAGCGAGAGGGGCCGCTCCACGAGGCCGTCGACCTCGAGCCGCCACGTCTCGGGGTCGATGACCGGGATGTCGTAGTGGGTCAGCAGGTAGTGGAGGCCGAGCGGGGTGACGTCGTAGCGGAGCGCCTCGAGCGGCAGCGCGTGATTCCGAGCGGCGAGCTGGAGCTCCTCGAGGCTGATCCCGTCGGCCACGGCGGCGAACGTACCACGTCCGGGGCCGCCCTAGCGTGGCCGGGCCGAGGTCGCGCGCTGGGCGGCGACGAAGTCGCGGTACCAGCGGTAGCTCGCCTTCGGGAGCTGCTCGAGCGTCTCTACGTCGACGTGGACGAGCCCGAGCCGCTGCGAGGAGCCGCGCCTCCACTCGAAGTCGTCGAGCAGCGAAGCCCATGCCGGTGCGCTCCGTCTCCGCGGGGTCGACGACCTCGAGCTCGCCCCCGGCCCCGGCCCGGACGAGGTGCCGCCGGTAGGGCTCCCCGCGGCCGAGTCGGGGAACCGCCTCCGCGCCGCCCGGGGGGATCGCCAGGTCGAACGCCGCGCTCTCCTCGGGGTGACGGGCCCGGTACGACCAGACGTCGATGCCGTGCACGTGCCGGAACGCGTTCTCCCCAGTGCGGACGCTGTGCCCGAGGGCGGCCCAGGCGGTTCAGTGGTTACGGCCGCCCGACGAACGCCGCCCAGCCCGCGAGCGAGCCCTCCGCCTCCCAGCGGAAGCGGAGGCGAGCCGCGACCGAGAGCGCCTGCGAACGTGGGAAGCCGTTGACGAGCCTGGCGAGCGCGTCGGGGGGCGGGTCACGCGCCGGCCCCGAGCGGCGCGAAGAGCTCGGGCCACCAGCGCATCGCGTTGCGCACCGGGACCGGGGAGGCTTGCCCGAGGCCGCAGATCGAGGTCTTCTCCATCGCGAGCAGCCACTCCTCGACCTTCTCCCGGGAGAGGGGCGCGCGGCCCTCCGCGAGCTCCTCGCACAGGTGGTGGAGCGCCCGGTTGCCGATCCGGCAGGGCGTGCACTTCTGGCAGGACTCCTCGGAGAAGAAGCGCATCGTCTCCGCGAGCAGGCGCAGCGGCGAGTAGGAGGCGGGGAAGACCTGCACCGCGGCCGACCCGACCCCGGCCCCGTACTCGCGCAGCCCCTCGCGGGTGAGGGGGACGTCGAGCGCGGAGGGCGGCAGGATCCCGCTCGCCGCCCCACCCGGGACGATCGCGCCCACCTCCCCGGCGAAGCCGCCGGCGTGCTCCTCGACAAGCTCGCGGAGCGTAATCCCGTTCGGGGCCTCGTAGCAGCCGGGTCGGCGCACGGCGCCGGACACCGACCACAGGCGGACGCCCGTCGCTCCGCGCACGCCGAGCGCCGCCCAGCGCTCGCCCCCCTCGCGGAGGATGAAAGGGACGTGGGCGAGAGTCTCCACGTTGTTGATCAGGGTGGGCCGGCCGAGGTACCCGACCTGGGCGGGGAAGGGAGGGCGCAGCCGCGGCATCGCGCGCCGCCCCTCCATCGACTCGAGCATCGCCGTCTCCTCGCCCGCGATGTAGGCGCCGGCGCCGATCACGAGCTCGAGCGAGCGGCCCGCGAGCAGCCCCGCCGCGCGCAGCTCCTCGATCGCGGCGGCGAGCCGCCGCCGCGCGCCCGCGTACTCCTCCCGCAGGTAGATGTAGCCCCGCTCCGCCTCGGCGAACGCCATCGCGATCAGCACGCCCTCGAGGAGGAGGTGGGGGCGGAGCTCCATCAGGTACCGGTCCTTGATCGTCCCCGGCTCCCCCTCGTCCGCGTTCACGACCACGTACCGGGGGGCGGGCTCGCGGGCGACCGCCTCCCACTTGATCCCGGCGGGGAAGCCGGCGCCGCCGTAGCCGGTGACCCCGGAGGCCTTCAGCTCCTCGACGATCCGCTCCCGGGAGGGAAGGGAGCGCAGCACCTCGAAGCCGCCGCGCGCCTCGTAGTCGGCGAGCGTCTCGTCGCGGCGGGCGAGCCCGAGCACCGGCCCCTCGTTCGTCGAGTGCGTCACCGGCGGCTCGATCTCCTCTCCGCGCAGGAGCACCGGGGCCAGATCGCAGTGCCCCAGGCAGGCGACCTCGATCGCGCCCGGCGTCCGCGCGAGCAGCTCGCGCCCGCCGAAGCAGTCGCAGACCGGCCCCGTGCACACGCGCGGCGTCTCGAGCGGCACCTGCAGGAACGAGTAGAAGGAGACGACCTCGTGCACCTCGCCCCGGCGGATGTTCATGTGGTCGGCGAGCGCGTCGGAGAGCTCGGGCGTGAGCGGGCCGATCTCGCGCCGGATGCGGCCCAGGTTGTCGAGCAGCCGTGTGCGCTCCCGGGGGAGCTCTTCGAGCAGGGCCGCGAACCGGAGGACGTCCACCGCCGCCGAGTCTATTCCGCGTCCGGAGGGCGGCGGAGCGCCTTCGTCTGCGCCCGCCGCCGCTTCTCCACGAGCCGCCGCTCGCGCGCCTCCGCCCCGGGCGCCGTGGGCAGCCGCCGCGGCGGGACGGCGAGCGCGCGGCGCAGCTTCTCCGCCAGCCGCGCGAGCGCGAGCTCCCGGTTGCGCAGCTGGCTCCGCTCGTCCTGGGCGACCGCGCGCAGCACGGGGCCCGTGCGCTCGCGCACGCGCCGCTTCTGGCGCTCGCTGAGGGCGCGCGAGGCCTCCACGTCGAAGGACGCCTCCACCCGCGTCTCGCTTCGCTGCGCGTGCTGGCCGCCGGGCCCGCTCGGCCGCGAGACGCGGATCTCGATCTCCGAGAGCGGCAGCGAGAGCGAGCGCGTGACGCGAATAGACTCCTCGCGCATGGCGTCCATCTTGCTCGACGTCGACGGCGTCCTCCACGTCTCGGGAGCGCCGATCCCCGGCGCCGCGGAGGCGGTGGACGAGCTGCGCCGGGCGGGGCACGCCCTCCGCTTCGTCACGAACACCTCCACCCGCCCGCGGGCGCTGCTCGCCGAGGAGCTGCGCGGCATGGGCTTCACCCTGCACGAGGAGGAGCTGCAGACGCCGGCGCAGGCGGCGGCGCGGGAGCTCGCGGGCAAGCGCGTGCTCGCCCTCGTCATGCCCTCGATCGTCCCCGACCTGGCGGGGCTCGAGCTCGTCGGCGAGCGCGTGGACGCGGTGCTCGTCGGCGGCTGCGACGAGTCGCTCGACCCGAACCAGGTGTTCAGCTACATGAACCTCGCCCGCGCGTTCGCCGAGATCCAGGCGGGCGCCGCCCTCTACTGCCTGCACAAGAACAAGTGGTGGCAGACGAGCCGCGGGCCGCTGCTGGACAGCGGCGCGTTCGTCGCCGGCCTCGAGTACGCGACGGGGGTGGAGGCGATCGTGCTCGGCAAGCCGAGCCCCTCCTACTTCGCGGCCGCGCTCGACGTGCTCGAGGCCGAGCCGGAGCGCACCTGGCTCGTCACCGACGACGTGGAGGGGGACGTGCGCGGGGCGCGCCTCTTCGGCATCCGGACGGCGCTCGTCCGCACGGGCAAGTTCCGGCAGGAGACCCTCGAGCGCGCCGACCCGGCGCCGGATGTCGTCATCTCCTCGCTCGCCGACTTCCCCGACCTGCTCGAGGAGCACCTGACGGGGGGCGCGCGGCGGTGAGGGTGGGGCTGGACGTGATCGAGATCGAGCGCGTGCGGCGCGCGCTCGAGCGGCCCGGCTTCCGCGAGCGCTGCTTCACGGAGGCGGAGCGGGCCTACTGCGACTCGCGCGCCGACCCGGCGCAGAGCTACGCCGCCCGCTTCGCGGGCAAGGAGGCGGTGGGCAAGGCGCTCGGCTGCGGCGTCCGCTTCACGTGGAAGGAGGTCGAGATCGTCGGCCGCCCGAAGCCCGGCGTGCGGCTCTCCGGGTGCACGGCCGCGTACGCGGAGCGCGTGGGCGCGGGCGCGATCGACCTCTCGCTCACGCACTCGCGCGGGCTGGCGGCGGCGGTCTGCGTCGTCTCCCCCGCCGCCTGAGCCGTGCTCGAGCCGCTCTACACGGCGGCAGAGATGCGGGCGGCCGAGGAGCGCTACCCCGGCTACCCCGACTCCGTGCCGGAGCTGATGGAGCGGGCGGGGCGCGCGGTCGCCGAGGCGGCGATGCGCGCCTACCCGGGGGCGCGCCGCTTCGTCTGCGTCTGCGGCAAGGGCTCGAACGGGGGCGACGGGCGGGTGGCCGCCCGCGTCCTGCGGGAGGCGGGCCGGGAGGCGGAGGAGAGCGTCGAGCCGGCGGGCGCAGACGTGGTCGTGGACGCGCTCTTCGGCACCGGCTTCCGCGGGGCGCCGCGCCCGGAGGCGGCCGCGCTCATCGAGCGGATCAACGCCGCGGGCGCCCCGGTGGTCGCCGTCGACCTGCCCTCGGGCGTGGACGCCTCCACCGGGGAGGTGGCCGGGGCCGCCGTCCGGGCCGACCTGACGGTCACCTTCCACGGCCTCAAGGTCGGGCTCGTGGTCGCCCCCGGCGCCTTCCACGCCGGGCGCGTCCTGCTCGCGGACATCGGGCTCGAGCCGGTCGAGACCGAGCACCGCCGCGCCACCCCCGAGCTGCTCGGCGCCGTCCCCCGCCGCGGGCCGCGGGACACGAAGTACACGGCGGGCTCGGTGCTCGTCGTCGGCGGGCAGCCGGGGATGACGGGGGCGGCGGCGCTCGCCGCCCTGGGCGCGCTCCGCGCCGACGCGGGCTACGTGACCCTCGCCGTCCCCCGGGCCTCGCTCCCCGTCGTGGAGACGCTTGCGCTCGAGCCGGTGAAGCTGGGCTGGGAGGAGGAGACGGCGCTCGAGACGATCGCCGCCGCGGCCGAGCGGGCGAGCGCGCTCGCCCTCGGCCCCGGCCTCGGGCGCGGCGAGGGCCGGCAGGCGCTCGTCCGGGCGCTGCTCGAGCGGGTCGACCTGCCGGCGGTGCTGGACGCGGACGCCCTCTTCGCGCTCGAGCCCGTGCCG